>JBBQVP010000129.1:0-12267 GCA_038211455.1 Burkholderiales bacterium
GCCGCGCGTGCCGCCGCGACAGCCGCCTTGATCGCGGCCGCATCCACCTTCCGGCCGTTCAGCACATCCTCCGCCTCATGCAGGCGATGCGGGCGCTTGCAGGCCCCGATTACGCCGAGATGCGCATTCTCTGCGCGGCCGACCTGGTCCAGATCGTAGAACGCGGAGATGCCGGCGAGCGCGAAATCGCCGCGTCGCTGCGCGAACTCCTCGAACGCCCAGCGGCGCGCCGCAGGCCAGGGCGGCAGCCGCACTTCGACAATGAGCTCATCATCGCCGAGCACGGTGGAGAGCGCGCCGGTGAAGAAATCGGCGGCCGCGACCATGCGCGTGCCGGCCGCGCCGCGCAAGACCAGCTCGGCGTCGCAGGCCACCGCGATGCCCGGCATCTCCGCGGCGGGATCCGCGTGGGCCAGGCTGCCGCCGACGGTGCCGCGATTGCGGATCTGGTAGTGCGCCACATGCGAAATCGCGGCGGCCAGGAGCGGATGCGCGACCGTCAGGCGCCGGTCGTCCTGGATATCCCGCCAGCGCACCTTTGCGCCAAGGCGCACGCCACTGGCGCTGATGTCGATGCGATCCAGGCCAGGAATCCTGCGCAGGTCGACGAGCATGCGCGGCGCCGCCAGCCGGAAGGCCAGGACCGGGACCAGGCTCTGCCCGCCCGAAAGCGCCTTTGCGCTTCCGGCGCCCGCGGCGAGCAACCCGATCGCCTCCTCGAGCGAGGTCGGCGCGACATAGTCAAATGCAGGGAGTTTCATGCGGCTCCGTCTTGCAGGTGCGCTGCACGGCGCTGGTACAACTCCTCATCCGCGTAGCCCATGGCTTCCGGGCGCGCCTTGCCGAGCATGACCTGGAAATAGACCGGCTCGAGGCTCTCGTTGATGTAGCCGTGGATCACCCCCGGCGGGCAGGCGATGCATTCCCAGGGCCCGAGCCTCACGTCAATGCGGCGTCCGCTTTCGTCCTGTATGAACGCGGTCAGATACCCCTGGAGCACGAAAAAAATCTCTTCAACTTCGTGCGTGTGCGGCGCATTGCCCTGTCCGGGCTCGACGTACATGATGCTCAGCGTGAAGGCGCGCGGCGGAATGAACGCCCCCTCGCCATGCTTGGCCGAGCCGCCGGCCCCGATGAACCGGTGCTGCGCCCGCTTGTAGCCTTCGATCTTCGCGTCTTCGAACGCCGCCCAGTCCGGCTTGCGCTCGCGAAACCGGGCGACATACTTCTGCGCGATTTCGTCAAGCGACAGCGCCGCGACCTCGGCAGGCATGGGATGCCTTGCTATCGTCATGATTTCACCCAATGTTTCCCCCCGGACGAGACCCTTATGAAGGCTCTCCGAAAGCGATCGCTATCCTGACATCAACTTGAATAACCAGTCAATTAGTAAATTGGCATACTGCACAGACAAGACGGACTTATGCGAATTCGGCAATGCTGATAGAACAAATGGTAAACAAGAATGACGGCACGCGAGGTCGCCGCGCGCGTCGCTGATGTCGCGCTATCCGCTCCTCGCCGAGAAGAACGTACCGATCACGGTGGGCGACGGGATGGTTCTGCGTGCGAACGTCTACCGCCCGGACGCGCAGGGGCAATTCCCGGTCATCGTTGCGCACGGCATCTACGGCAAGGACGTCCACTTTGCCAGTGCCTACGCGCCGCAATGGCAGAAGCTGAACGAACTTCATCCCAATCTTTTCGCCGGCGCGTCCGGCGGCAAGTACCTTCGCTGGGAGACCGCGGATCCCGAACAGTGGGTGCCGCATGGGTACGTGCTCATCCAGGTTGACGCCCGCGGCACCGGGCAGTCTCCGGGCTACCTGGATCCTTTCTCGCCGCGCGAGATCCAGGACTATTGCGAATCGATCGAGTGGGCCGCGCGCCAGCCGTGGTCCACCGGAAAAGTGGGGCTGCTCGGCATCTCCTACTACGCGATCAGCCAGTGGCTGGTGGCCGCCCTGCAGCCGCCGCACCTTGCGGCCATCATCCCCTGGGAAGGCGGCTCCGACCACTACCGGGACTGGAGCCACCATGGCGGCATACCCAGCAACACGTTCTGCGAGGCGTGGTGGCCGCGGCAGGTACTGCCCAACCAGAACGGCAACGCGGCGACTACGCACCGCGACCGCGACACGGGCGCGGCGACGACCGGCCTGCCACTCGCGCCCACGATACTCGAAGCGAACCGGGCGGCCTATGTTGAGGAAATCGCCAGGCATCCGTTGAACGATGCCTGGCATGCCCAGCGCTCGCCGCAGTTCGACCGCATCCAGGTACCCCTGCTGTCCGCGGGCAACTGGGGTGGCGCCGGCCTGCACCTGCGCGGCAACATCGAGGGCTGGATGCGCTCGGCCTCGACCCGGAAGTGGCTTTCGCTCCACGACGGCACGCATTTCGAGAGCTTCTACCTGCCGCAATACGTGGAGATGCAGAAGCGCTT
Source organism: Burkholderiales bacterium (assembly GCA_038211455.1). GTDB lineage: Bacteria > Pseudomonadota > Gammaproteobacteria > Burkholderiales > SG8-39 > SZAS-79. Next base: position 2,447 of record JBBQVP010000129.1, read on the forward strand.
CTTCGATTGCTACCTGAAGGGACTGCACAGCGGCTGGGAGGACGAGCCGCCGGTGCAGTTGAGCATCCGGCGTCCGGGCGCACCGTCGGTTCGGCGCATGGAACGCGAGTTTCCACTCTCCCGCACGCTGGCGACGCGCTTTCATCTGGATGCTGCCACCGGAACGCTTTCTCTTGCCGGACCTGCCAACCCCGCAAACGTGCAGTTCGCAGCGGCCGACGGCCGACTCGATTTCAGCTCCCCGCCGTTTGCGGCCGACACCGAGTTCACCGGCTTCGTTTCGCTACGACTCCGGGTGTCCTCGTCGACCCGCGACGCGGACATTTTCGCGACGCTGCGCGCGCTCGACCCCGAGGGCAGGGAGGTGATTTTTCAGGGTGCGAGCGAGCCCGTGCCCCTCGCGCGTGGTTGGCTGCGCGCATCACACCGCAGCGTCGATGTGGCGCGCAGCACACCGTTTCGCACATTCCATCCGCATGACGCGGTGGAAAAACTGGTCCCCGGCGAACCCTGCGAACTGGATCTGGAGATGTGGCCGACCAGCATCGTGTTTCCGAAGGGATATCGGATGGTCCTGACGCTGACCGGGCGGGACCTCGAGTTCGAGGGTGTTCCGGGCCGCATCCTGCATACGAAAAATGCGCTTGACGGAGATTTCTGTGGCCAAACTACGATCCACACGGGAGGAGAACGCCCCTCCTTGCTCGTGATGCCCCTGATTCCCCCGCGCGGTGACGAGCGCTGACCGGAGCGCCAGCTACCTGACCCGTTTCGACAACAGGTAGCCCTCGACCATGTCCGCGGCATGCTCGAGCCGCTGCTTGATCCGCGCCGGGGTCATCAGACGCTGCCCGAAGATGGCCTCAAACGTGTGATGGTTGCTGATGTAATGCGCGGTAAGCGCGGAGATCGAGATATACAGGTCGATCGGGTCGACCCCCTTGCGAAAATCCCCCGTCCGCGCGCCGCGCGCGATCAGCTCGCTCACGGTTTCGAGCAGCGGGTTGTAGATCTGCTGCACCTTGGCCGAGGCGCGCACGTGCCGCCCGCCATTTAGATTTTCACTTTGCAGCAGCCGCAGAAACTCCGGGTGCTGCACCCAGACCCGGCCCGTGAAGATCACCAGCTTGCGCATCCCCTCGCACGGGTCCAGCCCGCGCAGGTGCAGGTCGTTCTGGCGCCTGCGGATGGTCTCGTAGGTGCGCTCGAGCAGCGCCCCGAACAGGCCGTCCTTGCTGCCATAGTGGTGGTAGATCAGGTTCTTGTTGACCCCGGCGCGCAGCGCGATCTCGTCGATCCGCGCCCCGTCGAAGCCTTTCTCCGCGAACTCCACGAGCGCGCCGTCGAGGATCATCTCGCGGGTCTTCAGCGAACTCTCCCGGGAAACCCGGCGCGGGGTTTTCGAGGCCTGCGGCTTGCCCGGCGCCGCCCCATCCCTGCTGCGCTTCTGAACGCTTACGCCCACGGTTGTGGTTCCTTTTCTTCCAGCGAAGATTGCGCGAACGCATCGACGCCGTCAAATGCGCACCCCCACGGCGTGCGCAACGGCGTGCGCAATGCGAATCCGCCGACCAGCCTGCGGAACAGCGATTGACCGAGGCCGGCTGCGGCGTAGCATGCAGCCTTGCCAGCCATGTGGAGACACCGATGAAACCCGCCCAAGCCGCTGCATCCGTTCCGACACTTTCGCCCAAGCCCGCGCCCGAGCCCGAGCCCGAGCCCGCAACCAGGACCACCGGCGAAGCGTACCTGAGCCTGCTCGCCTCGCGCGGCGTGGACTATCTGTTCGCCAACGGCGGGACCGACTTTGCACCCATCGTCGAGGCGTATGCGCGCGGCCTCAAGGCCGGCACGAAAATGCCCGTGCCGGTGATCGTCCCGCACGAGAACATGGGCGTGGCGATGGCGCACGGCTACACGATGGTCACCGGCCGGGCGCAGGCGATGATGGTGCACGTGGGCATGGGCACTGCGAACTCGATCAACGGGATCATCAACGCGGCGCGCCAGAACATTCCCATGCTTTTCACCGCGGGACGCACGCCGATCACCGAATCGGGCGACGTGCCGGGCGCGCGCAACAACTACATCCACTGGGCGCAGGAGCATTTCGACCAGGGCGCGATGCTGCGCGAGTTCGTCAAGTGGGACTACGAGTTGCGCCACCCCGAGCAGGTGGAAACGGTGGTCGACCGCGCGCTCGCAATCGCCAGGTCCGAGCCCAGCGGCCCGGTCTACCTCACCCTGCCGCGCGAGATCCTCGGCCTGCCGATGGGTAAGCGACAACCCGGCGCGACGACCAGCATCACCACCGCCTCGCCGCCCGCGGCCGATGCAGCGGCCATGGAAGAAGTGACGAAGCTGCTGGCGGCCGCGAAGAACCCCATGCTGATCACCGCCAACGGCGGCCGCACGCCCGAGGGCGCGCGCGCGCTGACGCGGTTTGCCGAAGCCTGGGCGATGCCGGTGGTGCACTACCGTCCGCGCTACCTGGCGCTGTCCACCGAGCATCCGCTCGCCGCCGGCTGGGACCCGCACGCGCTCCTGAAGGAAGCCGACCTCGTGATTGTGGTTGAGTGCGACGTGCCCTGGATCCCGGTGCAGGGCGGCCCGCGCAGCGACGCGAAAGTCGTCCACATCGGCGCCGACCCGCTGTTCTCGCGCTACCCGCTGCGCGGCTTTCGCACGGATATCGCGGTGACCGGGCTCGTCGCGCCGACGCTGGAGTCGCTGGCCGATCTGGCGAAGACTCGTGCGCCGGCAGGTACCGCACTGAAGGATCGCGCCGCCGCCGCGGCGAAGAAATGCGAGGCGCAGCGCAGCGCGCAACGCAGCGGCGCGGAGAGCGTGCCCAAATCGCTCTCCACCAAGTACCTGTCGGCGTGCCTGAACAAGCTCGTCGGCGAGCAGTGTGGCGAGGATGCGATCTTCGTCAACGAATACCCGCTGGTGCTCGAGGAGATGCAGATCCGCTCACCCGGCCGTTACTTCGCGAGTTCACCGTCCGGCGGCCTCGGCTGGGGCCTGGGCGCAGCCCTTGGCGCCAAACTCGCTTCGCCGGACAAGACCGTGATCTGCACTGTTGGGGATGGCGCCTACATGTTCGGCAATCCGACCGCGGCGCACTTCACCGCCCGCGCGATGGGCCTGCCGGTGCTCTTCATCGTGTACAACAACGCGCGCTGGGCCGCGGTGCACCGCTCGACGCTGGCGATGTACCCCGACGGAGCCGCATCCAAAATGGAACAGCCGCCGTTCGCCACGTTGGAGCCCTCGCCGCACTTCGAGAAAGTCGCCGAGGCCTCGGACGGCCTGGGCATTCGCGTCAGCCGCCCCGAAGAACTGATGGGCGCGCTGGAACGCGGGTTGCGCGCGGTGCGCGAAGAAAAGCGCCAGGCGCTGATCAACGTCGAACTCGAAGTGAGCTACGTGAAGACCAGCTGACCCAAGGCGCGCAGCAGACTGACCGAAAGCCAGGAGCAGACCCCATGCGCAAGGACTTCGACACGCTGATCTACAGCGCGGAAGGCAAGCTCGCCACGATCCGCTTCAACCGACCGGAGCGGCTGAACGCGATGTCGCTGGAAGCCCGCTACGATTTCAAGGCGGCGCTCGAACTCGCCGCGGCGGACACCGCTACGCGCGTCCTGGCGCTGCGCGGTGAGGGCCGCGCGTTCTGCACCGGCATCGACCTGAAGGACCTCTCCGAAGGCCGGCTCAACGAAGCCACGTTCGCGCTCTGGGAAGAGTGCCTGCGCATGATCGAATCCATGGACAAGGTCGTCATTGCGCTGATGCACGGCTATTCGCTCGGTGGCGGGGTACAACTGGGCCTCGCCTGCGACCTCAGGGTCGGCACGCCTTCTTCCAAGTTCGGCCTGCCTGCCGGCAAGGAGGGACTGGTGCCGGGGCTCGCGGTGTGGCGCCTCGCGCGCTGCATCGGCATGGGCCGCGCCAAGGAAATGGCGCTGTGGGGCGATTCGATCGACGGCGTGGAGGCGCAGCGCATCGGCCTGGTCACCCGCCTCGTATCAGACGAAAACCGCGACGCCGAATTCGATGTGCTGGTCGAGAAGACGGTGGCCTATGCTTCGCAGGGCGCGCGCTCCACCAAGCTGGCGATGAACCGCGTCGCGATGCTGGATTTCGACGCGGCGCTGGCCGCTTACCTCGAATTCCAGCGCAAGGGACTGGCCTCGGCGGATTTCGCCGAAGCGATGTCCGCCTACCGCGAGAAGCGCAACGCCAACTGGAGCTGAGATGACCCGCGACACGATCCTGCCTGCCGACCAGCTTGAAGCTGCGCTCAACCCGCAGTCGATCACGGTGATCGGCGCCTCCGACAATCCCGAGAAGATCGGCGGACGACCGATCAAGTACATGCTGGGCGCGGGGTACAAGGGGCGCCTGTACCCGATCAACCCGAACCGCCCCGAGATCCAGGGGCTCAAGGCCTACCCGGACCTCGTCGCGCTTCCAGAAGCGCCGGACCTCGCGATGGTTGCGGTGCCCGGCCGGAGCGCGGTCGATGCGGTGGCTGCCTGCGCCGCGCGCGGCGTGAAGATCGCGGTCGTCGTGACCTCGGGTTTCGGCGAGACCGGCGAGGAAGGCCGCCGCGCGCAGGAGCAGATGGTGCAGACCGCGCGCGCCGCGGGCATGCGCCTGGTCGGGCCGAACACGCAGGGCCTGGCGAATTTCTCCTGCGGCGCGCTTGCGACGTTCTCGACCATCATCAGCGAGGTCGGGATCCTCAGCGGATCCGTGGGCATCGTGAGCCAGTCGGGCGCGATGAGCATGGTGCCCTACGCCTACCTGCGCAGGTCCGGCATCGGCGTGCGCCACTCTTACGCTACGGGGAACGAAAGCGACCTGACCGTCGCGGACTTCGCGCTCGCGGTGGCGCTCGACCCGGAGGTCAAGCTGCTGTTGCTCTACCTCGAGGCGATCGCCGACCCGGAGCGCTTCGCGCTCGCGGCGCGCGTCGCGCGCGAGCGCGGACTGCCGGTGATCGCGCTCAAGGCCGGCGTATCGGCGCAGGGCGCCGCCGCGGCGAATTCGCACACCGGGGCGCTGGCCACCGAGGACCGCGTGGTCGATGCGTTCCTGCGCCAGCACGGCATCTGGCGGGTGCCGGACATCCGTAGTCTTGTGAACGCTGCCGACCTCTACCTCAGGGGCTGGAATCCGGCGGGCAGGCGCTTCGTTGCGGTCAGCAATTCGGGCGCCTCCTGCGTGATGGCCGCGGACGCCGCCGAAGCGAACGGCCTGGTCCTCGCGCAGTTCGCGCCCGAAGCGCGCGCCGAGCTGCGCAGCGTGCTGCCTGAGTTCGGCGCCTCGGGCAACCCGATCGACCTCACCGCGGCGCTGCTGCAGAACAACGCGATGTTCAGCCAGATGCTGCCGGTGCTGGCAAAGCACAAGGCCACCGACGCGGTGTTCGTCAGCCTTGCCGCTTCGGGCGCCGGCTACGACGTGCCGCGCTTCGCGAGCGACTGCGCTGCCTATGTCGCGGCCACCGGCAATCCGCTGGTCGTCGCCGCGCCGCTGGCCGCATCGCTTGAGACCTTTCGCGCCGCCGGCATCCCGGGCTTCGAGTTCGACATCGATGCGATCGCGGCGCTCGGCCAGTTCATGGCGCACAGCGCGCTCGTGCGCCGGCCGGCGGCGGCGCCGATCGGGTTCGAAGTCGTCAAGCTGCCCCCGGGCGACGGACGCTTCCTATCCGAAGCCGATAGCCTCGCGCTGCTCGCCGGCGCCGGGTTCCCTGCGGTGCCGTATCGCCTGTGCCGCAGTCCGGGCGAAGCGAGCGCCGCGTTCGCCGCGCTCGGCGGATCCGGCGGCGCGGTCGCTGTAAAAGGCTGCTCGGCCGAGGTCCCGCACAAGTCCGAACACGGCATGGTCCACCTCAACCGCAGGACGGCCGCGGATACCGCCGCCGCTTTCGTGGACATCGCCGCAAAGCTGGCCGCGATGCGCGTCGCCGACGGCGCGGTGATCGTCGCCGCGATGCGCCCGGCGCTGCACGAGTTCGTGGTCGGCGCGCGCTTCGACTCCCGCTTCGGCACACTGGTAATGCTCGGCGACGGCGGCAAGTACGTCGAGGCGCTGCCCGACATCGCGCTGCTGCGCTATCCGTTCAGCGCGGACGATGTGATGGAACAACTGCGCACGCTGCGCATCGCGCCGCTCTATGCGGGCGTGCGCGGCGAACCGCCGCTTGCGCTCGGTGCGCTCGCCCGGCTCGCGGTACGCCTCGGCGCGATGCTCGACTCAGCGTCCGGCACGATCGCCTCGATCGACCTGAACCCCGTCATGGTCGGCGCCGGTGATGCCGACACCGTGATCGTCGACGCATTGATTGAACGCAACGCAACCGCGGGGAAACCGCGCGCGCACTGAGCGGTCAGTGCGCGATCATCCACGCGCCGAACGCGATTGACAGCGCACCGCCCGCGCGCGCGACCCATCGCCCGGCCGGGAGCAGCTTTTCGAGCAGCACGAAGCCGGCGATCAGCGCGACCCACAACAGGTTCATGACCCCGCCGGCGAACAGCAGCAGCATCACCAGCCAGCAGCAGCCCAGGCAGTACATGCCGTGACCCATGCCCATCCGCAGCGCGCCGACGCTGCCATCGCGCCAGGCATTGAGGACGAAATCGAACGGCGAACGGCAGTGGCGCAAGCAGGCGTTCTTGAGCGGCGTCCATTGGTACGCCCCGGCGGCAATAAAGAGCGCCCCGCCGAGCACCGGGCTCGTCACGTGCATCATCGGCAACATCAGCCCGGCCCGTTCGAGCCACCATTCGAGGAGAGTCGCTGCCGCGCTGAACCCGGTCCAGGCGAGCAGGTAGCCCGCGACAAACACGGCAGTCTGCGCGCCGACGCGGCCCTGCGCGCGCTGCCGCCGGCTGACGGTTGCGAAGGTAAGGATCATCGGCAGTGCGCTCGGCAGCATCATGCCCAGCATCATCACCCACCACATGAGGAACATCAGCAGCGCGTACCCGGCCGACCAGGGCCTGAAGGCAACGCTCATGGCGGACCCCGCGCTCATGCCGTGACCGAGATGGAAGAGATAAGCCCAGGAGAGCGCGCTCAGACCGGCCAGCGCTGCGATGATTGCGATCCGCTCGGCGCGCGGCAGCGCTGCGGGTGCGACGGCGGGATCCGTGCCGCGCAAACTCACAGCGCCAGCCATCGCGCGTAGCGGCAGATCAGGAAGACCAGTTGAACGGCGCGAAGTGGCCGTTGTTGCCGGCACCCGCGAGGTCGAGGTCCAGGCCGAAGGCATGCACGTGCGTCTCCTTCGAGCGCGCGAGCGCCAGGCGGCGGTTGGCGGGATGCGCGGTGTTGTCGATGTAGAAGGGCTCGCCGCTGCCGTTACGCGAGGCGACGCCCTCGATTTCGTAGGAGAAGATGCCCGGGATGTCGGCCGTGCGCCGCAGCCCGTCCATCCCGAACCCGATCGGCCGGAACTCGACGCCGCGAAAATCCGTGACGAGGTTCGCGCGGATCATCCCGGGACGCCCGCCGGCCTCGCCGCTGGCGATCGCGGCGAGCGCGCTGCGCTGGGCCGCTTCCGCACGCTCGTCGACCACGCAGGCGAAAATCCAGTTGCCTTCCGACATGATCCGTCCGGAGCGGATTACCAGCGCAAAGCTCAGGCCGTCGAGGCGGGTGTCGTCGCAGGCCCCATCGTCGATGCGGTACACCATGAGTGCCGTGCAGTGCTCATGTGTCGCCTCGCCCTGCGGGTTGGTGTAGATGCACGGGCACAGGTAATCGCAATTGCAGCTTTCCATGTACTCGCCGCGCAGGTTCCAGGTCCGAGCGCTCATCGTTTTACTCCGCCGCTTTGAAGGGGGTCCGCTGTCAGGTTTATACACGCGTTGCCCGCGGTAGAACAGGGCCTGCCGATCGGAACTCCCGGCGATTGTGTTCCGATATCGATACAGTAACTGCCATGGAACCTGCTCCAGTAGGCAGTCTTATAAAAAAATTCTTTCAAATTATCGCCAATCCGGGATGGGTGGCCCGGACTGGCGAGTCGATGCGTTTCGCGCATGGCCTTGTTCCGGGTCGAGGGTGCCCGTAAGATCGTTCGCATGAATACCGACGACCGCCTGCCGCTGTCTCCCGACGTTTCCCGCACCTCGGTCCCGGTCGCGTGGCCCGAGGGCTGCAAGTGCGCGGTCATGATCACCTTCGATTTCGACGCCGAGACGATGTGGCTGTCGCGTGACACGACCAACGCGCGGCGCCCGGCGCTGGTTTCGCACGGCACTTACGCAGCCAAGATCGCGATTCCCGAGATCCTCGCCGTCCTGCGCGAATGCGGTGTGCCGGCGACCTTCTTCGTGCCGGGCTGGACCGCCGAGAATCACACCGGCCGGGTAGCCGAAATCCTCGAGGCGGGGCACGAGGTCGGGCACCACGGCTACCTGCACTTCTGGCCTGAGCCGGACCACCCGGTCGAGGAGGAGCGCGAGATCGAACTCGGCCTCGAAGCCCTGCAGCGGCTGTTCGGCCTCAAGCCGCGCGGCTACCGCTGCCCGGCGGGGGAGACCACCGACCGCCTGATCCCGCTGCTCGCGAAATACGGCTTTTCCTACGACAGCTCGTTCATGGACGACATCCACCCCTACGAGCACCTGCACCAGGGCAAGCCCACCGGCGTGGTCGAACTTCCCTGGCACTGGTCGCTCGACGACGTGCCCTACATGGTCTACAGCCTGCGCGGGCAACGGGCGATCCAGACCAACGAGCACATCCTCGCAATCTGGAAGGCGGAGTTCCACGCGCACTACGAGCGCGGCGCGCTGTTCGACCTGATCATGCACCCGCAGGCGATCGGGCGGCCGTCGCGCCTCGTACTGCTGCGCGAGTTCCTGCAGTACGTGCAGACCTATCCCGGGGTGTGGTTCACCCGCGCCGCCGCTGTCGCCGACCATGTCCTAAAGGCAAAAACATGAATGCCAAACCCTACGACCTGCTGCTGCGCGGCGGGCGCGTCGTCGACCCTTCGCAGGAACTCGACGCGATGCTCGATGTTGGCGTGAAAGGAAACCGGATCGCCGCCCTCGCGCCCGGCATCGATCCCGCACAGGCCGCCGAGGTGCGGGACGTCCGCGGGAAGATCGTCACGCCGGGACTGATCGACCTCCATGTGCACGTCTACCAGCACGTGACCGACTTCGGGCTCAACCCGGACGACGCGGGACTTAATTCCGGTGCGACAACGATCGTCGACCAGGGCAGCAGCGGGGCCTGGACATTCGACGGGTTCAAGGCATTCATCATCGACCGCGCGCAGACCGAAACCCTCGCCTTCCTTTCGGTCAACCTGACCGGCACCCTGCGCGGCTCCAAGGGCGGGCCGATCGGCCAGTGCCCGGAACTGATCGACCTCGACGTCATGCAGCGCTTCATCGAGCGCTACCCGGCGGTCATCCGCGGCGTGAAAGGCCACGGCGAGTCGGCGAGCTGGTCGATGTGGGGCAGCGTGATGCTCCAGCGCGCGCGAGAGATGGCCGACCGCACCGGGTTGCCGCTTTACGTGCACACCGGGGAGCTCTGGAAGACCGACGAGCGCAACCGTCCGCGTGCCGAAACCGTACTGCCCGAGGTGTTGCACTTCGTGCGCCCGGGCGACCTGATTGCCCATTGCTATTCGAGCCGCGAGGACGGGATCCTCGGCAAGCGTCCCAAGCCCAGCGCCGAACTGCTCGACGCAGTGGCTTCAGGCGTGCACCTCGACCTCGGGCACGGCGTGAATTTCAGCTTCGACGTCGCGCGCCGCATGATCGACGCCGGTCTCTACC
>JBBQVP010000130.1:0-12253 GCA_038211455.1 Burkholderiales bacterium
CGCAGCCGAGCCCCCGTCCAGCCCGTACTTTGTCTTGTCGTTGATGAACGCCAGTTTCGCGCCCATAGAGAAACGGCTGTTCAGTTTGCCGTTCAGGGTCAGGCCGAATGCATCACTGGTGTTCTTGACGTCGGAGAAGTAACTCGAATGTGTCACCTGCGTGCTTTGTTCGGAACGCGACAGGTAGCCCGAAAGTTTCCAGGCATCCGAGATGGAGAACGTCGCGTCGGTGCTGTAGACGCGCATCCCGCTGCCGTTTGCACCCCTCGGACTGTTGGCCGGCGCGTCGACGTACTTGTCCTTGCCGTCCTCGATCACGAACTGCAGAGCGAGGCTATCTGTGGCGGCCCAGTCGATCGTTGCCTTCACCGTGTCGCGCTTGCGATTGAGCAGCATCATCGGGTATGCCCCGGTGGCGCTGAAGCAGGTGGAATCGCGCGGCAGCGAGGAAAACGGCGGAAGCGCGCCGCACGTCGCCACCGTCAACCAATCTGACCCGTCGCGTTTCGCGCTCCGCAACTTGAGCGAACCCGTCACCGTATCGGAGACCGAGCGGCGCAATTCTCCGTACCAACCGGTCTCCTCGGTCTTGGCGCGCAACCCGCTCAGGCCGGCAACCGCCGTGCTCGCCACCGGTACGCCCCGATCAACCGAAGCGTAGTCAACGCCCAGAGTCCCGCGAAAACTCGCGGGCAACTGGTAGGTTCCCTCAAACTTCCCGGAAAGCTTCTTGTTCGACGTATGGCTGTTGGTGAAGGTCGTCGCCCCCTCGATGTTGTAGACATCGATCGGCGTCTTGTCTTTCCTGTTCTCGTAGCGCAGGTCAGCACGAAGCGTCAGCTTCGCCATCGGTTTGGCTGTCAGCCCCACCTGCGCCAACGTGTTGTTGAGCGCGCCGCCGAGGTCGCTGCGGCCCGCCGGCGCCCCGGTCAGACCCATGCCGCTGAAGCTCTCGTTCTGCGTTACCCGCGTATGCGCGAGTTTGAAGGTCGAACGCGTCGTCGGCGTGAACGCGTAGTTGCCTGCGACGTAAAACTGGTGCGCCTGGTTGTCGGGCGGAAGCGCTGCCGGCAGCCCCATGATCGCGCCGAGAGTAGGATTTGTCGCAAAGGCCAGCGACGTCCCAGCAAAATTGAAAACGCTTCCGGGCAGTCCCGGGGTTACATTGCCGAAAGCGTTTCTATAAAATGAACCGTAATAGCCGCCGCTCAGCATCAACTTCTCTGTGGTGAAGTTGAGCTTCGCCTCGAACTGCTGGGTCGAAGAGTTGATCGGCTCGGGCACCATCAGGAACGCGGTGCCCAGGCGCCCAGCCAGTGAGGAAAGGCAGCCTGGCGCCGCACCAGAGGTACAGGTGAAACCCCGGCCGAAGGTACGGGATCCGTCCTTTTCTTCGTTCTTGAAGCTGGCTTCGAATTGCAGATTGCGGCTGATCCACTTCTCCACCCCGAGGCCAAGACCGACGCGCTTCAGGCTTTGGTTCAAGTCAGCCCCGGAACCGGGGGTGGCAAGTTGCACGAGCGACGGCGTCGTCGTGGTGGCGCCCGTCAGTCCTGTATTGACTGTGCGGATATCGCGCTTGACGAGTTCGTTGTAGTCGAGAGTGAACTTCCAGTCCCCTTGCCGGCTGATTTCCGCGCCGAATTCGCGCGTATCAAGCCCGAGATTGCGCCCACGCAGGATCGTCCAGTTCCCGGTCGAATCGTTGCGTTTCACGTAGTCGAAATCGAGCAGCAGATGGCTGTCGTCCTTACGCATGCCGTTGTACTGACCGAAGATGGAACGGTCACGCTCGTTACCCGAGAGCACGCCGATTCCGGCGCCCAGCGAGCTCTCGGGCTTGCTCAGTTTGGCGATGTCTTCGCCTTCGGCGAGCGCCGGTCCGGATGCTGCGAGCACGGCTGCCGCGATGAGCGTATGGCCGATGCCAAGCTGTGTGTTCGCGTTTTTCATGATCGTTCGCCTCTAGCGGAAGTTGAACTGCGGCGTCGGGTTGGTCACGCTCGGGTTGTTGGTGCCGTGAACCTGCGTATGACAGTTCAGGCAACCCCGTCCCTGGGTGTAGAGCAGCCCATTCTTGCCGCCCGTGGTTGCGCCTGGCTGCCCCGCCGGTTGCCCTTGCAGGACCAGCGCATTCGGTCCGTGCGGCGTATGGCACTGGTGGCACAGGAATGGCGGCCGCGCCTTGAGCATGCTCTCCACCACTGTTCCGTGCGGGTTGTGGCAATTGGAGCAGTCCTCGCTGACCGGCTCATGGTTGTGCACGAACGGCCCGCGCTTTTCCATGTGACAGGTGTAGCAAGTGTCGTTGACGCTATCGCGGTTCATCAGCTTCGGCCCGGCCGACCCGTGCGGGTTGTGGCAATCGGAACATCCCATCTTCCCTTCCGGGATCGGATGATGTGACGGCCGGTTGATCTGGGCGCGCTGCTCCTTGTGGCAGGCAAAGCAGACCTCGGGCTGGGTGCGCTTGTCGCGCACCTTGTCGTGTCCCGTATGCACCTGGTGGCAGGAAGTGCAGGCTACGTCACGGCTCTGGTGCGTGCTGCCCTCCCAGTGCGAGCGTTTCGCGTCACTCCTGTGGCACGAAATGCAGGCCTCGTTGCGCGCTTCGACCGGCGTCTGCGATTTCTTGCCGAAGGTGCGGTCAGGCGCCGGGCGCTCTTTGGCATTTGCAGGTTTGTTCGCGTGCGTGTCGCTCTCGCCATGGCAACTCGTGCAGGTCGGCGTGCGGCCGTCGGCAACCGTGCCATGCTTGGTCTTCCCGATGGCGAGCACCGGATAGTCATCGTCCGGACCGTGGCAGCGGGTGCACTTCGCATCGCCTTTCAGCACCATGTCCTGGCGTGCATTGGGCTCCGCTTTTGCCGTCGTGGTTTGCGCAAGCAGAGGACTCGCTACTGCCAGACCAAGGGCAATCGCAATCGCTCGCATCACCGTCAGGGCCGTATTTCCAGGTTGTTTCATCGAAGCGACCTCCCCCTCAGCACATCAGCAACGGAGTACGGTTGCACACGGGCGTCTAGTGCCCTGCGCTCCCAAGTTTTAGTTTTTCTTTCAACTCTTTCGGCCCGGGCCCGCTGGGCTCGGAGTGCGCGATCCCGAAATGGCACTCGATGCAGGTCAGCCCCTCGGCTTTTGCCTTGGCGTGCCGCGCCTGCGCTTTCTCTGACTGCTTTTCCGGATCCATCTTTGCCGCGTTGTGGCAGTTGCGGCACTCGATCGAGTCCGTCTTCAGCATCCGCGTCCAGACATGCTCGGCGAGCTTGGGGCGCTCAGCCTCGAACTTTTCCTTGGTGTCGATCACGCCGGTGAAGTGGCCCCAGAGTTCGAAGCTCGCAGCCATCTTGCGGGCGATCAGCGCGCCAGGCTGGCGCGGCACGTGGCAATCGGGACAGATCGCGCGCACCCCAGTGCGGTTGCGGTCATGGATGGTGTCCTTGTATTCCACGCCGACCGTGGATTTCATCTCATGACAGCCGATGCAAAACGCCTCGGTGTTCGTCCAGGCCAGTCCGGCTGCGCCGCCTACCACCAGCGTGCCACCAATCAACAGGAGCGCGAAGCCGACGCCTGCGAGCCGCCCGAGAACCACCAAAGGCTTGCGGTTGTCCCCGAGTATCGCGGCCCAGATTTTTTTCAGCACCTGACGCTCCGATTGACAGCCGCTGGCATCCGGTTAATGGGAAAGAATCCAGCTGACCAGGTTCTTGATCTCGGCTTCGTTCTTGGTCTTGGGAGACTCGTGCAACTCTTCCTTGCCGTCGATCTTGATCTTTGGATTGGTCGTCAGGTGCGTGTAAAGGGTCTTCTCAGCGTCCGGCTTGCCCTTGAGTTTTGCCGCGGTCTCCTTGAACGAAGGACCGTCCTTCTTCTTGTCCACCGAGTGGCACTTCAGGCAACCGGATTTTTTCGCTAGCGCCTGCGCTGCATCGGCATCCAGCGCCGCTGCGGCCGGGGTGAAACACGCGGTCACCAGACTGGCAAGTGCAACTGCCAGAAGGGACTTGGGGGTATTTGCTATGTCCATTTTTCTGTTCCCTTTACGGTTACCGCTTGTTACACGCTTGGCTTGGAACTCCGCTGCCGTAAGAGGCAGTCGTGTTACACCTTGTTACCTTTATGGGATTGGGCGCTCGCTCCAGACGAGCGTCAATTTTGGTGTATGCCCGCCAGCGCGCGCGGCGCCCATTGGTGCATCCACGCTCATGCCGGCACCGGCCATTGGCCCAATCCGAATCCTGTGACGTGTGGGCCAGGCATTTCTCCTGCCGCCGATGCTGGCCGCGCCTCGCGCGCTGTCTGGCCGTCCCGCAACATTTCCAGCGCCCTGCCAAATCCCGCAGCACCTGCACCGCAGTGCACGCTGTCCGGGACCCGAAGGCCGCGTTCCAGCAGGTTGCGAACGACCAGCATCCAGCGCGACTGACCCTCGCCCGTGCCGTTGTCCAGTGCGATCAATCGGGTCCGGCCGCTCGCGTCAGCACCCAGGACAACCAGCATGCTGGCCGAGAACGCGGCCCGGGACCGGTCGGCTGCGACCCTGACAGCCCACAGCGCTTCCATCCCCGCTCCGCCAAGCGGGCCGCTGCGCTTGCGCCCGCAATCCGCGAGCCACTCCTGCCGCACCGCTTCAGGCACGAGCCCCGCGACGTGCGCGGCCTGCGGACCAAGCAACGCGGCCAGGACCTGGTTGAGGTCGCAGCAGTGGATGCCATGCAGGTAGCGCCACAGCGACTCCTCGCTCGTGGTTTTAGTCGAGCGCACGTAGCGCGGCACGATGTTGGAATGAAACACGGCGGCATCGCCCGTGCGACTGCGCACTTTTGGAACCCTCACCGGAATGGCGCCCACGCCGGTAACGATCCGGCGCACGGGCTGGTAGCCGTTGCGCACCACGGCGTCACGCCCCAGTTCGTCCTTGATGTGGCTGAAGCGCCGCAGGTACTGCGCGCACTCGGCTGCAAGGATGCGCGCAAACAAATTCTCAGCGCGGGCCTGCAGCAACGCACTCAGACAGGCCATCGTCTCGGGCGATCCCGGCGCGGCCGCACTATTCTTATTTTTCACTTTCGTCTCCGCGTTCGGCCGGCCGTATGAACCGGCTCTCGACTCACACAGTGCGCCCGCAGACGGATCGGGTATTGATGCAGGTCAACGTTCATGCGGCAGTGCGATACGCCGAGAACCAGAGGCACGATGCGAAGGCGGTTGATCTGGATCAAGCGGCAATTCGCTGGCCCATGCATCGTGTATCGATCACGCTGACATGGGAGGCTGCAATGTCCGAAGCCATCGCATTCTGGCGCGCCGAGCACGCGAGCTTTGCGCACCTGCTGGATCTGTTGGAAAAGAAACTTGCGGCGTTCCACACCGGCGAGATGCCCGACTACGACCTGATGCTCGACATCGTGCGCTACCTGCGTCATTTTCCGGACCGCTATCATCATCCGCGCGAAGACATCGCATTCGCACTGATGGTCAAGCACGACCCCTCGCTCAAACCGCAGATCTCCCGCCTTCTGCAGGAGCATCGCGCCATCGGCGTGGCCGGCGAGGAGCTTCACCGTCTGCTGAGCGAAGCGGTCGAAGGAACAATGATCCCGCGCGAGAAGGTCGAAGCCGCAGCGGCGACCTACCTGGTCTACTACCGGCACCACATCACCAGCGAAGAACTCAACATCATGCCGCGCGCGATGGAATTGCTGACGCCTGCCGACTGGAGCGAGGTCGGTCACGCAATTCCGCCCGCGATCGACCCGCTGTTCGGGGCGAAAGCGGATTCCGGCTATCGCGAGTTGCGTCGCCAGATCGCGCTTGAGTCCGTCTGATCGGAGCAGGGGCGCGTCCCCGGCGCGCTGCACCGGGACGATCGGTTCAGACGATGGCGCGACCGGGATCGGTTCGCCGCGCCTGCGCCAGCAGCAGGCCGGCGGCGCAGGACACCAGGCGCGCGGCCGCGGTATCGGCGCGGCTCGTCAGCACGATCGGAACCCTGGCCCCGAGCACGACACCGGCGGCCTCGGCATCAGCGAGGAACGACAGGCTCTTGGCGAGCATGTTGCCAGCCTCGAGGTCCGGGACTACCAGAACATTGGCGCGCCCCGCCACCGGTGAGTCGATGCGCTTTATCCGGGCCGCCTGCAGGCTGATCGCGTTGTCCAGCGCGAGCGGGCCGTCGATGATCGCGCCCGTGATCTGGCCACGGTCGGCCATCTTGCAAAGCGCGGCTGCCTCGACCGTTGAGAGCACCTTCGGATTCACCATCTCAGCCGCCGACAGGATCGCAACGCGCACCTCGCCATAGTGCTCGGCAAACCCCAGCGCGTGCGCAAAGTCGATCGCGTTCTGCACGATGTCGACTTTTTCCTCGAGGCTGGGGACGATGTTGATCGCGGCATCCGTGATGATCACCAGGGTGTCCAGGTTGGGCACGTCCATCACGAAGCAATGGCTGATCCGGCGTGCCGTGCGCAGGCCGCCGTCCGTTCTCACGACTGCGGCCATCAGCTCGTCGGTATGCAGGCTGCCCTTCATCAGGAGTTCGCTCTTTCCTTCCCGCACCAGCCGCACGGCTTCGTCCGCCGACGCATGACTGTGCGGCGTGCTGACGATGGGGAATCCGGAAATATCCAGGCGCGCGTCTGCGGCCGCCGCGCGGATGCGCTCCGCCGGCCCGACAAGGACGGGCACGATCAGTCCGGCTCGCGCTGCTTCGCACACGCCCTGCAGCGAGACGGCGTCGCAGGGGTGCGCAACCACCGTGGCCGCGGGCGTCAGGCCCTTGCATGCAGCCAGCAAGCCTTGGAAATCGCTGTACATGCGGGGAATCTTACAGGCAGAGCAGCCCGCGCCGGACCGCCTCCCCAAGATCGGCTGCGCGCGCAAGCCCGAGCACGCCGAAGCCGAGCACCAGCCCGCCTGCCGCAAGTCGCACCGCACGTCGCGCGACGAAACGGCGCAGGCGCACCAGCGCAAGACCGGCCAGCATCAGGTTCGGCACGGTTCCCAGGCCGAACGCCAGCATGGTCAGGGCGCCGCGTCCGGCACTGCCCGCTGCTACTGCGGTGGCGAGCATGCCGTAGACCAGTCCGCAAGGCAGCCAGCCCCACAGGCTGCCTGCAAGCAGTGCTCGCAACGGCGTGTCTGCCGGCAGCAGCCGCGCAGCGAACGGCTGAATCCGCCGCCACACCGGCGCGCCGATGGCTTCAAGGCGCGCGAGAAGCGGGCTGATGCCGGCCAAATGCAGACCGATCAGCACCAGAAACACATTGGCCACCACGTACAGCACGAGCTGCACATCGACCAGGCTTGCTGCGTACACACCCGCGCCGCCGAGTGCGCCGGCGGCGGCACCCGCGAGGCCGTAGGAAGACACACGGCCAGCGTTGAACGCGGCGAGCAGCAAAGGCGACACACGGCGCGCAGCCGGCCGCGGCCCCTGCACCACGCCCTGCGTGGAGAACGCACCGACGATTCCTCCGCACATGCCGATGCAGTGCACGCCAGAGGCCAGGCCGAGCAGGAAACTGGCAAACGGCAGCGCCAGCGCGGAGGGTTCAGGCACGATTCCCTGCCAACTCAGATGACTTTCGAGTAGCTTGCCCGCTGGCGGTTTTCGCGCAGGTAGCGGTCGAACACCATGCAGATCGCCCGCACCAGCAGTCGGCCCCGTGGCGTGATCGTGATCCAGTCGGGCGTCAGTTCGACGAGTCCTTCCGCTCGGAATCGCTCGAGGTCTGCCAGTTCGTCCCGGAAATAGCTGTTGAAATCGATCAGATAGGCGAGCTCGATGGACTCGGTCGACAACTTGAAATGACAGATCAGCGCCTGGATGACGGCACGGCGCACCAAGTCGTCCTGCGTCAGCTCGATACCGCGCAGCACTGGCAGATGCTTCCAGTCGAGCGCATCGTAGTATTCGTCGAGCGTCTTCACGTTCTGGTAGTACGTCGGGCCGACGCGTCCGATGGCCGAGATGCCGAAGGCGAGCAGGTCGCAGTCGGCGTGCGTAGAGTAGCCTTGGAAGTTCCGGTGCAGGCGGCCCTGGCGCTGGGCCACGGCCAGGTCGTCGGTCGGCTTGGCGAAATGGTCCATGCCGATATAGGTGTACCCGGCCGCCAGCAACCGCTCCATGGCACGGGTGAATATCTCCAGCTTGGCCTCGGGCGCGGGCATGTCGGCCTCGAGGATGCGGCGCTGCGGCTTGAACACAGTCGGCAGGTGGGCGTAGTTGTAAAGCGCAATCCGTTCCGGCGACAGGCCGATCACGCGTTCGAGCGTGGTGTCGAAACCGGCCAGGGTCTGCTTTGGCAGGCCGTAGATGAGGTCCATGTTCACCGAGCGAAAGCCGTTCGCGCGCGCTTCGTCGACCGCACGGCGTGTTTCCTCTTCGCTCTGCACCCGGTTGACGGCCTTCTGCACTGCCGGGTCAAAGTCCTGCACACCGATCGAAACCCGGTTGAATCCCAGTTCGCCAAGGAAGGCCATGGTCCCGGAGGCTACCTTGCGCGGATCGATCTCGATCGAGTATTCGGCGTTCGGTGCAGGCAGGAAATGCCGGTGCAGCGCATCCATGAGTTCGCGCATCTCCTCGTGCGAGAGAAAGGTCGGCGTCCCGCCGCCCCAATGCATCTGGCAGATCGTGCGGTCATCGCCCAGCAACTCGTCGTAGAGCGCCATTTCGCGCACGAGGTAATTGATATACTTTCGGGAACGGCCATGATCCTTCGTCACCACCTTGTTGCAGGCACAGTAGTAGCAGATGGTGTTGCAGAATGGCAGGTGCACGTAGATCGACAGCGGCTGGCTGATCCCGCCGATATTCCGCTTGCGCAGCCAGTCCCGGCATTGCGCTTCTCCATACCCCTCCACGAAGCGATCGGCGGTGGGATACGAGGTGTAGCGCGGACCGTTGACGTCGTACTTCCTTATCAAGTCCGGATCGACCACCAGTTCTGTAGGGGCGATTGCCATGTTCATGTGCTTTATCCCGTTGTGCGGCAAAGTATGCCGAGCGGCGCAGACGCGGGATTGACCTGCGTCAAACAACCATGAGCGCGTCCATTGCCCGGCGCATCGCCGCAGGCCTCGTTGGGGTGGCATTGCTGGTCGCGCTCAACATCGCGGCGCTGATCTATGGCTGGGACAGCCCGGCCATCGTGGTGCCCGCGATCGTCGTCGACCTGGCTGCCATCGCCCTGGCGTTCTGGCTGTCCTGGCGCCAGTCGATGAATGCGGAGGCGGAGTTCGAACGGCTGACGAGCGCGCAACGCGCGCAGACCGACCGGGTGAAGTCAGCACTGGCCGATACGGAAGCCCGCTATTCCGCGATCCTGGAATCAGCCATGGATGCGGTCATTACGGTGGACGCAACTCAGACAATTCTCGTCTTCAACGCGGCGGCCGAGAGCGTGTTCGGCTGCACCCGGGAAGAGGCGATTGGCGCGTCACTTGAGCGCTTCATCCCGGAACGTTTCCGGCACAACCATCACGAGCATGTGGACGCGTTCGGACGCACCGGGGTGACCAATCGACGAATGGGCGATACGACGGTGCTCTGGGCCCTGCGTTCCGATGGCAGCGAATTTCCGATCGAAGCCTCGATATCCCAGACGGCCGCCGAAGGCCGGCGGCTTTTCACCGTGATTCTGCGCGACGTAACCATGCGCAAATCGGCGGAATACGCCCTGCGCCAGTCGCAGGCCGAACTGCGCGAGTTGTCCGCGGAGGTGTTGCAGGCGCGCGAAGACGAAAAGACGCATATTGCGAGGGAACTCCACGATGAACTAGGCCAGCAGTTGACCGCCCTGAAGATGGACCTCGCCTGGGCGCGCGAGCGGATGCCCGAAGGTTACCCGGAGCTGGCCGGAAAGCTGGCGCGCATGAATTCGACGCTCGATTCCACGGTGAACGCCACGCGCCGGATTTCGGCAGACCTTCGCCCGCTGATGCTTGACGACCTCGGCCTTGCGGAAGCGGCTGAATGGCTGGTCGAGGATTTCGGGCAGCGCTCGGGGATATCCTGCACGTTGAACCTTGAGGACACCGAAGCCATTTCCTGCATAGCGAAGCCCACGGCGACCGCCCTCTACCGCGTGCTGCAGGAGTCCCTTACCAACGTGGCGCGCCATGCGGCGGCGCGCAGTGTGCGGGTCCGTCTTGGAACCACCACGGGCGAAGCCGTCCTGTCAGTGGAGGACGACGGCCGCGGCATCGACGAAGCCGATCGCATGAAACCGCGTTCATTCGGGCTCAAGGGGCTGCGCGAACGCGCCCACTATCTTGGTGGAACCGCGAAGGTGGAAAAAATGCCGCGTGGTGGCACCCGTGTCCTGGTTCACATCCCGTTAGAACGCACGGAGGCCGCTTGATCCGTATCCTCATCGCCGACGACCACACCATGGTGCGTGAAGGCCTGAAGCAGATCCTCGCTTCGGCGGGAGACCTGGTCGTGGCGGCAGAAGCCGTGGACGGCGACCAGGCGCTCGCCCGGATCCGGGGCGAAGACTTCGATCTGGCCCTGCTCGACATGTCGATGCCGGGCCTGTCGGGCATCGAACTCATCAAGCGGCTGAAGCTGGAAAAGCCCAGGCTGCGGATCCTCGTGCTGTCGATGCATGGCGAGCAGCAGTACGCCGTGCGCGCCTACAAGGCCGGCGCCTCGGGTTACCTCACCAAGGACAGTGCCTCGGCCGAACTCGTTGCCGCGATCCGCAAAGTCGCCGCAGGCGGCGTCTACATCAGCGCTGCGGCCGCGGAGCAACTGGCGCTTGGGGCGATGCAGGACGTGACCGGGCTGCCGCACAAGTTGCTCTCCGACCGCGAGTACGAGGTATTCCGGCTGCTGGTCGAGGGGGCGTCGCTGACCGGGATCGCCGATGGCCTGCACCTCTCGGTCAAGACCGTCAGCACGCACAAGACGCATATCCTGCAGAAGATGAACATGTCGAGCACCGCAGAACTGGTGCGCTACGCGATCGAGCACCGCCTGATCGACGACGGCATCCGCTGACCCGCCCGGTTCCCATCTTCGCCCGATCTGCCTGGCGGGTAGGAATATTCCTACCCGGAAAATCGGCGCTTTCCCACCACTGCTATCAGCCGGCGCCGATAGTGCTCCGCAGGGCGGCCGGGCACACTGCAGGCATGTACACGAACACAAGCCAGCAGACCCCGAACGCCCCGGTGGCGGCCGCCCCGTTGCGGGTATACGTCGTCGAGGATTCGCCTTTGCTGCGCGAGCGGCTTGCCGACCTGTTCGCTCCGATCGCAGGCCTGCTTACGGTGGGTTACGCCGAAGGGGCGGACGAGGCGATTCGCGGCATCCTCGAGTCGCGGCCCGACGCGGTTGTGCTCGATATCAGCCTGGCGCAGGGCAGCGGCATCGACGTGCTGCGCGCCCTGCAGCGCCAGGCGCCCGGGATCGAGGTCTACATCCTCACCAATTTCGCGAACCCGCAGTACCGTCGGCTGTGCGCCCGGCTCGGCGCGCGCGGATTTTTCGACAAGAGCAGCGAATTTGATCAGGTGCGCGACGCCATCGCGGCGCGCGCTTCCGGAACAGTACATTGAGCATCACCAGGGAGAACGACATGCAGACCGTCATCGCTTTCGACCGTACCCGAAAGGGAGCACACAGCGAGGAGTCCTGCGCACCGGGCACTCGCAAGTTCGAGGTTACCTGCTCGAGCTGCAACCTGCGCGAGCTCTGCCTTCCGGAGGGACTGACCGCTGACGAAATGCAGCGTATCGAGAAGATTGTTTACGCGCGGCGCCGCGTGAAGCGCGGCGAGACCTTGTTCCACGCGGGAGACAAGTTCAACGCGATCTACGCGATCCGCGCGGGATTCTTCAAGACCGCCCTGCTGCACGACGACGGCCGCGAGCAGGTGACCGGATTCCAGATGCCCGGGGAGTTGCTCGGCCTGGATGGCATCGGCTCCGGCACCTACGCCTCCAATGCCGTGGCGCTCGAAGACTGTGAAGTCTGCGTGCTGCCGTTTTCACTGATCGAGGATATCGGCCGCGAGGTCCCTGCCCTGCAGCGCCACCTGCATTGCGTCCTCTCGCGCGAGATCGTCCGCGATCACGGAGTCATGATGCTGCTGGGAAGCATGCGTGCCGAGGAGCGTCTGGCGGTGTTCCTGCTGAACCTGTCCAAGCGCTCCACGCGGCGCGGCTGGTCGCATTCGGACTTCCACCTGCGGATGACACGCGAGGAAATCGGCAGTTACCTCGGCCTCAAGCTGGA
>JBBQVP010000131.1:0-12164 GCA_038211455.1 Burkholderiales bacterium
GGTTCACCTTGAACGTGGTGTAGAAAGTGTGGAGCAGCGTGGCGTGGTAGGAATCGCGCACGTTCTCGGCGTAGAGCTTCCAGTTGTTGTGGATCATCTGGCTGTGCACGCCGAGGATCTTCAGCGGGCGACCGAGGTTGCGGGTGAGAAATTCGCCCATCGCCGGGCCGAGGTAGTCCTCGATCGGCTCGGTGCCGTCCGAAAACGTGCCGAACACCATCCCGCAGTAGGATGCCACGCGCAGCGGCTGCAGACGGTGCTTCGCGGGGTCGAAATCCTCCGGCATCCCGCCCTTGCCCTTCAACCCGTTGCGGAACGCCACGCTCTTCAGCTTGCCATCGAGGCTGTAGTTCCAGGCGTGGTACACGCAGGTAAGTGACTCCACGTTTTCCTTGGCCTTGAGGCAGACCAGCGCGCCCTTGTGCGCGCAGCGGTTGACCATCGCGTGGAGCTTGCCCTCCGCATCGCGGGTGACGATCACGGGCGTTTCGCCGGCCCAGGCGGTGCGCACGTCGCCAGGCTTGGCCACATCGATCTCCATGCAAAGGAAATTCCAGACCGGGCCGCGGAAGATGCGCTCCTGCTCAAGCGCATAAATCTGCGCATCCGAGAACACCCGGAATGGGACGCGCGACACGCCATCGGCGGGCCAATGCATAGGCTCGGCGAGTGATGCTGCGGTGATGGGTGCGTTCATGCGGGTTCCTCGGGGTCGCGCACTTTCGCGCAGGTTCGGACGGCCATCCTACAAGGTCGACTTGCATCGTTCAATGCAATAGACTTTATATCCGATATTGTGAATCGAGATATAGCGTGGAGGACGCCCGGACATGACCCTGCCCAACCTGGACCTGCGGCTGCTGCACGTCTTCGTCGCGGTGTTCGAGACCCGCAGCGTGGGGCAGGCCGCGCACCGCATGCAGATGAGCCAGCCGGGGCTCAGCACGGCGCTCGCGCGGCTGCGTGCGACGCTGCAGGACCCGCTGTTCGTGCGCACCGCGCGCGGCATGGAACCGACGACGCGCGCCCGCGCACTGCTCGAGCCCGTGCGCGGCATCCTCGAGGCCGTCGAGTCGCGCTTGTACCGCAAGCCGGACTTCGACCCCGCGACCTCGACGCGCGAATTCCGCCTGGCGCTGTCCGACATCGGCGAGGGAATCTACCTGCCGCTGGCGATTCCCAGCATTGGTGCGGCCGCGCCCGGGATCACGTTGCGCTCGGTCTCGATGCCGCCGCGGCCACTGCAAGAGGCGATGGCCGCCGGCGAGGTCGACCTCGCCGCCGGATACTTTCCCGACATTCGCACCGGCGAGTTCCTCCACCGCAGGGTGGGGCTGCATTCCTTCGCCTGCATCATGCGCAGCGGCCACCCGCTGGCCGGGGCGCGGCTGACACTGAAGCAGTTCACGGCGCTCGGTCATGTGGTGATCGAGGCGGCTGGCCGCAGCCAGGAAGTGCTGGAGAAGTTCTTCCGCAGCCGGCGCATCCGGCGCAAGGTGGTGCTCACGACGCCGCACTTCATGAGCGTTCCCGAGATCGTCGCCAGCACCGACCTGGTGGCCACCGTGCCACAGGCGCTGGCCGATTTCATCACCACGCAGCGCGGCCTCAGCCAGGTGCCGCTGCCGTTCGTGCCGCCGACCTTCCAGGTCAACATCCACTGGCACCGCAGTGTGCAGGACGACCCCGGGAACAAGTGGCTGCGCGACATGCTGTTCGGGCAGATCCACCTGCTGCAGGCGCGCGGCTACGACCGTTCCGGCCGCGGCGAGAAGCGGACGCGACCCCGCTCCTGAGCAAGGGGACGTGTTTCGCATGCAAGGCAATCCCGGCCGCCAAAGATGGTTATGATCGCCGCGCGGAATCACGAGGAATAGAGGATATGACCAAGCGCAAGGACATCGCCATCATCGGCTATGGCGAGACCAAGGTGACGTTGAAAGGCGGGCGAAGCTCGTACGACCTCGCGGGCGAGGTGTTCGCGCAGGTCGTCGAGCAGACCGGCATTGACCCGAGGATGATCGACGGCCTGTCGATCGCGGAGACCATGAGCGAGACCGCGAACCCGTTCTGGGGCGTCTACATGTGCGAGATGCTCGGCCTGTCGCCATCGTGGATGCAGCTGAATGGTTTGGGCGGCACTTCAGGAATCGGCGGCATCGCGCGCGCGGCCGCGGCGATCCGCGACGGGCTGTGCGAAACGGTGTTCGTCCTTGCCGCCGACGCGCAATCCTCCGGGCGCAACCCCGAGCAGGGGGCGCAGCGAGGCGAGTTCCAGTACCCGGTCGGACTGCGCGGGCCGGTGGGTGCGTTCGGCCTCATAACCCAGCGCTATCGCCACCAGTACGGGTTGGACGACAGGGCGCTGGCAAAGCTGGCCGTCGTGCAGCGCAACCACGCGCTGATGAACCCGAATGCGGTCGACAAGCTGCAAAAGCCGCTGACGGAAGCCGACTACCTGAATTCGAAATACGTATCCGAGCCCTTGCGCATGCTCGACTCGGTCATGGTCTGCGACGGCGCGAACGGCGTGCTGGTGACATCGACCGAAAACGCGAAGAAGCTCGGCGCGAAGAAAATGATCCACCCGGTGGGTTACGGAGAGATCTCCAACTTCAAAGGCGCCGAGCCGCTCGCCGACATCACGGTCTCCGGCTTCTCGGTTGCCGGGCCCAGGGCGCTGAAGCAGGCGGAACTGACGCCTGCGGACATCCGCATGATCATGCCCTACGACGACTTCCTCATCGCGCTGATCATCACGCTCGAGGACATCGGCTTTTGCGCGAAGGGCAAGGGCTGCGAGTTCGTGATGAACACCGACCTTTCGTACAAGGGCACGCTGCCGCTGAACACCTCGGGCGGACAGATCTCCGCGGGCCAGCCGGGCCTCGCAGGCGGCGGGCTGAACCTGGTGGAGGGCGTGCGCCAGATGTTCGGCGAGGCGGGTGCGCGCCAGGTCTCCGACCCGCGCAACTGCATGGTCACCGGCATCGGCGTCATTCCCTACGGCCGCAACTGGGGCGTCTCCGGCGTCCTCGTCATGGAGCAGTCATGAGCGAACCTTTGAAGGGCGCCGCGAAACCCGAGGCGAAGAAGATCCCGCGGCCCGTGCCGCGTCCGAACACCTACATGGACACCCAGCCCTTCTGGGCCGCGGCAAAAAACGGCAAGCTCGTGATCCAGTACTGCAAGGACACCGGCCGCCCGCAGTTCTTCCCGCGCCCGGTCAGCATGGCCAACGGCAAGCGCAACCTCGAATGGCGCGAGGTCACGGGTCGCGGCACGGTGTACAGCTTCACCAACACGTTCAGCGCCTGGCCCGGGCACGAGGATCGCGTGCCCTACCTCGTTGCGCTCGTGGAGCTGGAGGAAGGTGTGCGCATGCTCTGCAACCTGATGAACGTGAAAGCCGGGGACGTGAAGATCGGCATGCCGGTGAAAGTTTGCTGGGAAAAACTTTCCGAGGAAATTAACTACCCCGCGTTCGAACCCGTGTGATCCCGCGTCCGGGGAATGCGCAGTAAAATTCGCTTCGTTCCTCGCGACCTTCGCGTGCATTACGCCTGACCCAAGGAAGTCGAGCTGGTGCTGCTCGAGCATCCGGCGGTGCAGGACGCCGCGGTGATCGGCGTGCCCGACACCGTCCATGGCGAGGCGGTCGCGGCCTTCATCGAGTTGCGCCGGAAGTTCTGAATCCCAACGGTTCTGATATTCGCCGGTTCGGGGCATTACTCCCAGGCGACGTGCCCGAAGCCGTCCTGCCCCATCATGGTGTAGAAGATGCCGACAGTCGCCCTGGACTGCCCGATTGGCGCCGCGCCCGAGAACGACGCATCGCGGCGGTTGCCGAGGTACTTCAGCGTGACCGCATGCCCCTTTGCGATGCGCAGCGTGAATGAGGCGTCGACGCGCACGATGTTGTCGTGCCCCCCGCGGCTCGGGCCGGCGATGTCGGTGACGAAGTATTCGCGTGCGGTCAGGTCGAGTGATGCCTCCTTGCCGAAGATCATGCGCATCGCGACCAGGGCCTGTGGCGCCCACCCGTAGCGATAGTCGATGGCTGTCGCGTTCGAGCGCGTGGCGCCAACCGCAGCGTAGCCCATGCCCGCCATCGCCGTGCCCTGCAGGGCGAGCGAATCGGACAGCCGGAACTCCGCCGTGCTGCCCAGCGATAGCGCCGTGCTCGAGACCCGGAAGATCTGCGGCGCGATGTAGTCGTAGCTGCCGTAGAGGCCCGCGATCCCGCGGATGCTCGAGCCCGCCTCATAGGCGCGGCCGATCAGCATGCCGCGGGTCATGACGTTCTCGAACCCGTTGGCGCTCGATGCGGTCGCCTGAAGGTTGAAATAGTCGAACGGGCGCGAGTAGGCGTAGCCGGCCTTGCCGGGCAGGCCGTAGTCGATGGAGAAATCGGCGAGCGCCTCGTTGGCTTTGATCTTGGCACTCGAGATGCCCTGGTTGGTCTTCGCGGTGCCGCTGAAACCCACCTGCAGGCGGCTGTAGTAGGCGGGATTGCGGCTCGCGAACAGCGCATCCATCCTGTCGTGGAAGACCAGCCGGTTGAAGCCTGCGGCCGGTGAGATCAGTGCCGCGCCGGCCTCGCGCCACAGACGCGGGATGCCGTCGCTGTTCTCGATCATCAGGCTGGAGAGGCGAAACAGCGCCTCCCCGAGGAAGGCGCCACCGACGCCGGTGTTGATCTGGTCGTTTTTCGAGGGCGGGACTTTTTCGCCGGCCACCTCCCAGAACGCGCTGCCCGCGAAGGTATAGCCCAGCGACTCCCAGAAATCGAGCCCGGCCGAGCGCGCGAAGTTATGGTAAATCGAACCCTGGTAAGGATGGCCGAGCTGGTTGGTGCGGAACGGGTCGTTGTCGACCACCCAGCTGCTGGTCAGGTTGCGCCGGATCGAGGGGAGGTTGCTCTTGTAGTCGTCGCCGACGTAGATGCGGTTGTGCAGGTTGAGCAGCAGGTCGAAGCCGATGATCTCGAGTGCCGGAAGGCTGTAGTTCTTGCGCAGCCCCGGTTCCACCGACACTTCCTGCCGAGGCTCTGCCGGCTCCCGCGTCAGCACCTGTGCCGCCTCGTTTTTCAGCTTGTCCCAGGCCTTCGGCGTGCCAACCAGGGCAGGATCCGCGGCCACGGAGGTCGTCGCATTGCAGAGCGCAAGCGCACACACGGCGTGGAGCAGCGCCGTTGCGATGCGGACGGCACGCCAGTCGGCGGCAGGATTGAGATCTTGAGGGGTCACGCGCCACTTCTATGGCAACCGCCGGTTCAACTCCGTGCGCTGGCGCACAAAAGTCGGCGCCCGGCTGCGTTGTTTGGCGGCGCGCTCAACGCGGTAACATCGGGGCATGAACAATTTCAGCGACTCTGTCACCGGCGCCGCGCTGGCGCTTGTCGAGCGCCTCGCCGCGAACCTCCCGAACCTGCTCGGTGCCGTCCTGCTGCTCGCCGTCGGCTGGGTGCTGGCCCGCCTGCTGCGCGTTCTGGCGATCCGCGGTGCGCAGCTGGTGGAGACCTTCATCAGCCGGCTTGCAGGCTCCTCGCGCGTGCGCGTGGGCCGCTCGGCCAACGTGCTCGGCACCATCGTGTACTGGATGGTGCTGCTGTTCTTCGTTACGGCGGCCACGCAGGTGCTCGGGCTGGAGAATTTCACCGGGTGGCTGTCGCGCCTGCTCGACTACCTGCCGACCCTCGCCGCGGGCCTGCTGATCATGGTTGCCGGATTCGTGCTCGCGAGCTTTGCCGCCGACCTCGTGCACGCCACCGCGACGCGCCTGCAGCCGGCGCAGCGCAATGCGCTCGCGCGGCTCGCGCAGGGCGCAACGCTGGTGGCCGCGATCCTGGTGGGCGCCGACCAGATCGGCATCAAGGTCACCTGGATCGCGATCCTTGTCGCCGTCGTTGTCTCCGCGGTGCTGGGCGGCGTGACGATCGCCACCAGCCTCGGGGCGCGCAGCTATGTGGCCAACCTGATCGGTGCGCATTACCTGCGCCAGGCCTTCCAGGTGGGACAGCGCGTGCGGGTGTCCGGTTTCGAGGGGCGCATCGTCGACGTCAGCGCGACTTCGCTGGTGCTCGAAATTGCGGATGGCCGCGTGGTACTGCCGGGCCGCGTGTACCACGACGAGGCGATCGTGCTCGTCACGGGCAACGGAAACGGGCATGGCTGACGCAGAGGGCCTCAGCCAGATATTCATGCGCAGCCACCCGGCCGAAGCGGCACGGGTGCTGGAAAGCGTGGAGTCCGCCGAGGCAGGTGTGCTGCTCGCGCGCGTGCCCGCGCGCGTTGGCGCGCCGGTGCTGGCGGCCATGCTGCCGAACGCCGCCGCGCGAAGTCTTGCCGGCCTAGCCGACGAGGAGGCGCTGGCCCTGCTTGGCGAACTCGGGACGCAGCCGGTGGTGGCCGTGCTGCGCAACCTCGCCGAGCCGCGCCGCTCCCGGCTGATCGATGGCCTGCCAACGGTGGCCGCCCTCGCTTCCAAGCTGCTGATGGGCTACGTGGAAGATTCGGTGGGCGCCTGGACTGACCCCGATGTGCTGGCGCTGCCGGGCACGACGAACGCGGCGGATACGCTGGAACGGATGCGCCATGTCGAGGCGACCCTGCAGCGCGTCTTCGTGATCGGCGCGAACGGCGTGTTCGAAGGCTGGGTGACGCTGTCCGTGGTGTTGCGCGCGCCGGCAGGCGCGAGTCTTGCCTCGATCATGATCACGCCCGAAGCCGTGCTCCCGGCGCAGACGCCGCTGGCCGGGGCGCTGGCGCACCCGGGCTGGTCGCGCGCCTCGCTCCTGCCGGTGGTCGAATCCGGCGGGCGGCTGGTGGGTGCGCTCACGCGCGATGCGCTGTCGCGCGCGGTGCAGCGCTCGGCGCGCCTGACGCGCGTCGCGCCCGTAAATACGCTGGTCGGCCTCTTCTCGCGCGGCTACTGGGATGCGCTCTCGGGCGGCGTGGAGGCCATGGCGACGCTGCTGCCGACAGTGCAGCCGGTGTCGGGCAAGCGTGAAGGGGATGCGTGATGGCGACGCGTGATGGGCACTGAGGCGCTGCCTGCGGTCGCGGCGCTCAACCAGCGCTTCCTGATCGATTTTCCCGGAGAAGCGGCGCGCACCCTCGAGTCCATGCCCGCGGAGGAGGCGGCCGAGTTGCTGGGCGCGTATGCGCCGCGCGCCGTGGTGCGCGCCTGGGAAGCCCTCGCGCCGGACGTGGCGCGCGAGGTGCTGGCGCACCTGCCCGAAGAGCTTTCGCGCCACGTGCTGGCGGAATCCGAGCCGGCCTCGAGCGTGGCCGTGCTTTCGCAACTCGAGCCCGAGGAACGCGAGAAATTGCTTGCGGGGCTGGACCGTGAAGTGGCGCATGAGTTGCGCCAGCACGCAGCCTACCCGGAGAACTCCGCCGGCCGCCTGATGGATGCGCGGGTCAGCCCGTTGCGCGCCGGGATGACGGTGGCAGAGGCGATCGAGCGCCTGCGCACGATCCGCCGGCGCGGCTTGCGTGAACTCTTCGTGGTCGACGACGCCGGCCGCCTGGTCGGGCGCGTCGACATGCAAGACCTGGCGCTGGCCGACGGCGCGCAGCCACTGTCGGAGATCCAGCTCGGCGTGGTCGCGGCGGTGGGCGACCTCGAACCGCGCGAGGAAGTGGTCGAGATCCTGCAGCGTGAAGCCATCACCGCGCTGCCGGTGGTGAACCACGAAGGCCGTTTTCTCGGCGTGATCCGCCAGGCCGAGCTGATGGCGGCCGTGGAAGAGGAGAGCAGCATCGACATCCAGACCATGGTGGGTGCGAGCCCGGACGAGCGCGCGCTTTCGCGTCCCTGGTTCGCGGTGAAGAAACGCCTGCCCTGGCTGCAGATCAACCTGCTCACGGCCTTCCTCGCCGCCTCGGTGGTGGGCCTGTTCTCCGACACGATCGCGAAGTTCACCGCGCTCGCGGTGCTGCTGCCGGTGGTGGCGGGCCAGTCGGGCAACGCGGGCGCGCAGGCGCTCGCCGTGACCATGCGTGGGCTGGTGCTGCGCGAAATCAGCCTGCGCCACTGGCCGGCGGTGGTGTGGAAGGAGGCGGCCACCGGCACGGTCAACGGCTTGGCGGTCGCGGCAACCACGGCGGTCGGCGTGTATTTCTGGAGCGGTTCGGCGGGACTGGTGATGGTGATTTCGATTTCAATGGTGATCGCCATGGTCGTCGCCGGGCTCGCAGGCGCGCTGGTGCCGATCCTGCTGCGCCGTTTCGGGCAGGATCCGGCGACCGCGTCCTCGATCATCCTGACCACCGTGACTGACGTAGTGGGGTTCTTTTCCTTCCTCGGGATCGCCACGCTGTTTTCCGGGATGCTGGGCGGCCTCGCCGCCTGAGCCCCGGGCCCCACGCCCCGGCAGGCTTCGCTGACCAGGGCGTTTTGCCTTAGGATGGGGGTCGTTTTCACCCTTTGTCCGGAGTCATCATGCCAGCGCCGATTACCTGCGTGGAAGACCTGCGCGTCCTTGCCGAAAAGCGCGTGCCGCGCATGTTCTACGACTACGCCGATTCGGGCTCGTGGACCGAGACCACCTACCGCGAAAATACCTCCGACTTCGCGCGTATCAAGCTGCGCCAGCGCGTCGCGGTCAACATGGAAAACCGCAGCCTGAAAACCACCATGGTCGGCCAGGAGATCGCGATGCCGGTAGCGCTCGCGCCGGTCGGGCTCACGGGTATGCAGCACGCCGACGGCGAGATCCTCGCGGCGCGCGCGGCCGAGAAGTTCGGCGTGCCTTTCACGCTCTCGACCATGAGCATCTGCTCGATCGAGGACGTGGCGGAGAACGTCACCAAGCCGTTCTGGTTTCAGGTCTACGTGATGCGCGACCGTGACTTCATCCGCCGCCTGGTCGAGCGCGCGCAGGCCGCCGGGTGCTCGGCGCTGGTGCTGACCCTCGACCTGCAGATCCTCGGCCAGCGCCACAAGGACATCATCAACGGCCTCTCGGCGCCGCCCAAGATCACGCTGAAGAACATGATGAACATGGCCACCAAGCCGCGCTGGGGCCTGGGCATGCTTGGCACGCAGCGGCGCACCTTTCGCAACGTCGTCGGCCACGTCCAGGCCGGCGACATGGACATGAGTTCGCTCTCGGCCTGGAGCAGCGGGCAGTTCGACCCCACGCTGAACTGGGACGACGTGAAGTGGATCCGCGACCTGTGGAAAGGCAAGCTGATCCTGAAGGGCATCATGGATGCGGAGGATGCCGAGATCGCCGTGGGCACCGGCGCGGACGCGATCATCGTCTCCAATCACGTCGGCCGCCCGCTCGACGGCGCGCCTTCTTCGATCGCTGCGCTGCCGCCGATCGCGCGCGCCGTCGGCGACAGGATCGAAGTGCTGATGGACGGCGGCGTGCGCTCAGGACAGGACGTGATCAAGGCGCTGGCGCTGGGCGCCAAGGGCGTGTTCATCGGCCGGGCGTTCATCTACGGGCTCGGCGCGATGGGCGAGGAGGGGGTCACGACCTGCCTCAACCTGATGAAGAAGGAACTCGACGTGACGCTCGCGTTCTGCGGGCTGCGCGACGTACGCAAGGTCGACACC
This sequence comes from Burkholderiales bacterium, assembly GCA_038211455.1. GTDB lineage: Bacteria > Pseudomonadota > Gammaproteobacteria > Burkholderiales > SG8-39 > SZAS-79. The sequence continues at coordinate 9,574 of JBBQVP010000131.1, forward strand.
GGGATCCTGGTGCCGGGGACGGTCTGACATGCGCGGCATCATCCTTGCCGGCTGCCTGCTCCTCTCATCGGTCGCCGGCGCACAGCCGATCCTGAAGACCACGCAGCTCGCGGTCTTCGAGGGCGGTCTGCGCGAGCCGCACGATGCGGCGTTCTCCCCGGACGGCAAGCTCCTGTTCGTGACCGACATGGGCAACAGCCGCGTGCGCGTATTCGAGGCCATGACCCTGCGCCTCAAGGCGACGTTCGGCGAAGGCGAGTTGTCTCGCCCGCACGATGCGGCGTTCGACCAGGCCGGGCGGCTGCTGGTGGCCGATACCGGCAACGACCGCATCGCCATCTATGCGGTGACCGGCGCCGACGCAAAATTTGCGGGGGAGATCAAGGGGCTCGCCGGCCCCGAAGGCGTCGCGGTGGCACCCGACGGCCGGGTGGTGGTGACGAACACGCGCGGCGCGACACTCAGCGTGTTCCGCGATGGCAAGCTCGAGCGCAGCGTGGGAAAACGCGGCGCGCGCGACGGGGAATTCAGCAACCCGCACGATGTCGAGGTCGGGCCCGACGGCAGCGTCTACGTCGTCGACTCAGGCAACAACCGCGTGCAGGTGTTCGATCCGGAATTCAAGCACAAGGCCACGTTCGGTGCGGCGCTGAAGCTCGAGGGCCCGAAGTACCTCCACCTCGACGGCGAGCGGATCTGGCTTGCCGACGAGGACCACCATCGCATCCTGCTGCTCGACCGCGAGGGTCGCGCGCTCGGCCAGCTCGGCACCGGCCGGCGCGGGCAGGGCGCCAACGAATTCTTCAAGCCTGAGGCGGTGCTCGCCCGTGCGCCGCATGTCTGGGTGATCGACACCTACAACCACCGCATCGTGCTGCTGCGGGTCGAATAGCGCGCCGCGCCGGATCCGCAATGCAAACGTTCTTCTCCCTGATCGACTACCTCAACACCGCACCTGCCGAAGAGCGGCCGGCGATCGAAAAGCTGATCTGGAACACCTTCGGCGTGGAGCGCGCGGTTCTGTCGCTCGACATGAGCCAGTTCTCGCTCTCGGTGCGCCGCTCCGGCATCCTGCACTACCTCGGGATGATTCGCCGCATGCACCTGCTCACGCGTCCGCTGGTGCTCGCACACCGGGGCGAGGTGATCAAGTACGTGGCCGATAACCTGCTCGCGGTGTTTGGCGAGACGCGCGACGCTGTCGCCGCGGCGGTCGAGATCAACCGCGCGCTGCAGGCGGCGCCCGTGCCGCCTGGGACCGACCCGATCAGGGTCAGCATCGGCATCGACTACGGCCGCTTCATCCTCGTGGGCGGGCAGGATTGCTACGGCGACGCGGTCAACGTCTCCTACAAGCTCGGCGAGGATCTTGCGCGCCCCGGGGAGATCCTGATCTCCGCCGCGGCGCGCGAACAACTCGGCGCCGGGCCAGACCTCATGCTCGAGGAACAGCGCGTCTCGGTGTCGGGCCTGGAACTGGTGGCCTACGCCGTGCAGTACGAATCCTGAGTGGAGACTTCAGTCGAGCAGCGGGCGGTGCAGCGCGCAGCGCATCAATGAGCACGACCTGTCCATGGTGCGCAGCGCCGCGCGACGCGGGGCCGACCTGTCCCAGCTGCGGTGCGATCTACGCCAAGGCCGAGGCGATCAAGGCGCACGGCCGTGCCGCCGCGCCGCCGCCCGCGACGGCTGCACCGGTGCGCGGAGTGCGCAGTGTTGGGGAGCGGTCACCCGATGACGGATCCACCGGCGAGTGGCATGAGGTCGACGATGCGGAGCTGGAGCGCCGGTTCTGCGTCGGCGCGATACCCGTGGCGCTGCTGCTCGCGATCCTGTTCCATGCCTCGGGCCTGGGCGCGGCGCTGCAGCGCATCTTCCTGACCATGCCGGTGCACGAATTCGGTCATGCGGTTTCGGCCTGGTTCTGCGGCTACGCGGCGCTCCCGACCCTGTGGCTGACGCGGATTCCGGATACGCGCGGCTGGCTGGCGCCGCTGCTGCTCTCGGCGGCGCTGGGCTCCCTGATCTTTCGCGCGTGGCATGCGGCGAACCGCCCGCTAATGGTCGCGGGTGGCGTGCTGCTGCTGGCGCAGGGCGTTTTCACGTTCGGGCTGCAGGAGAAAACCGCGCAGATGCTGTTCATCTTCGGTGGCGACGGCATGGGGATGATCCTCGCAATCGCGCTGATGGCGAGCTTTTTCTTCGGCAAGCGCACCCAGCTTTACAAAGGCTCGCTGCGCTGGGGCTTCGTGGTGATCGGTGCAGTGGCTTTTGTCGACATGTACGCCACCTGGTGGGTTGCGCGGTCCAATCCCGATGTCATCCCCTTTGGCACGCTAAACGGCGACCTCACCGATGCGTCCAAGCTTGTCGAGGTCTACGGCTGGGAGATCACGACTCTGGTCAACCGCTACTTCGCGCTCGGCATCGCCTGCCTCGTTGCGCTTGCGCTCGTCTATGCGTGGGGCGTGCGGCGCGCGGGACGTGAAGTCCGGGCGCGGCGCCTTGCGAAGCAGATGGCGGAGCGGCTGGCGGCGAGCCAGGAGGCGGCGGCAGGCTGAAATGATGCCCGTTCGTCCAGGCGCGCTCTG
>JBBQVP010000132.1:0-12071 GCA_038211455.1 Burkholderiales bacterium
GCGGGTTGCGCACAATGGAGTAAGGGCCCGTGGTCGTGAGCGTGCCGTCCTTGGTGCCGCCGATGAAGGTGAGGCACCACACCCTCCAGAGGCTGCCGGCGACCATGAGCGCGTATCCGCAGAGGCGCAGCACGTCCCCTGGCCAGCCCTGCAGGACATCGGGCGGCGCCCCGAACAGCACATAGACGAGCGCGGCGACGAGGATCGCGCGCGACCACTGGATGCGGTGGCCGGCGAAGTGCCGCGCGATCGCCGTAGCCACGCGGTCAGGCCCTGAAGGTGTACTCTGCGCCGCCGGATTTTGGCGCTGTCTTGGGCAGTGTCGGTTCGGTGCGCTGCCGGGCGTCCTTGTCCCACCAGATTCCGCGCCCCTTTCGCTGCGAGGCAACTTCCTCGGGGTGCTGCGCCAGGAAATCGCGCATGAACGCGGTAGCCTCGGACTCGTAGCGGTTGAGTCCAAGGAAATTCCGGATGAAATTCATCAGCCTGGATTCGGGCACGGCCATACTCCTACTTGCGGTTCCTGAGAGGCACCCACTTGGTGTTTTCGGGGCCGGTGTAGTTGGCCGCAGGGCGGATGATCTTCCCATCGATGCGCTGCTCGATCACGTGAGCGGCCCAGCCGCTGGTGCGCGCGATCACGAACAGCGGCGTGAACATCGCAGTCGGCACGCCCAGCATGTAGTAGCTCACGGCGCTGAACCAGTCCAGGTTGGCAAACATTTTCTTCTCGCGCCACATCACCGTCTCGAGGCGATCGGCAATTTGGAATAGTTTCATGCTCTTGGCCGACTTTGAAAGCCGCTGCGCGACTTCCTTGATCACCTTGTTGCGCGGATCGCCGACAGTGTAGACCGGATGGCCGAAGCCGATGACGATTTCCTTCGCCTGGATCCTGCGGATCGCGTCGGCTTCCGCCTCGTCCGGGTCGGCATAACGCGACTGGACTTCGAAGGCGACTTCGTTGGCTCCGCCGTGCTTGGGTCCGCGCAGCGCGCCGATCCCGCCGCAGATCGCGCTGTATATGTCGGAACCGGTGCCGGCGACTACGCGGCAGGTGAATGTGGAGGCGTTGAATTCGTGCTCGGCGTAGAGGATGAGCGAGGTGTGCATCGCGCGCACCCACTCGGCAGAGGGCGCCTTGCCGTGCAGAAGGTGGAGAAAATGTCCGCCGATCGTGTCGTCATCGGTCTCGGTCTCGATGCGCCGCCCGTTGTGGCTGTAGTGGTACCAGTAAAGGAGCATCGATCCGAGCGAGGCCATCAGCCGGTCGGCAATGTCCTTCGCGCCGGGCAGGTTGTGGTCATCCTTCTCGGGCAGCAGCGTGCCGAGCACCGACACCGCGGTGCGCATCACGTCCATGGGGTGGGCCGAAGGCGGGATCGACTCAAGCGCCGCACGAAGGTTCGCCGGCAGTCCGCGCAGCGCCTTGAGCTTCACCTTGTATGCGGACAGTTCGGCGGCGTTAGGCAGCGTGCCGTGCACCAGCAGGTACGCGATCTCCTCGAATTCGGCCTCGTCGGCGAAGTCGAGGATGTCGTAACCGCGGTAGTGCAGGTCGTTGCCGGTGCGGCCTACGGTGCACAGCGCGGTGTTGCCGGCGGTGACGCCGGACAGCGCGACCGACTTCTTGGGTTTCGGGGTGGAAGGCTGCACTGCGGGTGCCGGAGCTTCGCTCATCTCACTTCTCCTTTGCGAACAACGTGTCTAGTTTTTGTTCGAACTCGTGGTAGCCGAGGAAGTCATACAGTTCCATGCGGGTCTGCATGCTGTCGATGACATTCTTGGGCGAACCTTCCTTGCGCACCGTCTCGTACACCTTGAGCGCGGCCTTGTTCATTGCGCGGAACGCCGACAGCGGGTAGAGCGCGATGGCGACGCCTGCCGATCGGAGTTCCTCCACGCTGAACGCCGGCGTGGCGCCGAATTCCGTGATGTTCGCGAGCACCGGCACTTTGACGGCGTCGACGAACTTGCGGTACATCGAAAGCTCTGTCATGGCTTCGGGAAAGATCATGTCCGCCCCAGCGGCCACGTAGGCCACCGCGCGCTCGATCGCGCGCTCGAGGCCCTCGCTCGCAAGCGCGTCGGTGCGCGCCATGACGACGAACGCCGGATCGGTCTTCGCATCCGCGGCGGCCTTGATGCGGTCGCACATCTCTTGCGAGGAAACGATTTCCTTGTTCGGCCGGTGGCCGCAGCGCTTGGCGCCTACCTGGTCCTCGATGTGGGTGGCCGCAGCGCCGAACTTGATCAGCGACTTGACCGTGCGCGCGACGTTGAAGGCCGAGGAGCCGAACCCGGTGTCGGCATCGACCAGCAGGGGCAGGTCGCACACGTCCGTGATCCGGCGCACGTCGGTCAGCACATCGTCGAGATTCGAGATGCCGAGATCCGGCAGGCCGAGCGAGCCTGCCGCGACGCCGCCGCCGGAAAGGTAAATCGCCTTGTAGCCGCTGCGCTTGGCCATCAGTGCGTGGTAGGCATTGATCGTGCCGATGACCTGCAGCGGCGACTCTTCCTTCAGCGCCGCGCGAAAGCGTGCGCCGGCGGATGCGTTCACGGGCTGGGCAGCCATGGCCTAGCCCAACAGGTGTTTGACGCCGTCACGCTCCTCGTGCAACTCCTTGAGCGTGGCATCCATGCGCTTTCTGCTGAACTCGCTGACATCCAGTCCCTTGACGATCTCGACCTTGCCGCCCTTGCAGGTGACCGGGTAGCCGTAGAGCACGCCCTCGGGTATGCCGTAGCTGCCATCCGACGGTATGCCCATGCTGACCCAGCTCCCGGCCGGCGTGCCCAGGGACCAGTCGCGCACGTGGTCGATCGCCGCATTTGCCGCGCTCGCCGCCGAGGACAGGCCGCGCGCCTCGATGATCGCGGCACCGCGCTTCTGGACGGTGGGGATGAAGGTCGATTCCAGCCAGGCCTGGTCGTTGATCATCTGCCAGGCCTTCTTGCCCTCGACTTCCGCATGGAACACGTCCGGGTACTGGGTAGCCGAGTGGTTGCCCCAGATCGTCATCTTCGTCACCGCGGACACGGGCTTGCCGACTTTCTGCGCGATCTGCGTGAGCGAGCGGTTGTGGTCGAGGCGCATCATGGCGGTGAACTGCTCAGGCTTCAGGCTCGGCGCATTCTTCATCGCGATCAGCGCGTTGGTATTCGCAGGATTGCCGACCACCAGCACCTTGACGTCGCGGCTGGCCACCTTGTCCAGCGCCTGGCCTTGCGGGGCGAAGATCTTGCCGTTGGCCTCGAGCAGGTCCTTGCGCTCCATCCCGGGGCCACGCGGGCGCGCGCCCACGAGCAGCGCGACGCCGACGTCCTTGAACGCGATCATCGGGTCGGACGCCGCCACCATGCCGTGCAGCAACGGAAACGCGCAGTCGTCCAGTTCCATCATCACGCCCTTGAGCGCCTTCTGGGCCTTCTCGTCGGGAATCTCGAGCAACTGCAGGATCACGGGCTGGTCCTTGCCCAGCATTTCTCCGCTGGCGATGCGGAACAGCAGGGCGTAACCGATCTGGCCGGCGGCGCCGGTCACTGCAACACGTACGGGGGCTTTGGACATGGGAGGGACTCCGGGAGGACGTTGCAAAATCAACGAAGGCGACGATGGGGATAGACCTCAATGTTAAGCGCGCGAGTCTGATGGAGTCAACTTATCTTGTGTCTTTTATAAGACATATGACACTAGATAGACGAGTTGCCGGAACTATGCTCAAATCGATCGGATGAATTCCCCCACGTTCAGTCCGCTTTATCGCCAGATCAAGGCGCTGCTGCTGGAGTCGCTGCGCTCTGGCGCGTGGCGCCCGGGCGAGGCGATCCCGAGCGAAATGGACCTCGCGAGCCATTACAAGGTGAGCCAGGGAACGGTCCGTAAGGCGATAGACGAACTCGCGGCCGAGAACCTGCTGTTTCGTCGGCAGGGCAAGGGAACCTTTGTCGCCACGCACGGCGAGCGGCAGGTTCGGTTCCGCTTCCTGCGCCTTGCACCTGACTCCGGGGAGCCGGAGTCGGTGGAGCGCCGGCTGCTCGAGTTCCGCCGCGCACGCGCAGGGGCGGAGGTGGCGCGCGTTCTCGAACTCAAGCCCGGTGACCCGATGGCGATGATCAAGCGCCTGCTCATTTTCGGTAACGACCCGGTGGTGCTTGAGGAGGTCTGGCTGCCGGGAACCCTGTTCAAGGGCCTTACCGCCGCCGCCGTGTCGGAGCATCGGGGCGCGCTCTACAACTTGTTTGAAACGCAGTTCGGCACCCGGATGGTGCGCGCCGAGGAGAGGCTCAAGGCGGCGGCGGCCGACGAATCCAGCGCGACGCCGCTTGGCGTGAAAATCGGGCATCCCCTGCTCGCGGTGGAGCGCGTTTCATATACATACGCTGACAAGCCGGTCGAATGGAGACGCGGCTTGTACAAGACCGACCGGTATTTCTACAAGAGCGAGTTGGGATAGCTTTCATGCAACTTTGGCTGCGCCAACGTGTCCACTCAGGAGCTATAATTATTCCGTCATTCGCGCCCTGTCCCGATTCTTGTTCCGCTCCTCGTCCTGCTGCCAATTTCGCGCTGCGCGCAACTTACTGATCCCAGGCTCTACGACATGTCCAACGCCGCAATAAAGAAAAAAAGGCCGGTCTACCTCAACCTGATGCAGATCCGGCTTCCACTGCCCGCGTTCATCTCGATTCTGCATCGGGTGAGCGGTGCGCTCCTGTTCGCATCCGGCATCTGGCTGCTTTTCCTGCTCGATCGCAGCCTTTCCTCGCAGGAAGGCTTCGATTCCGTCCGCCGCTATTCGGGCTTCTTCATCGTCAAGCTCGCGCTGCTCGGAATCATCTGGGCCTATTGCCATCATTTCTGCGCCGGCATCCGCTACCTGTTCCTCGACCTCGACAAGGGCGTCGACCTTGCGACTGCGCGCATGACGAGCGTTGTCGTCATGGTGGTGAGCCTCGCGCTGACGGTCTTCCTGGGAGCCAAGCTATGGTGAACCGCGTAGTTACCGGCGCCCACTACGGCCTGCGCGACTGGCTCGCGCAGCGGATTACGGCCGGCGTGATGGCGGTCTACACGGTGATCATTCTGGTTGTCCTGCTGTTCGGCCAGCCGATCAACTACGGGGTGTGGAGCGACCTGTTCACCCAGGGCTGGATGCGCGTAGCGACGCTGCTGTTCGCGGTCAGCCTCTCATGGCATGCGTGGATCGGGGTGCGCGACATCCTGATGGACTACATCAAGCCGACCGGCCTGCGCCTTGCGCTGGAAGTGGTCGTGCTGCTGACGATTGCCGGCTATCTCGCCTGGGCCATCCAGATTCTGTGGAGATAAAAGCGTGTCGCTTCCCGTAAGAAGATTTGATGCAGTTGTTGTCGGTGCAGGTGGTTCGGGCCTGCGCGCAGCGCTCGAACTTGCCCGTGCCGGAATGAAGGTCGCAGTGCTGTCCAAGGTATTTCCGACGCGCTCGCACACCGTTGCGGCCCAGGGCGGCATTGCCGCGCCGCTGGCCAATTCGACCGAGGACAACTGGCACTGGCACATGTATGACACGGTCAAGGGCGCGGATTACCTCGGCGACCAGGATGCGATCGAGTACATGTGCCGCCGTGCCACCGAGGTCGTCGTCGAGCTCGAGCATATGGGCATGCCGTTTGACCGGCTCGAGAATGGCAAGATCTATCAGCGGCCCTTTGGCGGGCATACGCAGGACTACGGCAGCGCGAAGATGGCGATGCGCTCATGCGCCGCTGCCGACCGCACCGGCCACGCGATGCTGCATACGCTCTACCAGAACAACGTGAAGGTGAACACGCAGTTCTTCATCGAATGGATGGCGCTCGACCTGATCCGCGACTCCGAGGGTGCCGTGGTCGGCGTGGTGGCCCTGGAAATGGAAACCGGTGAGTCGATGATCCTGCAGGGCAAGACGACGATTCTCGCCACGGGTGGCGGCGGGCGGATCTACTCGGCCAGCACCAACGCGTTCATCAATACCGGCGACGGGATCGGCATGGTGGCGCGCGCCGGCATTCCACTCGAGGATATGGAGTTCTGGCAGTTCCACCCGACCGGCGTGGCCGGGGCGGGGGTGCTGATCACCGAGGGCGTGCGCGGCGAGGGCGGGTACCTGCTCAACAAGGATGGCGAGCGGTTCATGGAGCGCTATGCGCCCAACGCCAAGGATCTGGCCAGCCGCGACGTGGTGTCCCGTGCGATGACGACCGAGATCAAGGAAGGCCGGGGCTGTGGCAAGGACGGCGACCACGTGTTGCTGAAGCTGGACCATCTCGGCCCGGACGTGATCAACCTGCGGCTGCCGGGCATCCGCGAAATTGCAATCAAGTTCGCCAACGTCGACCCGATCAAAGACCCGATTCCGGTCGTACCCACGGTGCACTACCAGATGGGCGGAATCCCGACCAATTACCTCGGCCAGGTGGTGGTGCCGAAGAATGGCAATCCCGAGGTCCCGGTTCCGGGGCTTTACGCCGTCGGCGAATGCGCCTGCGTTTCGGTGCATGGTGCCAACCGGTTGGGCACGAATTCGCTGCTCGACCTTGTCGTGTTCGGCAAGGCCGGCGGCGAGAGCGCCGTGGCTGACATACGCAGCCAGCCGCTTGCGCACCGCGACCTGCCCAAGGATGCAGCCGGGTATTCGCTCGCGCGGCTCGCGCGGCTCGATGCAGCGATGTCGGGCGAGCGAGTGGCCGATGTGGGCACGGACCTGCGCAAGTCGATGCAGGCGCATTGCGGCGTGTTCCGGTTTCCGGAGATGCTGGTCGAGGGCGTCGACAAGATGAAGGTGATCGCGGAGCGCGCCAGCCGGACCTATATCGCGGACAAGTCGAAAGTGTTCAATACCGCGCGCATTGAGGCGCTGGAGCTGGACAACCTTGTCGAAACCGCGATGGCGACCGTGGTGTCCGCGGAGGCGCGCCGGGAGTCACGCGGCGCGCAGGCGCGGGCAGACTATCCCGACCGGGACGACAAGAACTGGATGAAGCACACGCTGTGGTTCAAGGAAGGCAACCGGCTGGAGTACAAGCCGGTGCACCGCAAGCCACTGAGCGTAGAGGAGTTCGAGCCGAAGGTTCGGACCTACTAGCCCCGAAAACGAAACGCGAAACGCGAAACGCGAAAACGAAACGAACGACGACGAACCACGAACGCACCGGGAGTTCAAACAATGCGCTTCTCGATTTACCGATACGACCCCGACAAGGATTCCGCCCCGCGCATGCAGGACTACGAAGTCGCGCTCGAGCCGACCGATCGCATGCTTCTGGATGCGCTTGCGCGCATCAAGGTGGAGGACGATTCGGTCTCTTTCCGACGCTCCTGCCGCGAAGGCGTCTGCGGTTCGGATGCGATGAACATCAACGGCAAGAACGGCCTGGCCTGCATCACCAAGCTCGCCGACCTGCCCGAACAGGTCACGCTGCGCCCGTTGCCCGGACTGCCGGTGATCCGCGACCTGGTGGTCGACATGACGCAGTTCTTCAAGCAGTACCACTCGATCAAGCCCTACCTGATCAACGACGATGCGCCGCCCGAGCGCGAGCGCCTTCAGTCGCCAGAGGACAGGGAGGAACTCAACGGCCTGTACGAGTGCATCCTCTGCGCCTGCTGCTCGACCGCGTGCCCGTCGTTCTGGTGGAACCCGGACAAGTTCGTCGGCCCGGCCGGCCTGCTGCAGGCCTACCGGTTCATCGCAGACACCCGCGACCATGCGACCGCCGAGCGGCTCGACAATCTCGAGGATCCGTACCGGCTGTTCCGCTGCCACACCATCATGAACTGCGTCGACGTCTGCCCGAAAAACCTCAACCCGACCCGTGCGATTGGAAAGATCAAGGACATGATGGTAAAGCGGGCGGTCTGAATGGCTGCGTGAGCAACTGCTGAGGCGATCGCACGGCCAGGGTGGCGCATCACTGCACTGCAAGCGAGTTTCGAGTAAAAGATTGGCGAGGACCGTTATGCTCGACAACACTGCACAGCATCGGTTGAAATGGAAGTGCCGCCGCGGGCTGCTGGAGCTCGACCTGGTGCTGGGGAAGTTCCTCGCGCGCCACGCCGCAGGGCTGGACGAGGCGAGGCTCGCGACGCTGAACGAACTGCTCGATCTCCAGGACAACGATCTCTGGGATATCGTGAAGGGCGTGAGCGAGGATTACCCGGCGCGGCACCGGGAACTGGTCGCGCAGTTGCGCGCGAATTGATTGCAGCAGACTGAAACCTGACCCAAGAAACGGGAGATTCCATTGGATAAGAAACCCACGGACAAGAAAGCCACACTGACGCTACACGACGGGCAGACGCTCGAATTCCCGGTGCTTTCGGGCTCGATGGGGCCGGATGTCGTCGACATTCGCAGCCTCTACGGCAAGTCGGGCATGTTCACCTACGATCCGGGTTTTCTGTCTACCGCAAGCTGCAATTCGAGCATCACCTACATCGACGGCGACGCCGGCGTGCTGCTCTACCGCGGTTACCCGATCGAGCAGATCGCCGCGAACTGCGACTTCCTCGACACCTGCTACCTGCTGCTGAACGGCGAGCTGCCCGACGCGAAAGAAAAGCAGCATTTCGATGAAACGGTCACCCGGCACACCATGGTCCACGACCAGCTGACCTTCTTCTTCCGCGGGTTCCGGCGTGATGCCCACCCGATGGCCGTGCTGGTCGGGGTGGTTGGCGCCCTCTCGGCGTTCTATCACGACTCCCTCGACATCAATAATCCCGAGCACCGCAAGATTTCGGCGTTCCGTCTGATCGCCAAGCTGCCGACACTCGTAGCGATGGCCTACAAGTACAACGCCGGCCAGCCTTTCGTCTACCCGCGCAACGACTTGTCGTACACGGCGAATTTCATGCGCATGATGTTCGCGGTGCCGGCCGAGGAGTACAAGGTCAACGACGTGCTGGTGCGTGCGCTGGACCGGATCCTGATCCTGCACGCGGACCACGAGCAGAATGCCTCGACTTCCACGGTGCGGCTGTCGGGCTCCTCCGGTGCCAACCCGTTTGCCTGCATCGCCGCTGGAATCGCCTGCCTGTGGGGCCCCGCGCACGGCGGGGCGAACGAGGCTGCGCTGAACATGCTCGAGGAGATCGGCGACGCCTCGAAGATCGGCGAGTTCATCAAGCAGGTGAAGGACAAGAACTCGGGCTCCAAGCTGATGGGCTTCGGCCATCGCGTCTATAAGAACTACGATCCGCGCGCCAAGCTGATGCGCGAGACCTGCTACGAGGTGCTGGGCGAACTCGGGCTGGAGAACGACCGCCTGTTCAAGCTCGCCATGGCGCTCGAAAAGGTCGCGCTGGAGGATGATTACTTCGTCAGCCGCAAGCTCTACCCGAACGTGGATTTCTACTCGGGCATCGTGCAGCGCGCGCTCGGCATCCCGGTGTCGATGTTCACCTGCATCTTCTCGCTCGCGCGCACGGTCGGCTGGATAGCGCAGTGGAACGAGATGATTTCGGATCCGGAGCAGAAGATCGGCCGTCCGCGCCAGCTCTACAAGGGGCCGCTGCAGCGCGACGTCAAGCCTCTCGACCAGCGTTAACCGGAGAGCGTTCATGCTGAAACAGTTCCTCAACAACTCCTACCTTTTCGGCGGAAACGCGCCGTTTATCGAGGATCTGTACGAGCAGTACCTCGTGAATCCGGGCGCAGTGCCCGAGAAGTGGCGCGAGTACTTCGACCAGATGCAGCTCATGCCGACTGGCGCCGGGGTAGACGGCGCGAAGGACGTTGCGCATGCGCCGGTCGTGGAATCGTTCGTGCAGCGCGCAAAGTCTGGCCAGCTGGGCAGCCGCGCCCCGGTCGAACTGGCAACGCACGACCGGTTGCAGGTTGCCGCCCTGCTGCTGGTGACGTCCTACCGGATCTCGGGTTTGCGCTGGGCTACGCTCGACCCGCTCAAGCGCATGCCGCGTCCTTCGGCGCCCGAGCTGGAGTCGGCGTACTACGACCTGACCGAAGCCGACCTCGACACCGAGGTTAACGCGGGTTCGTTCGTGAGCCTGGAGCGGGTCACGCTGCGCACTCTGGTACAGGCGCTGCGCGACACCTACAGCCGCAACATCGGATTCGAGTACATGTTCATCAGCGAGCGCGCGCAGCGCCTGTGGATCCAGGAGCGCATCGAGCCGCGGCGGGCGACGCCCGATTTCAGCCCGGAATACAAGCGCCGCCTGCTGCGCAAGCTGACCGAGGCCGAGACGCTCGAAAAGTACCTGCACACGCGCTTCGTCGGACAGAAGCGTTTCTCGCTTGAGGGCGGGGAAAGCCTGATCCCCTGCGTCGATGAGCTGATCCAGCGCGCGGGCTCCTCGGGCGTGCAGGAGATCGTGATCGGCATGGCGCACCGCGGACGGCTCAACGTGCTGGTCAACGTGCTGGGCAAGATGCCGGGCGACCTTTTCTCCGAGTTCGAGGGCAAGCACCATAGCGACTTTTCGACGACCGGCGACGTCAAGTACCACAACGGTTTTTCGTCGGACATTACGACCCCCGGCGGCCCCGTGCACATCAGCGCCGCGTTCAACCCTTCGCACCTCGAGATCGTCAATCCGGTGGTCGAGGGCTCGGTGCGCGCGCGCCAGCGTCGCCGCGACGACAAGACCGGCGACCAGGTCCTGCCGATCCTGATCCATGGAGACGCCGCTTTCGCCGGGCAGGGTGTGGTCATGGAGACGCTGAACTTGTCCAGCACGCGCGGTTACGGCACCGGCGGCACTGTGCACATCGTGGTCAACAACCAGATCGGCTTCACGACCTCCGACCTGCGCGACGCGCGTTCGACGGTCAACTGCACCGATGTCGCGAAGATGGTCGAAGCGCCGATTTTCCATGTCAATGCCGACGATCCCGAGGCGGTGCAGTACGTGACGCAGATGGCGCTCGATTTCCGCAAGCAGTTCAAGAAGGACGTCGTGATCGACATGGTCTGCTTCAGGAAGCTCGGCCACAACGAGCAGGACGAGCCGTTCATCACCCAGCCTCTGATGTACAAGAAGATCTCCCAGCATCCGGGCACGCGCAGGCTGTACGCGGACAAGCTTGTCACCCAGGGTGTCATCGGTGCCGAGGTGCCGGACGCGATGATCAAGAAGTTCCGTGACGACCTGGATGCGGGCAAGCACACGTCCAACCCGGTGGTGTCGAACTTCAAGAGCAAGTTTGCGGTCGACTGGACTTCGTACGTCGGGGCGAAATGGACCGATGCGGCCGATACGCACGTTCCGCTCGCGCAGCTGCAGCGCCTGTCGGATGCGCTGACCACGGTTCCCGAAGGATTCAAGGTTCACCCTACGGTCGCCAGGCTGCTCGCGGCGAGGAAACAGATGGGCGAGGGCAAGCTGGCGGTCGACTGGGGGATGGCAGAGACGCTTTCCTACGCGTCGCTGGTTGCCAACGGCTACAACGTGCGGCTCTCGGGGCAGGACTCCGGCCGCGGCACGTTCGCCCACCGGCATTCGGTGCTTCACGACCAGGATCGCGAGCGCTGGGATTCGGGCACCTACGTACCGCTGAACAACGTCTCCAAGGACCAGGGCTCGTTCGTGGTCATCGACTCAGTGCTGTCGGAGGAAGCGGTGCTCGGGTTTGAGTACGGCTACTCGACGGCGGAGCCCAATGAACTTGTGATCTGGGAGGCGCAGTTCGGCGATTTCGCCAACGGCGCCCAGGTGGTGATTGACCAGTTCATCTGCTCGGGCGAGGCCAAGTGGGGCCGGGTCTGCGGTCTTGTCCTGCTGCTGCCGCACGGCTACGAAGGGCAGGGACCTGAGCATTCCTCGGCGCGGCTCGAACGCTACCTGCAACTTTGCGCGGAGCACAATATGCAGGTGGTCGTGCCCTCCAATGCGGCGCAGATCTTCCACCTCTTGCGCCGCCAGATGCTGCGCCCGTTCCGCAAGCCGCTCGTGGTAATGACTCCCAAGTCGCTGCTGCGCAAGAAGGAGGCCTCGTCCCCCATCAAGGATCTTGCCAAGGGCTCTTTCCTGACCGTCATCCCCGAGGTAGACGAGCTTGATCCCAAGACTGTGACGCGCGTCA
>JBBQVP010000133.1:0-12056 GCA_038211455.1 Burkholderiales bacterium
CACCTTCTTCATCATGCTGGCGCTGGGCTACTCGATCAACCTCCTGACCCTGCTCGCGCTCGTGCTGGCGATCGGCCTGGTCGTGGACGACGCGATCATCGTGGTGGAAAACGTCGACCGGCACATGAGGGAGGAAGGCAAGTCGCCGCTGGAGGCGTCGCTGCTCGCGGCGCGCGAGCTGGGCGGCCCGATCATTGCGATGACCATCGTGTTGATCGCGGCCTATGTCCCGATCGGCTTCCAGGGCGGGCTGACCGGCGCCCTGTTCAGCGAATTCGCGTTCACGCTGGCCGGCGCGGTCACGGTCTCGGGCGTGATCGCGCTGACGCTCTCGCCGATGATGTGCTCGCGCATGTTCAGGACCGGGCAGGACGACACGCGCTTCGTGCACGCGATCGACCGCAGCTTCGAGCGCGTGCGCGGCGGCTACCGGCGCCTGCTGCACAGCCTGCTGGCGACCTGGCCGGTGCTGATCGTGATGGCCGTGCTGCTGACGGTGGTCCTCGGCGCGATGTTCAAGATGTCGCAGTCCGAGCTCGCGCCGGAGGAGGACCAGGGGATCGTGGCCTGCTTCGTCAGCGGGCCGCCGAACGCGACCGCCGACCAGATGCAGACCTACGCCGACCAGGCGTTCCAGGTCGGCAAATCCATGCCCGAGTACAAGCAGATGTTCCAGATCACCGGCGTGCCGACGGTGAACCAGGGCATCGGCGGCGTGCTGTTCAAGACCTGGGACCAGCGCTCGCGCAGCGCGCACGAGATCCAGCAGGACCTGCAGGCACGCTGGAACAAGATCGCCGGCGCGCGCATCGCAGCCTTCCAGTTCCCGCCGCTGCCGGGCGCCTCGGGGCTGCCGGTGCAGTTCGTCATCGCCACCACCGGCCCGTTCAGCAACCTCAATACGGTGGCGCAGGAGGTGCTCGACCGCGCGCGCGCCTCGGGCAAGTTCTATTTCGCCGACTCGGACCTGAAGATCGACTCCCCGCAGGCCACGCTGGTGGTGGACCGCGACAAGATCGCTGCGCTCGGCATGACCCAGCAGGAGGTCGGCACCGCGCTGGCCGCGGCGCTGGGCGGTGGCTACGTCAATTACTTTTCCATCTCCGGCCGCTCCTACAAGGTGATCCCGCAGGTGCTGCAGGTCGACCGGCTCAATCCCGAGTCCGCCCTCGACCTGTACATCAGGACGCCCTCGGGAGGCGTGGTGCAGGCGCGGACCGTCGCCAGCATCCGCTACGATGTCGTGCCCAAGTCGATCACCCGCTTCCAGCAGCTGAACTCGGCGACCATCTCGGGCGTGTCGGGCGTCTCGCAGGGCGAAGTGCTGCAGTACCTGCGCGACACGCTGAAGCAGGTGGCGCCCAGCGGCTATACGGTCGACTATTCGGGGCAGTCGCGCCAGTTCATCCAGGAATCGGGCGGCGTCGCACTGACCATGCTGTTCGCGATCGTCATCGTGTTCCTCGCGCTGTCGGCCCAGTTCGAGAGCTTCCGCGATCCCGTGGTGATCCTCGTGTCGGTGCCGCTGGCCCTGTTCGGCGCGATGATCTTCATCTTCCTCGGCTTTGCCACGATGAACATCTACACCGAGGTCGGACTGGTCACGCTGATGGGCCTGATCAGCAAGCACGGGATCCTGATCGTCGAGGTCGCCAACCAGCTGCGCCGCGCGGGCAAGGCCAAGCGCGAGGCTATCGAGGAGGCCGCCAGCATCCGGCTGCGCCCGATCCTGATGACCACGGCCGCGATGGTGTTTGGCGTCATTCCGCTGGTGGTCGCCTCGGGCGCCGGCGCCGCCGGCCGCTACTCGATGGGGCTGGTGATCTTCACCGGCATGGCGATCGGCACCTTGTTCACGCTGTTCGTGGTGCCTGCGATGTACATGTTCATCGCGGTGAAGGACAAACCCGCGCAACCGCCGGCGATGGCGCATAATTCCCCGCGCCCCTGAGGAGGAGGACTGCCATGCCGCTGCAGCTTGAGCCCCTGCACCCGCTGTTCGCCGCAGAAGCGAGCGGCATCGACATCACCCAACCGATCGACGCCGCGACAGTCAGCGCCATCGACGCGGCCATGGACGCGCACGCGGTGCTGGTGTTCCGCGGCCAGCCGCTCGACGAGGAGCAGCAGTTCGCCTTCGCCAGCCGTTTCGGCACGCTCGATGGCGGTCTGAAGAAACTCAGCCCGAATGCGCCCGACCGGTTCCGCCACAAGGAGATGATCGACATCTCGAACGTGAAGCCCGATGGCAGCCTGTACGCGGCGACCGATCGCAAGACGCTGTCCAACTTCGCCAACCAGCTCTGGCACAGCGACAGTTCGTTCCAGCAGCCTGCGGCCAAGTACTCGATGCTCTCGGCCGTGGTGGTGCCGCCCAAAGGGGGGCAGACCGAGTACGCCGACCTGCGCGCCGCGTACGACGCGCTGCCCGCGGACCTGAAGGCGGAAATCGAGGGACTGCACAGCGTGCACGCCGCGCTGCATTCGCGCACCTGGCTGGGCGACAAGCCCTCGGCGGCCGAGCTGGCGAAGATGCCGCCGGTGCAGTGGCCGCTGGTGCGCACCCATCCGGGCTCGGGCCGCAAGCTGCTCTGGGTGGGCGTGCACGCCACGCACATCGTCGAGAAGACGCTGGCCGAGGGACGCATGCTGCTGCTCGAGCTGCTCGAGCACGCCACGCAGCGCGAATTCGTCTACCGGCACGTGTGGCAGCCGGGCGACCTCGTGATCTGGGACAACCGCGCCACCATTCATCGCGGGCGCCGCTACGACATCGCCGAGCGGCGCGAATTGCGCCGCTCGACCACCAACGACATGGATTCCTACCATGATTCGCGGATTGCGGACGCGCCGGAATCCGCGCGCGCGCAGGCCGCCTGAGCGGGAGCTACGCCGCGAAACGCTTCACGCGCTCCCAGTCGACGAACTGCGAATAGTCGGCCTCGCCCGGCAGCTCGATCCGGCCGGCCTTCACTTCCGGCATCGCGTTCACCACCTGCTCGGTGATGCCGAGGTAGAAGGTCTGCTCCGCGGCGACCAGTTGCAGCGGCTGCGGGATCGCCGCGCCGTACTGCAGGCTGGCCAGCGTGCCGAGCGCGCTCTCGGCATACAGTCCCAGCGCAACACGCGCACCCTGCGCGGCAGCGAGCGCAGAGATTTCGCGGGCTTCCGAGAAGCCGATGCGCCCGACTTTTGTCGACAACGCGGTCGCGCCTTTTTCGAGGTAGTGCGCCGCATCGAGCGCCGCGGTGCAGGTGCGGTCGACGAGGACCGGGATGCCTGCCCCGGCCTGCAGCGCGCTGAACTGCGCGTCCGGCTGCAGCGGGCAGGGGTCTTCCGACACGGTCGCGCCGGCGTCGCGCATCGCGTGCGTGTAGGCGAGTCCTTCTTCCCGCGGGTAGGCGCTGTTTGCGTCGACATAGAGGATCACCCTGTCGCCCACTGCGGCGCGGATTTCGCGCATGACCTGCTTGTCGGTCTCGAGGCCCTGCCCGCCCTTGACCTTCAGCGTGCCAAACCCGTAGCGCATGCAGACCTCCGCTGCTTCGGCCGCCATCACAGCAGGCGGCTGGCGGGTGATTGCCCAGGTGAGTTCGACAGAGGGCTCACCGCCCCAGAGTTTCCAGAGCGGCTGGCCGGCCCTGCACGCCTCGATCTGCCAGGCCGCGTTGTCGATCATCGCCTTGGCCAGGCGGTTTTCGGGAACGCCCGCGAGCAGCTTCACGAGGCCGGCCGCGCCCGCGCATTCGATGCCGAGCACCTTCGGCATCAGGAAATCCTCGAAGGCCGCAGCCAGCGACCTTGGCGACACGCCGGTCCAGGTGGCCTTGATCGTGCCTTCGGCCACGCCCTCGACGCCGTCCGCGTCGGTGAGCCGCAGCAGCGCATACAGGCCCGCGCTTTCGACCGCGTTCGCCCAGACCACCTCGCGCGCGTAGGGCAGCGCGTAGAAGTGCAGCGACCAGCGCGCGATCTTCAATTGAGCCGGTTGCGCAGCGGCTCACCGCGCGCGAAACGGTCAAGGTTCTCCGCGATCTCGGTCCAGCGCCGGTCGATCATCCCGGTGGTCCACGCCGAGGTATGCGGGGTCATGTAGAGGTTGTCGAGTTCATGAAACGGGTACTTCGAGGGCGGCACCCGGGGGTTGTCCTTTGAAGGATAGCTGCCGTACCACGCGTCGATGGTCGCGCCGCGGATGCGCTTCGCCTTGAGCGCTTCGTACAGCGCGCGTTCCGCGACGATCGCACCGCGCCCCACGTTGACCAGCACGGCGGAGGGCTGCATGCGCGCGAACTGCGCGGCCCCGATCAGCCCCTCGGTCTCCGGCCCGAGCGCGGCGGCGACCACGATGTAGTCCAGTTCAGGCAGCAGCGCGTCGAGCTCGCCGAAGCCGACCCAGCGGTCCACGCAGGCGGGCTTCTCGCGCTGCGTGCGGTTGATCGCCACCACCTGCATGCCGAACGGCTTCGCGCGCTCCGCCACTGCGCGGCCGATCGAGCCGAAGCCGACGATCCCGAGGGTCTTGCCGTACAGCTCTTCGTTCACCGGGCCATTCATGCGCCCGCTGTACTCCCAGCTGCCCTCGCGGAAGCTCTGGTCAGCGGCATAGAAGCGGTGGCACCAGGCCAGCATCGCGAGCAGCGTGTACTCGGACATGCCTTCGGCGTGGCCGTAGGCGTTGCAGACGGCCACACCCGGAGGGACCGCGGCGAAGTCGATGCCTTCGTAACCCGTGCCCGGCAGGTGGATCAGCCTGAGCTTCGGCGCGGGCGGGAACGTCGCGTTCCAGCCGAGCGACACCAGCACGTCGGCCTCGGCCAGCGCGCGCGCGAAATCCTCGCGCGGGTCCTGCTCGAAAAATCGCTCCACGCTCCATGGCGTTTTCGCCTTGGCGAGGAACAGGTCCTTGAGGTGGTGGATCAGGGTGCCGTAAAAGACGATGTTCATGCGTGCTATCGTGCCCGTCCGGAGGGGATCGGGCAATGGCAATTCAAGTCGAGTGTGTGGTGCAAGGCGCCGACGTGCTGGGCGAATGCCCGCTCTGGTGCGAGCGGGAACAGGTCTTGTGGTGGGTGGACAGTCGCGGCCCCGCGCTTAAACGCTGGGATCCTTCGCGCGGCGCGGTGCGATCACTCGCGTTGCCCTCGACCGTCGGCAGCGTCGCGTTCCGCGAGAAAGGCGGCATGCTCGCCGCGCTGCAGTCGGGCATCCACTTCCTCGATGCGTCCAGCGGCGCGCTGGAGGTTGCCGCACAGCCCGAGCTGAGCCTGCCGGAGAACCGCTTCAACGACGGCCGCTGCGACCGGGCCGGGCGATTCTGGGCCGGCACCATGAGCGATGCGCGGCGCGAACCCTCCGGCTCGCTGTATCGGCTCTCTGCGGATCGCGCGTGCGCACGCATGCGCGGCGATGTCGTGGTGCCCAACAGCATCACCTGGAGCCCGGACAACCGCACCATGTATTTCGCCGATACGCATCGCACGACGATCTGGGCATACGACTTCGATCTCGCGAGCGGGGACATGTCCAACGAGCGTGTGTTCGCAACCGGCGGCGGGCGGCCGGACGGGTCCTGCGTAGACGCCGAGGGTGGATTGTGGAACGCCGAGTACGGCGGCTGGCGTCTTGTGCGCTACACGCCGGACGGCAGGATCGATCGCGTGGTCGAGATGCCGGTCGCGAACCCGACCTGCTGCTGCTTCGGCGGCAAGGACCTCGATACGCTCTTCGTGACCTCGGCGACGCAGCGGCTTACACCTGAGGATCTCGCGAAGCAGCCGCTGGCCGGCAGCGTGTTCGCGCTGCGCCCCGGCGTGCGCGGGCTGCCCGAAGCGCGCTTCGCAGGCTGAACGATGGAGAAAGCGCTCACCGGCAAGGTCCCGCGCGAAAGCATCGGACTGCTCGTGCTGCCGCGGCTGCCGGCTGCGCTGCTCGAGGCCTACCGCGCGCTCGGCGACCTTTCGGGCCTGGTCTCGGATGCCTGCGACGAACTCGGCATCGCCTGCGGCGTGCCGGCCGCGGTGCTGCGGCCCACCGACCCGAAGGCGCGCATTGCCGGGCAGGCGCTGACCGTGCTGAACCGCAGGCTGGAGATCCCGGTCTCCGAAGCCGTCGCGAGCAAGGTGTCGCGCCTCGGCGAAATCGAGGCGCACAACCTCGCCGAGGACGGTGACGTGCTGGTGATCCAGGGCGTGGAAGGGATCTCCAGCATGGGCGCGATCTCCGCGTCGATCGGCAAGCGGCAGGGCGAACTCGGCGCGATCGTCGACGGCGCGGTGCGCGACATCGACCACCAGCGCGCCATCGGTTACCCGGTCTGGTCGCGCGGCGCGAGCCCGGTCACCGGCAAGTGGCGCATCGAGACGACCGCCATCAACGTGCCGGTGCGCATCTGCGGCATCATGGTTGCGCCCGGAGACCTCGTGGTGGCAGACGAGGTCGGGGTGTGCTTCGTGCCGTTCGCGCGCGCCGCCGAAGTGCTGGAAGTAGTGAAGAAGCTGGTGCGCTACGAGGACGATCGCATGGCGCAGGTGGCCGCCGGCGTCAGCGTCGTCGAACTCGCGAACGCGAAGCGCAATTAGACCCCGGGGCCCGGGCCGGCAGGCCGCGGGCGCTTGGTTGGGCAACGCACAGACCGTGGCCGGTCGTCGGGCCTAGCATGGCAGGCTAACCGGTAAAACCATGCAGCCTATCGCCGTCCCCATACCCTCGGATCTCACAGTGCCACTCTGCCTGCTCGCAGGCAAAGAGAGCGAATCGTCGCGTACGCCGCCTACCCTCACGCATGACGAGATCGTGCACAGGCTCGAGGAAATCTGCGAATTCGACCCGGGCGGGGCCGGCCGGTATTTCGGCGGGGTCGCAAGGATGAATTCCGCGCACGTTGGATCGTGCGTCATTGCGGCGCTCGAATGGACGCAGCGCAATCGGGCGCACCCCTTCGTCGCTTCGCAACTCGAGATCGTGGCGCTGAATCTCAAGAATCTCGAATAGTGGTATGGCAATAATCTGACCGAAACGCCAGTCCTGGTGCGGGGCTGCCTGAAAAAATGGCAATAATAGAAAATCGAAACCGAGACCGGCACGACCCAGAAAAAGCGACTCTCATGGCGCTGACCGTCATGGCGCACAATCGGCGAACCCGGGACGACACATGCCCGCCCAGGCACAGAAGAAAAGGGATTTCAGCGAATCGAGTAAACTGGCTTCATATCAACGTGAGGAGCGCAATCATGGGAGCGGCCGAACGGATTGCCGAACTCATCAAGGCAATGCACGAACGGGAAATCGCCGAGATGGTGGATTTCGCTGAATTTCTGCTAGCGAGGCGTGGCCACGACACCACCGACGCGTGGATCGCGCTCGACAAGTATGCAGGGCGTTATGACGGCGGCAAGTGGCGGCGCGAAGAACTCTACGACCGTGCAGGCCTTCGTTGATACCAATGTCGTGGTCTACGCTATTGGCCGCGACGATGCCAAGAAGGCCAGGGCGCGCCAAATTCTGAAGGACACGCCGATTGCCAGCAGCCAGGTCATCAACGAGGCAATTGCGGTACTCACGGGAAAGCAGCACTTCACCCGGGAAGAGGCCTACGAAGTCGCCAAAGGTTTCATGAAGCTCGTGGCGGTCACGCCTGTCACAACCTCCACGGTTAGCGACGCCATGGAGATTGGCCTGCGCTACGGAATCAGCCATTGGGATGCTCTGATCGTGGCTGCCGCGATTCAAGCCCGCTGCGATACCTTGTACTCTGAGGACATGCAGCACGGGCAGGTCTTCAATGATCGACTGACGGTGGCCAACCCTTTCGTTTGAGTTCGCCTGGCGCCCGGCAGGCACGCAGAGCAGAAGATCGGAAGGGGCTATCCAGCGCATTTGGTCAACCTCTCCATGCCGGGTGCATGGCAGCAATTCGCCTGAGATGCCAGTGCAGGCGCGGAGTCCGGCCGAAAAATGGCCATAATCGATACCTCGGGGCAGGGATCGATCCGGGACGGAAAAACCACTCTTGCCCCGGGCTTCCTCGCGGCTAGCCCAGCGTCGGCATGATGAATCCGCCCCCCTTGGGCGTGTCCTGGTGCGGCCAGCGCGTGGTGATGACCTTGGTGCGCGTGTAGAACTTCACGCCTTCGGCGCCGTGCACATGCAGGTCGCCGAACAGCGAATTCTTCCAGCCGCCGAACGAATAGAACGCGACCGGCACCGGGATCGGCACGTTGACCCCGACCATGCCGACCTGGATCTCGGCTTCGAAGCGCCGTGCGGCGCCGCCGGATTCGGTGAAGATCGCGGTGCCGTTCGCGTACGGATTCGCGTTCACCAGCGCGATCGCTTCCTCCAGCGTGTCCACGCGCAGCACGATCAGCACCGGCCCGAAGATCTCGTCCCTGTAGATGCTCATCGCAGGCTTCACGTTGTCGAACAGCGTGGTGCCGAGGAAAAAACCGTTCTCGTGGCCCTTGACGACATGGCCGCGGCCATCGGACACCAGCTTGGCGCCCTCCTTCACGCCGGCATCGACATAGCCCTTGACCTTGTCGCGATGCACGCCCGACACCAGCGGGCCCATGTCGGCCCCATCCATCGTGCCCGGGCCGATCTTGATCGCTTCGGCCTTCTTCTTCAGCAGGCCGACGATGGGATCGGCTGCCGCGCCGACCGCAACCACCGCGGAGATCGCCATGCAGCGTTCACCCGCCGAGCCGTAGGCCGCGCCGATCAGCGCATCGGCGGTGAACTCCATGTCGGCATCCGGCAGCACCACTGCGTGGTTCTTGGCCCCGCCCAGCGCCTGGACTCGTTTACCGTGATGCGCGCAGGTTTCGTAGATATATTTGGCGATCGGCGTGGACCCGACGAAGGACACCGCGCTGATGCCCGGGTGCGCGAGGATCGCGTCGACCGCGGCCTTGTCACCGTGCACCACGTTGAACACGCCGTCGGGCAGCCCCGCCTGCTTGAACAGTTCCGCCATCAGGATCGAGGCCGAAGGCACCTTTTCGGAGGGCTTCAGGATGAAGGTGTTGCCGCACGCGATCGCCACCGGGAACATCCACAGCGGCACCATCACCGGGAAATTGAACGGCGTGATGCCGGCGCACACGCCGACGGGCTGGCGCAGCGTATGGCAGTCCACGCCCGAACCGACGTTCTCCGAATGCTCGCCCTTCAGCAGGTGGGGAATGCCGCAGGCGAATTCGATGACCTCGATGCCGCGCTGCACGCTGCCGAACGCATCCGGCAGGGTCTTGCCGTGCTCGTCAGTGACCAGCGCGGCGAGTTCCTTCTGGCGCTCCTGCATCAACTGCAGGAACTTCTGCATGATGCGCGCGCGGCGCAGCGGCGGGGTATCGCGCCATTCGGGCAGCGCGGCGGCGGCGGCCTTCACGGCAGCGTCGATCGTCGCGACGTCTGCGTACGGGACTTTCTTCGACACCTGCCCGGTCGCGGGGTTGTACACGTCCCCCATGCGCACCGCGGGAACCACGGGTTTGCCGGAGATCCACATCGGGACCGTTGCCAGTTTCATGTCGGCGGGTTTGTTCACTGAAGCCTCGTTTTCGTTGCGGTCAATAGTCGAATTTAACGCTTTTCAACGCAGCGCGTTGCGCCGACGATTCAACGCAGCGCGTTGCGCCGACGATAAAACGCAGCGCGTTGCGCCGACGATTCAACGCAGCGCGTTGCGCTGCGTTAGCGCATCGTCCAGTCGTTTCTGTGCCCGCGCCACACCGTCCTCCAGTGACTTGAGGCGTTGGACGTAGGCGTCGGTCCTGCGCGCCCGTCCGGGGATGGCTGTTCCCATGGTCTCGCCGGCCTGCGGCTCGCGCCCGGCTTCCAGTGCGGCGCGGGCCGCATCCAGCGCATCGGAAGCCCTGACGACTTCGTCCTGCGCCGCGTCCAGTCGTGACGCGGGAGGGGCGCCCTGCGCGCCTGCGGAAACACCGCTCGCTCCGCTCGTTCCGGTCGGCTCGGGCAGCGCGATGTTCGGTGGCGGCAACTCCAACTCGCGCGCGTCGCGCGCACCCGGCGTCGGCTTGTCGCTATAGACGATGCTGCCATCCGGCATGACCGAGCGGTAGATGGGCTGCGCTGCGCCCTCCCGCGCGGGGAGGGCCATGAGGGCCACCACGGCCACCACGGCCACCAGCGGGCGCGTGATCGGTGCGAGTCTGCGCTGCATCTTGTTTCCTGGATCCTTTTCCGGGTACCTGCGCTCGATTCCTGCGCGCGCGCAGGGGCTGTGAATCGGTGCCGAAACCGCATCGTATACTTCGCCGCGCATGTCCGCTCCCCTCGTCCCCGCAGTTCTCGCGTTCTCTGCAGACGGCACGCCGTACTGCGCCGCGTTCGATGACATCTACCACTCGAGCGAGGGCGGGCCGGCGCAGGCCCGCCATGTATTCCTCGGCGGGAACGGCCTGCCGGAACGCTGGCGCGGCCGGGAGACGTTCACGCTGCTGGAAACCGGATTCGGCCTCGGCCTTAATTTTCTCGCCACCCGGGCAGCCTGGCAGGAAGACCCCGCGCGATGCGCAAAGTTGCACTACGTTTCGATCGAGAAGCACCCTTTTTCGGTGGCCGACCTGGCCCGCCTGCACGCACCTCTGGCCGGGCTGGCGACCCAGTCGGCCGAATTGCGCGACGCGTGGCCGATGCTCGTTCCGGGCATGCACCGGATCGAATTCGATGCGGGGCGCGTCGTGCTGACCCTTTGCTTCGGCGACATTGCCGACGTCGCGCGCGACCTGCACGTGTCGGCTGACGCGTTCTTCCTCGACGGGTTCTCGCCCGCCAGGAACCCGGACATGTGGTCCGCGCCCGTGATGAAATCGCTCGCGAAGCTCGCCTCCCCCGGCGCCACGCTTGCGAGCTGGACGGTCGCGTCTGCGGTTCGGGACGCGCTGGCGCAGGCGCGCTTCAGCGTGGAAAAGCGCCCCGGCTTTGCGCGCAAGCGCGAGATGCTCTGCGCGCGGTTTGCGGGGCGCATCACCCCAGACGCCACGCCAGATGTGCCGCGCCCGGCGCGGCGCGCGATCGTGATCGGCGCGGGGCTGGCGGGCAGCGCAGTCTGCGAACGCCTCGCCGCGCGCGGCTGGGAGCTGAGCCTTATCGAGCGCCACGCGGCCCCCGCGCAGGAGGCCTCCGGCAACCACGCGGGCGCGTTCCACCCCCTGGTCACCCGCGACGACAGTTTCATCGCGCGGCTCAGCCGCGCGAGCTTCCTGCATGCGCTGCGCCACTGGAGGAGCCTCGCGGAGGTGGCGTGGGCGCGCTGCGGGGTGCTGCAGATGGCACGCGACGAGGCCGAGGATGCCGCGCAACGCACGGCCATGAGGGCACTGGGCTACCCCCTGGAGTACGCCGGATACCTCGACCGGGAGGCGGCCGGCCGCGCGGCCGGCGCCAATGTCGCAGCGGGCGGCCTGTGGTTTCCACAGGGCGGGTGGATCCGGCCCGCAAGCCTCGCAAGCGCCCTGCTGGCAAAAACTAACGTGAGCATGCACTTCGGTATCGAAGTCGACAAACTCAAACACGACTCCGCGGGCTGGGCTGCGATCGCGGCGGACGGAAAAACCATCACCACTGCGCCCGTCGTGGTGCTTGCGAATGCGCGCGACGCCATTCGTCTCGCCCCGCTGCCCCAACTCACGTTGCGCAGCGTGCGCGGACAGGTGTCCCACCTGCCTGCGGAGGGCTTCCCCCCCATCAGCGCGGTGCTGCTGCGCGGGGGATTCGCCCTGCCGCCGGTGGAAGGCATCGTGGTGACCGGCGCGACCTACGATATCGATGAGGACGATCCCGAACCGCGCACCGACAGCCACGCGGGCAACCTCGCCCGGCTGGCGCGCGTCCTGCCCGGTGCAGAGCGCGGATTCGATCCGGCGGCACTGCACGGGCGGGTTGGGTTCCGCGCGGTTACGCCGGACCGCCTCCCCGTAGTCGGGCCGGTGCCGGGCAGCGACGGCCTGTACGCCGCGTTCGCCTACGCCTCGCGCGGCATCCTGTGGTGCGGCCTGATGGCGGAACTGCTTGCGAGCCGGATCGAAGCG
>JBBQVP010000134.1:0-12017 GCA_038211455.1 Burkholderiales bacterium
GATCTCGCCGTGCAGGGTCCCGTCGATGCGCACGAACCCGGGGTTGCCCGGGTACGGCGCGGTTGAGCCAACCTCGAGCCGTGTAACGCCCGCCATCGCAATTGCGGGATCAGTCATTCACTTTCGCGCCCGAGGCCTTGACCACCTTTGCCCAGGTGGCGACTTCCTCGCGCAGCTGGCGGCCGAATTCCTCGGGAGAACTGCCGATCGGTTCCGCGCCCTGGTCGAGCAGACGCTGGTGCAGGTCCGGCGCGTGCGCGGCCTTGTTGATCAGTTCCGCCAGCCGTTTGACGATCGGCTGGGGCGTGCCGGCCGGCGCGAGCACGCCGTACCAGACCACCACGTTCATGTCGACGCCGGCCTCCTTCATGGTCGGCACCTCGGGCATCAGCTGCGTGCGTTTCGGCCCGGTGTTCGCGAGCGGGCGCAGCCGGCCGGACTTCACGTGTGCCTGGATCGCAGGAATGTTCGCAAACGAGAGTTGCACTTCGCCTCCGACCAGCGCGGTGAGGGCGGGCGAGCTGCCCTTGTACGGCACATGCACGATGTCGGTCCCGGTGAGTGTCTTGAACAGCTCGCCCGAGAGGTGCTGGGTCGTGCCGCTGCCGGCCGAGGAGTAGTTGAGTTTTCCCGGTTCGGCGCGCGCCATCGCGATCAGCTCGGCAAGGCTCGTCGCCCTGGTGGCGGAGTTGACGACCAGGATGTTCGGGCTTGCTGAGAACACCGACACCGCGGTGAAGTCGCGCAGCGTGTCGAAGCCCGGATTGCGGTAGAGCGACATGTTGATCGCCACCGCCGCGGTGTTCATCAGCAGCGTGTGGCCGTCGGGCGCCGCGTGCGCGACGAACTGGTTGGCGATGTTGGTGCCGGCACCGGGGCGGTTGTCGACGATGACCTGCTGGCCGAGGGTTTCAGAGAGCTTGGAAGCCAGCAGGCGCGCGTTGATGTCCACGCCGCCGCCAGGCGTGAAGCCGATGACCAGCTTCACCGGTTTGGTGGGATACGTCTGCGCGAGGACCGGGTTGGCCATAAGCGGGCAGCAGAACATTGCCAGCAGTGTCAGGTTGCGGAACACGGTTCTTTTCACGGTGATCTTTCCAATGTGCAAGGCCGCGGCAAGGCCACGGACAGGCTACAGCATGCTCGGGCGCCCATTATCAGCGGGAGCTGGCCAATCTCAAAAGGAGCCCGACCATGCAAGGCTACGCAAACATTCTGATCGGGGCTGCGTTCGTCGCTTACTGCTTTTCGGACGACGGCGTCATTCCGTCCATCTCCAAGCCCGCCAAATTCATGCTCTACGTTTTCGGCGGGCTGTTCGTCATTGCCCAGGGAATCGCGCTCATCGCTTGAACCCGCCGCATGGCAGGAACACTGGAACCCGCCGAACGTCGGGTTTACTGGATGACGATGTTGCCTTCCTTCGCGAGCGCGCGCCATTTCTCGAAATCGCTGCGGAAATACGCGGTGAAATCCGGCTGGGACATGTCCATGAGCTCCACGCCCATTGCCTTGTAGCGCTCGCGCACCGATTCCACCGACATCGCCTTGCGCAGCGCGGCCTGCAGACGGTCCACGACGGCGGGCGGCAGTCCGGCGGGGCCGAAGATCCCGGTCCAGGTGCTTGCCTCGTAGCCGGTGACGCCCAGTTCGGCAAGCGTGGGCACGTTGGGTAGCAGGGGTGAGCGCGTCTTCGAGGTGATCGCGAGCGCCTTGATGCGTCCTTCCTTGATGTGGCCGATCGACGCGGTCAGCTGGTCCATCATGGTCTCGACCTGGCTGCCCAGCAAGTCGGAGATCGCCGGGCCGCTGCCCTTGTAGGGGATGTGGTTCAGCTTGAGGTGCGCCGTGCGCATCAGCAGCTCGATCGCCAGGTGGTTGGAGGAGCCGTTGCCGGCTGAGGCGATGCTGAGCGCGCCATTCTTCGCGTTCGCGAGGGCGACGAATTCCGCGTAGGTGGTGACCGGCGTTTTTGGCGCCGCGGTCAGTACGATCGGCACCGACTGGATCGGCCCGATCGGCGTGAAGTCGCGCAGCGGGTCGTAAGGAATGGTTTTGTACACCGCAGGCGCGGCGGTCAGCGTGCCCGAGGAGCCGAGCACCAGCGTGTAGCCGTCAGGCGCTGACTTGGCGACCGCTGCGGTGCCGATGGTGCCGCCCGCGCCCGCGCGGTTGTCGACCACTACCTGCTGTCCCAGCGCCTCGCCCAGCGCCGGCGCGATCGTGCGCGCGGTGATGTCGACGTTGCCGCCAGGCGGCCAGGGCACGACCAGGTGGATCGGTTTGGCAGGGTATCCCTGCGCCTGGACTGCGCCGGCTGCGATCGTGCCAGCGATGCCGACTGCGATGACGGCTGTCAACATGAGGGCGCGAGCGGCGCCCGGAAAATTTTCGTTTTTCAATGGACTTCCTCCCGGGCGCCTAATGTAACCTACGGTCTCAAAGGAAACCCTCAAATCATGCTGACGGATCGCTACGGACTTGGATTGTCGACCTCATCGACGGCGGCGCGCGATGCCTACGTGGAAGGCGTTGACCTGTTTCTCTCGGCCAATTTCGGCTCGGAACAGGCGTTCGGGCGCGCCATCGCGGCGGACCCGGGCTTTGCGCTGGCGCACGCAGCGCTCGGCCGCACGCTGCAGTTGTACGCGAAACCGGAGGCAGCCAAGCAAGCCGTGGTGCGTGCGCGTGAACTGGTGGCCGGCCTGCCGCGGCAGGAGCGCGCCAACCTCGACATGCTCGCGATGCTGGTCGACCCGACAGGGGTCGCGCCGCTTAAATTTGCGCTCGAGCACCTGGCCGAATTCCCACGCGACGTGATGATGCTCGCGCCCTGCGCGGGAGTGTTCGGGCTGATCGGATTTTCCGGGCGCGCCGGGCGCGAGCAGGAACAGGTCGCGCAGCTCGATGCGCTGGCCGGCGTGTACGGCGACGACTGGTGGTTCCTGTCGTCGCACGCGTTTGCGCTCGGCGAGGTCGGGCGGCTGGCCGAGGCGCGCAAGGCGATCGATCGCGCCATGGAACTGTATCCGCGCAACGCGCACGGCGCGCATGTGCATGCGCACGTGCTGTACGAGGAAGGCGAGGACCTGGCCGGGCTCACTTATTTACGCGAGTGGATGCTTGAGTTCCCGCGCGAGGCCCAGTTGCACTGCCACCTGTCCTGGCATGTCGCGCTCTGGAGTCTTGATCTCGGCGACCCGAATGAAGCCTGGCACGTCTACCTGCGCGATGTGCATCCTGGTGGCTCGTGGGGCCCGCCGATCAACACCCTGAGCGACTCGGCTTCGTTCATGTGGCGCGCCGAACTCGCAGGCGAGCAGCGCGACCCGGTGCGTTGGCGGGATGTCGCCGCGTACGCAAAGCGCGAGTTCCCGAAGGCCGGGGTGACGTTCGCCGACGTGCACGGCGCGCTGGCGTATGCGGTCTCGGGTGATACCGCCACGCTCGAAACGCTGGCTTCGCAACTGCGCGAAAGGCTGGCGGCCGGCAAGCTCACAGCAGGGCCCATTGTGCCGGCGTTGGCGGATGCATTCGGTGCGTGCGTGCGCGCCGACTGGGACGAGGCGATCCGTAAAATCGAGCCGCTGCTCGGTGAGCACGAGCGCATCGGCGGGAGCCGCGCGCAGCGCGACTTGATCGAATACACGCTGGCATCCGCTCTGGTGAGGACAGGCCGGCAGCCGCCGGGGCCGCTGCGGCGCCGTGGTGGCCGCGGCAGGGCGGGAAAGACTACTAACTGAACAAGGAATCCGCACATGGATGTACGCGCAGCCGTCGCCTGGAAAGCGGGCGAACCACTCGTCATCGAAACCGTGCAGCTCGAGGGTCCGCGGGCCGGCGAGGTGGTGGTTGAAATCAAGGCCACCGGTATCTGCCATACGGATGAGTTCACGCGCTCGGGCGCCGACCCCGAAGGCCTGTTCCCGGCGATCCTCGGTCACGAAGGCGCGGGCATCGTGGTCGATGTCGGCCCGGGAGTGACCGGCCTGAAGAAGGGTGACCATGTGATCCCGCTCTACACGCCGGAATGCCGCCAGTGCAAGTCCTGCCTGTCGCGAAAGACGAATCTTTGCACCGCGATCCGCGGGACGCAGGGCAAGGGCGTGATGCCGGACGGCAGCAGCCGGTTTTCGATCGGCGGCAAGCCGGTGTACCACTACATGGGTTGTTCGACGTTCGCCAATTACACGGTGCTGCCGGAGATCGCGCTGGCGAAGATCCGCGAGGACGCGCCCTTCGACAAGGTTTGCTACATCGGCTGCGGCGTGACCACGGGAATCGGCGCGGTCATCAATACCGCGAGGGTCGAGGTCGGCGCGAGCGTGGTGGTGTTCGGCCTCGGTGGGATCGGCCTCAACGTCGTGCAGGGCGCGCGCCTCGCGGGCGCCGGGATGATCGTCGGCGTGGACCTCAATCCCGCGAGGAAAGCGCTCGCCGAGAAATTCGGCATGACCCATTTCGTCAATCCGAAGGAAGTCGAAGGCGACCTGGTCCCGTACCTCGTCGACCTGACCGGCGGCGGCGCGGACTACAGCTTCGAATGCATCGGCAACGTGGACGTGATGCGCCAGGCGCTCGAATGCTGCCACCGCGGCTGGG
This sequence comes from Burkholderiales bacterium, assembly GCA_038211455.1. Lineage (GTDB taxonomy): Bacteria > Pseudomonadota > Gammaproteobacteria > Burkholderiales > SG8-39 > SZAS-79. The sequence goes on from JBBQVP010000134.1 coordinate 4,603, forward strand.
GCGTGTCGGTCATCATCGGCGTGGCTGGGTCGGGGCAGGAGATCAAGACGCGGCCGTTCCAGCTGGTGACCGGGCGCGTCTGGAAAGGCACGGCCTTCGGCGGCGCGCGCGGCCGGACCGACGTGCCGAAGATCGTCGACTGGTATATGGAAGGAAAGATCGACATCGACAGCCTGATCACCCATGTGCTGCCGCTCGAACGGATCAACGAGGGTTTCGATTTGATGCACCGCGGCGAATCGATCCGCAGCGTGGTCACTTTCTGAAGCACAGCCGAGGTGTGCGACTTCGATTGCGCCTGGCACGGTGCCGGAGCAGAATAACCGCCCCGGCTGGCGGGCTGACCAGGGCTGACCGCCTCCGGTTTTCCTGACTACGATGGAGAGATCCGATGCGATTTCCGCCGTTGTTGTTCGCGGTGCTCCTGCTGCTTGCGCCCGCGGCTTTCGCGCAATCGCCGCGCGAGCAGCTCAACCAGTTGGCGACGCAGCTGCGAGCAAGTCCGGGCGATGCGGCGTTGCGCGAGCGCGTCATCAAGTTGGGGCAGGAGATCCGGCCGGCGCCGGCAGTGCCAGAGGAAGCGCGCCGGCCGTTCGTGCAGGGCAACAGCGCGTTCCAGGATGCGAAGACCCCGGCGGATTTCGATCGCGCCATCGCCCTGTATCGCAGCGCGTCCGACGTAGCGCCCTGGTGGGGTGATCCCTATTTCAATCTGGCCAAGGCGCTGGAACAGAACCAGCGCTTCGCCGACGCGATCGCGGCGCTGAAGCTCTACCTGTTGGCGTCGCCGGACGCGGCCGACGCGCGCCAGGCGCAGGACCGGATTTATGCGCTGGAAGAAAGAGTGGACCGTGTGGCCAAGGCAACTGCGGCCCAGGCCGAAGCGGCGCAAAACGCTGCGGCGATGGCGGCCTTGGGGAGGCAGTGGGCTCAGTCGCTGGTGCAGCAACTCAATGGCATGTTCGCCGGCAAACTGGTGCGCGATACCCTCGAGTGCTCGCTTGATCCGAATCGATTCACGGGATGCACTCTGCAGGAGAAATCGGGAAACAACTGGTACACGTTCCATCCCGTGTATCCGGCGCCGATCCGATTCGCCCTGTCTCCCGATGGCGGAAAGATCCAGTTATTCGAGACTCTCGACAACGGTCCCCGTTTTGGCAAAACCGAGGTGCACCGTGGGGTAGGAACCCCAGGCGGGGTGGCAATTGGATTGATCACCTGGCTGACCGAAGAGGGAAAGCCTGCCCAGATGAGGTTCTTCGTCAATTCGAAAGGAGACTCTGTCTTCGAGCATTCCGATGCACCGGTGCCCATCCACTCATCCTCCTTCCTGCCGAGTGTTCGATATCGCTACTCACAGCGTGTGGCGAGGTGAGGGCACACGACATGCTATTCGGTTCCGGCTCCTTCCGAACGGCTGCTTTCCATGCGATAGCGTCGGCCGCGTGGCTCGCGGTGCCGGCTGTCCTTCTCGCGATGCCCGAGTCGGGCTGGGCCCAGCGGTCGAAGCCTTGCGGTTGCTACTGCAACATTTGGCTGCCGGCACCCTGTAGCGACAACGCCTGCAAAGCAGCATGCGGCTGGGTCGAGCCCTCGTCCGGGGGTGGAGCCTCCTACAGCTCGGTGCCGCCCATCGACTACGAAGCACAGCGTCGCGCCGAGGAAGAATCCAGGCGCCAACAGGAGGAGGCGGAGCGACAGGAGCGGGAGCGTGTGCAAGCCCGGAAGCAGCGCGAGTTCGAAACGCAGCGCAATGAAGCGGCTAAGTCGCTGAAGGGGCAGGCCGCCGCCAGTCCGGCCGGCAACACACCCGCGTTCGGTCTGAAGGGTGTCGCCCCACAGGACGCCGGGCTGCGTGCGCCCTCGACAACCGTGGAGCGCGACCTGGGCGGCCAGCGAGCCGCGTGGAAGCAGTTGCACTGTGTTGCGTCGATCGTCGGCCCGGCGCTGGCGGCCGTCCTGCCCCCTGAGGGAAAGCAACCGGACTTCAACGAATCGCGCTACCTGCTGAGCGAAGCGGAGAACGTGCTCAACGGCCAGCGCGCAGGCGTGCAGTGCGGCACTGCGCCGCCCTTGCCGCAGATATCGGGGAAGGCGCCCGACATGGCGCGCGGGATCGAATTGCAGCGCCGCCTGCTGGCTGAAGCGAAGACAGCGGTGGACCGCCTGGAGGATGCGCGGCGGCCTCGAACCGCAGATGAAGCGCGAATTGCCATTGCGTACGCGCAGCAACAGGCGAATCAGCAGGCACAGGATCGGAAGATTGCGCCGATTCGGGAGCAGCAGCGGCAGATCAACCGCGAGCGGGAAGCCAAACGTGGCAATGTGGCCGCCGCCCAGGTGCCGCCCGAGGTGATGGCGAAGAAAGACCTGGAACGCGCCGCTGCAAACGCGAAGAAGATGACGGAAGGCGATTTCACCAGTGTGAGCGTGAGCGTGTCGGACGCGGAGCCTGCGTCGCCACCAGCGCGCGGCAAGAAGTCCGCGCCCGAGCGCCAGTGAATGCCCGAATCGAGCGAGGGACGGACTTGAACCTGAGCCGACTCGTTTTCATGGCGCTGCTATGGAGCGCGGCGGGTGCGCATGCCCAGCTGCCGCCATTGCCAGAGGTTTCGGTGACTTTTCCGGACAGCGTGCGGGACCCGCTAATCGCAATGCGGCAGCCCCTCGCGTTGCGCAGGCTGGCTCTCGTCGAAGAAGGCAATGCCATCAACACCGCTTGCGGGCGGATTCTCAAAGGATCGAGCGAGCACCAGGCATGTCTTGCCAGGCAGCAGGCCTATAACGACGCGGTGCGTACCCTGAGCGCCGAGTTGACGCGTCTTGCCATTGACATGGAGCGGATCAGTAGGAAGCACATCAGCGACAGCATGCTGAAGCTGGCAGTAGGACCCGATTGGGACGACAAGAAGCGTGACCGCCTTGCCAGGGCACTGGCCGCACTCGCTTCCGACGGGGCGCCAGCCAACGCCAGTCAGATACGAAGCGCCTGGGATGCGGTGCTGGCGCGCGGATTGAACGAGGAACTCGCCCGCGCTGCCGGCCTGGGCGCCGGTCCCGGTTTTCCGGGCGCGGGGGCGCAGATGAGCCACGGCGATTGCGCGATCTTCGCCTTGGCCAATGCGACCGGCCGGCCCTATGGATTTGTCGCGGCGAAGGCGGCCGAGTTCATTGGCAAAGGGGAGTGGCGAAATGCGCGCGATCGCGCCAGCCCGCAACGGACGATCGAGCGGGGGTTGACAGGCGAAGAGGTCATCCTGCTTGCCGAAACATTCGGGCTGGCGCAGGTGATCCGCAGCACCCAATTCGCGCAGGTGCTGAGGGAGGGGCGGCCCGTGATGATCAACGTGGTGCCGCCATCGGGAAATGTGGAAACCGGACATCAGGTGGTTCTGACGAAGGCGTTCCGGCATCGTGACGGCACCTGGTACGAAATGATGGATTCCAACCAGGGGCCGCTGCGCCGTCTGTATATGAGCGAGGCCGAACTGGGGACCGTGCTGCAGGAGACTGGGATCGCGTTCCAGCCCGAGCCGAAGACCGTCGCGCCTTTGCTGAGATGAACGCCATGAGGGCCACGTCGCTTTTCGTGCTGGCACTGGCACTTTGCCCTCCGCCGTGGGCCGTCGCCCAATCGCCGCGCGAGCAGCTGAACCAGTTTATTGCGCAATTGCGCGTTAGTCCTTCTTACGACCTCAAGCTGCGCGAGCGAATCATCACGCTGGCGCAGGAGGTCAGGCCACCGCTGGCCGTGCCCGAGGAAGCGGAGCGCCGGCTCGGGCGCGGGCAGGCGGCATTCGAGACGGCCAAGGAACCGGCCGATTTCGACAAAGCCGTCGCTGAATTCCGCGCCGCGTCTGAGGCGGCGCCCTGGCTGGCGGCCCCTTACTACAACCTCGGCCTGGCCCACGAAAAGGCCGGACGGCTGCGCGAGGCGATGACCAACCTGCGCTTGTATCTGCTTGCCGAGCCGGGCGCAGCAGACGCCGCCGCCGTGCGACAGCGAATCTTCAAGCTCGAATATCTAGCCGAGCAGCCGCCGCCTCCGCCGACCGATGAGGAATTGCTGGCGCGTGTCAATGGTGCTCGATTCGTTAAGGCGAACGTTGACATGTTCTCGGATTCGAGGGGCGACTGGATTTACGACGTACGGGGTAGGGAGATAGTGTGGGGCTTGTTTGTGAGGGAACTCGGGCCCAACGATCGCCAATTCAACCCGCAACTCCTAGGACGCTACGATCCGAGACCCCGGATGGATTACCTTCGCTACAAAGGTCGGTTGGTGTGGGAATTTCCACGGGAAATGTCCTGTCCGCGCGAAGTCGATTCGCCTAGCTGCTTCCCCGGCACGTTCAGGGTCGACGCGGATGGACGTGCGTTGACCTCGACATGGTGGGACTGGACCAACCGCGTGACGCGGTCGGCGGTTTACCTACGCGCCAATTGATGGGCGCTGCGTTGCGCCACAACTGATTTTTGAGGAGTCACTGATGATTCTTCATGCTCTTGCAATTGCGGGTTCTCTCCTCGGCTCTACCATCGCGCATGCCCAGTCGCCGCGCGAACAGCTTATGGCGCTGACCACACAGTTGTAGCGCATTTCGAGCGACACCGCATTGCGCGAGCGGATCATCAAGCTTGCGGCAGAGGTCAGGCAGGCTCCGGCCATGCCGGAAGATGCGGAGCAGCGCATGGTGCGAAAGGGGGAGGTGGCGTTTCAGGGCGCCACGTTGAAGGCCGACTACGCAACCACCGCCGCAGAGTTCTAGCAATCCATGAACGCAGCGCCATGGCTGGGCGATGCTTATTAAACCTCGGACTGGCGCGGATGTCTTTGACATCGGCTGCAACGCCGCAGAACGCGACCGGGCGCTGCGGTGTCGCATGGTCGGTTCTATGCCGGATGTCTACAAGCTCAGGGTTGATTCAGATGGCACGGTTGAAATGGGTCCACCCCGGGTGGACATTGGGGGGGTGAAGCACAACCGTTGACGCTGCGAACAATTCGGCACATTCTGCCTGCCGCAGCACAACGCTGTTCATACAAGAAAGGGGGAAGATTTCATGCAACGTCTATCTAAATTCATTGCAGCAATTTTCGTTGCCGCACTCGCGCTTTCCGGTTGCGCGAGCGGTCCGGGCGGCAAGGGCGGCGCAGGCTGGGTCACATTGTTCGACGGCAGCAGCCTCAGCCAGTGGTACACGCTCGGCAACGGCAACTGGCGGCTGGAAGGTGGCGCGGTCGTGGCCGACAAGCTGACCGGCAAGGAGAACGGCTTCCTGGTCACCAACAAGATCTATCGTGACTTCGAACTGCACGCCGAGTTCTGGGTCAGCGACGACGCCAACAGCGGGATCTACATGCGCTGCGGCAATCCCCAGGTGCTGACCGACAAGGTCTGCTATGAGGCCAACATCTTCGACCAACGCAAGGATCCGACCTACGGAACGGGCGCCCTGGTGCATATCGCCAAGGTCGTGCCCATGCCGAAGGCCGGCGGCAAGTGGAACACCTACGACATCACCGTCAAAGGCGATCACATCGTGCTGGTGCTAAACGGGGTGAAGACCGTCGATGTGCACGACAAGCTGCTCAACAGCGGGCGGATCGGCCTGCAGTACGCCGGTGGCGTGGTGAAGTTCCGCAGCGTGAAGATCAGGGAACTGTAGCGCGACGACCGCAGGCTTCTGTTCGAACTGTGCAACCTGCTGCAGCACTCCGGCAGCTCGTTCTAATTGGTACCAGCCAGGTATTCGCTGCTCCCGGATTCGAAGATTTCACCCTGGCCGAGCTTGGTGCAGGCGCCGTAGTGAACTTCGCGGGGTTTCTGACGGAAGGCCGGTGACAAGCAAAAGTGGGACGAGTTCTTAGGTCCGCTTTCGGCCAGGAGCGGACATTGGTCGCTGTCGAGTTCGAACCCAAACTGACTCCCCGAACCGGGATCGAACCAGGCATCCCCCCTTCTTGGCCCGAATGTCTGCTTCGGGTCGAAAGCAGACCTTTCCTGACCTCAGCTGAGCGAAATCCGTTGTCCATCCAATTGTGAAAGTCAAAGAGCGGGGTGCCCTATGCCTCTTTCGAGGTTCAATGCCCGCGCAGGTTCTTGTCCATGATGATGATCGAGGCGATCACCGGGATCGAAAGAAATATGCCCGCCACCCCGCCCAGCTGCTCCCCGGCCAGCAGCCCGAAGATCACCAGCGCCGGATGCACGCCGATGCTGCCGTGCATGAGCATCGGCGAAAGTACGTAGTCCTGGAATATGCGGTAGGCCAGGATGAAGCCCGCGATCCACAGCAGGTGGTCGTAGCCTGAAACACCCGCGACAAACAGCGCAATGACCGCGGCCGCGAACGGCCCGACGACCGGCACGATCTCGAACACCGCCGCGATCGCCGCCAGCAGGAGCGCGTACGGGACGCCGGTCGAGGCAAAGAATGTGCCGTACACGACCAGTGTCGCCAGGGACAACAGGCCCAGTGCGCGCACGTACTTGCCGAGCGCAGCATGCACGTCAGCAATGATGTCGGCCAGCATATTCTTCGACGCGGACGGGTCGAGTTCGCGCAGGACTGCGCTGCGGATCTTCGCCCCGTCGTTCACGAAGATGATCGCAAGGATAGGAATCAGCACCACGAAGACGGCATTGCCCGCATAGGAAAAGATCTGGGTGCCGGCGCTTTTGACGAAAGGCACAGCCGAGGCCATGGCGGACTGCGCGAATGCCTCGATCCGCTCGCGCAGCGGCTCGAGCCACGAGGGCAGGGGAATCTTGTGGGCGAGCGCCGAATTATCGCTGAGGCCGGGCAGCTGCGCGGCCAGCTTGCTTGCTTCCTCGGCCACGGAAGGGGCGACCAGCGCCACCACCAGCGCAAGCACGCCAACGACCACCAGCGTCGCCGCGAAGACCGATGCGCCGCGCGGGATGCGGCGCCACATGTGGCGTTCGATCAGGTCGGCGAGCGGTGCGATCATGTAGGCGAAAAACAGGGCAAGCACGAAAATAAGCAGGGTCTTGCGGATCGCGTAGATCGCGCAGAATCCGATCGCTACCAGTCCCACCGTCCATGCGGCCCTTGCCGCGCGAGCGTCCCATCCAAACATCGGCGCCTCCGAGTTCAGGGCATTGTCCGGGCCCAGAACGCGGAACTCTGTACGCTGTCGGACATAGGAACGATCAACATCGCTTTCCGAGTTCGTCCGCTGTGGGTCGGGAGCCGACTCATCCCAAACTCCCGCACTCGACCGGGAGGAGTCGGTTCCAGTGTTCCGGCATTTGCCGTAGCGTTCTTTTCGGGCGGCGCGGCGCAAGACCGATATTTCACAATGCCGGGGTAGATGCGATAATAGCGAAGATCCGACTCAACGGACGCACCTTGGATACCGCGACTGCAACCGACGTTTTTGACAC
>JBBQVP010000135.1:0-11962 GCA_038211455.1 Burkholderiales bacterium
ATCTCGGATCGAGCTTCTTTATCTCACTTTGCGTGGCCGAAATCGTGCGCTCCTCTGGCGCGAACTACTCGTACATGGTGGAGTTCATCACGCCATTCAACGAACGGCTGTCATGGTCCTGGGTGCTCGGTGCCTGGGATGTCGGATCCACCAAGGGGCTTGCGTCGGTCTCCCGCGAGATCAGGCGCCAGGCGGCGATGGCGGGCTATCTGAACGCGTTCGGCATGTTCACCGCGGCGTGTGCGCTGGCCATGCCCTTGGCGCTGCTCGCGCGCAGGCCGGGGCCCGCTGGCGAAAAGTAGTTCCCGGTTCAGGTTGCGCTGCTCAACGCGCGACGACCGCCGCAAACCGTCCCGCTAGCGGGACGCATTCGCGAGCCGCAGGAGTCCCGCGTAGAAGCGGATCGCCTCGGCATAATTTGTCACCGCAATACGCTCGTTGGTTCCGTGGAAACGCGGCAGGTCTTCCGCCCTGGCGCGTGTCGGCATGAAGTGGTAGATGTTGTCGGCGATACCTGCCATGTGGCGGGAATCGGTGCCACCGACCATCAGCCCCGGCGCAACCACCGCACCGGGGAAATTCGCCCGTATCGTGGCATTGATCAGGCGGTAGGCGGAGGAGTCCGTCTGCGATACGGGAGACGCCTCCCGTGGCGTGCCGCGCAGGGTCGCCGTGATATTTTCTCCCCCGGCCACGGACTTGACGTGCTCAAGCACGCTGGCGGCGCTGTCACCGGGCAGCAGGCGGAAGTTGACCAGCGCCGTGGCGCGGCCCGGCAGCACGTTTTCCTTGTTGCCGCCCTGCACCACCGTCAAGGCGGTGGTGGTCCGCAGCATCGCATTGGTGCTCGGGCCCTTCTCCAGTTGTGCCTGCACCAGGGGACCGGTCAACCAGAGATTGGACAGCATGACCCGGTTCAGCAGATTCATTTCGGGCGCGATCACCGCGAACATTTCCCTCGCTACGCCCTTGATCGCCCCGGGCATGGGGTGATCCTCGACGCGTGTCAGGGCGCGAGCGAGAGCGCCGATCGAACCGTGTCGCGCGGGCATCGACGAATGTCCCGACGGCCCGGTTGCCCCGAGTTCGATCGTGGCGGAGCCTTTTTCCGCGATACCGATGAGCGCCACCGGGTGCGCAATGCCCTTGAGGATTCCTTCGGTGACGAGCAGCCCCTCGTCGATGGCGAACTCAAGCTTTGCGCCACGCGATTTCAGCAATGCAGCGATTGCCGCGGCGCCTTTGTCGCCACCAATCTCCTCATCGTGGCCGAATGCCAGGTAAACGGTCTGCCTCGGCTGAAAACCGTTCGACACCAGAAATTCCACTGCCTCCATGATTGCGAGGACGTTGCCCTTGTCGTCCCACGAACCGCGCCCCCAGACGAAGCCGTCCTTTACTAGGCCCGCAAACGGCTCCACGAGCCAGTCCTTTTCAGTTCCAGGGGCGATCGGCACAACGTCCTGATGCGCCATCAACATGATGGGCTTCACTGCAGGGTCGCTGCCGGGCCAGGTGTAGAGAAGGCTGTACTCGTTGACCGTTTCACGCTTGAGCGCAGCGTGCACGCGCGGGAATTTTTCCGCGAGATAGGCATGCAGCTTGAGGAATTCCTCTCCCTCGGTCTTTCCGCCCGCTTCGTGCGACACGGTACGAAAGCGGATCGCGCCCGCCAGTCGCGCCGCGGCAGCGTTCGCGTCGATGTCCAGCGGCGCGGCCGGCGCGACCCCGAGCTGGCGCGAACCCTGGCGCAGCGTGTTGATCGCGAGGGCAGCCGCGAGCAGCACGAGCGCGAGGGTAAGACCGGTCAGGATCCTGCGCAGCATCAGTCGAAGCCGCGCGCGAGGAATCGTTCGGCGATCGCGCAGTGTGCGGCCACCCCGCGCGCCAGCATGGATTCGTTTAGCACCATCTTGTTCGAGTGGCAGGGGCAGGCGCTTTTCCATTGCTGGCCTTCGGGACACACGCCGAGGAACACCATCACGCCCGGCATTTTCTGCAGAACGTAGGAGAAATCTTCGGCCCCCATGACCGGGGTGGCCATGGTCTTCCAGTTCTCCGCGCCAAACAGGCCGCCGATCGCGTTCTGCGCGACGCCGAGCGCGCGCGCATCGCACACCGTCACCGGAAAGCCCGGCACGATTTCCACCTCCGCCTCGCACTCGTGCGCCAGCGCCACATGTTCGGCCACCCGGCGGATGCCGGCGTGCGCGGTTTCGCGCGTTTCTTCGGAGAGCGTGCGTATCGTGCCGAGCAGGTTGGCTTCCTCGGGGATCACGTTATTGGTGGAGCCCGAGTCGATCTTGGCGATCGTGATCACGACCGGGTCGAAAATGTCGATACGGCGCGTGACGAAGGCCTGCAGGGCGGTGACGATCTCGCAGGCGACCGGCACGGGGTCGACCGCGTGGTGCGGCATCGAGGCGTGGCCCCCCCGGCCGGTGACCTTCACGATCAGCTTGTCGGCCGAAGCCATCATCGGGCCGGCCTTTGCGCAGAAGGTGCCGGCCGGTGCGTTCGGCATGATGTGCAGCGCGAATGCGGCGTCCGGCGCCGGGTTCTCGAGCAGGCCGTCCTCGAGCATGAACTTCGCGCCGTGATGGCCTTCCTCGCCGGGCTGGAACATGAACAGCACCGTCCCGGCGAGCGTTTCGCGCTGCGCGCAGAGCACTTTCGCGGCCGAGGCCAGCATCGCGGTGTGGGTGTCGTGGCCGCAGGCGTGCATGGTGCCGTCGATCCTGGAGCGAAACGGCAGGCCGGTATCCTCGGGCATGGGCAGCGCGTCCATGTCGCCGCGCAGCAGCACGGTGCGGCCGGGTTTACCGCCGCGCAGTATCGCGATCGCACCGGTGGTCGATTTTCCGGTCTTCCATTCGAGTGGCAGGCCGGCGAGCGCCTCGCGTACCTTCGCGATCGTTTTGGGCGTCTGCAGCCCGAGTTCGGGATCCGCGTGGATCGCGCGGCGCAGCGCGATCGTCTCTTCCTGCACGGCTTGTGCGGCCTCGAACCAGCTGCGTACTTCGGTCACCATGTCGTTCATATGCTTCTCCTTGAAAGGTGGGCGAGTGCCGCCGGAAGGTGTTTGTGCGTGGCTGGGAGTGTGCGCGTGCGCGGGCCGTGCAGGCAACGTCCGTTTTTTCGCTGCAATGGGCCTCAGGCGGGCGGGTGGACCAGCAGTCCGGCCGCCTTCAGGTAACGCTTTGCCCGGTCGCCGCCCACGCGTGCGTCTATGGCCTGCAGCACCAGGTGGCACAGGTCGTACGAGCGGACCGTGTCGTGCAGCAGCACTGCCAGGCGGTTGAGCTTCTCGATCTGCAGGGTATCGAAGCGCATCCAGTCGCGCACGTAGATCGCGTCTGCCCAGAGCAGCTGGCGGATCCAGGAGTTCACGTTTTCGCCCGCCATGACCGGCTTGAAGCAGCGCCCCGCGAAGCCGACAAAGGTGTGGAACTGGTACCCGAATGCGCGCAACTGGGTATCGACATCGGCGAACAGCGGCTGGTTTTCATACAGCGGGACGAATTCCACCTCGCTATACACCAGCAGGGCGTTGCGCAGGACGCGCTCCCCGCCGCGGAACACAGCCAGTTCGGCGCCCTGCACGTCGATCTTCACGAAATCGATGTCGCCCACTTCAGGCATGTCGTCGATGCGCCGGGTCTCGACCGGATGCTCGGCGACCAGCGTGGTCAGCTCATGCAGGTTCTGGAACTTCTCGAGCATCGCCCGGTTGGGCTTGTACAGCGAGCCGGTCGGCGTCCAGTTGGTCTCGTGGTAGGTCGCCGGCTTGCCGTCACCGGCGAAGTACGGCAGGAAGCGATGCGAGTCCCCGTACTTGCGGTTCAGCGCCTCGCAGCCCGCGGCATCCGGCTCGAAGCCCACGACGCGCGCGATGCCGGCCTTGACCAGGCTGTCGTAGGGTGGCTTTTCGTGGCCCGAGATCTCGATCGCGCCGACGTCGAGCACGTTGATGCGGCAGGGTTGCGTGCCGTAGAGCATGCGGACCAATTCGCTGGTGTCCATTCGTTGTCTCCGCGCGTACCCGGGTCTGCTCAGTCATCCAGCCCGGTCATGCCTTTGCGGTGCGCCAGCGCCTTGCGCCCGGCGATGCGGAACACGACCGCCCCGGGCCAGGCGAGACGGCCGTTGGGCTTGCCGCTGAAAAGGATGCCATCGGTGCGCGCAACGACCTGCCTGCGCGCCTTCGGCCCGCGCGGATCGGCCGGGTCGATGACTTCGCATATCGCGGTGCCTTTCTTCACGCGCGAGCCCTTGGCGACGTGATAGACGAGGATCCCGTTGGCGGGCGAATAGCCCACGTCCATGCCGGCGATCGGGGTGGCCTCCGCCTTCAGGCGCGGCAGCGCGCCGGCGCGGCCCGAAATGATGCCCCGGCGCACCAGAAAGCGGTACAGGTTGGCCGCGTCGCTCGCTCCGAGTGCGTGGCTGACGTCGTGCTGGCTGCGCAATTCGATCGTCGCCGACAGGCAGGCCTGCGGGATCGCCGCTGCTGGGAAGCGCTCGGCGAGCCGCGCCCACAGCGCGCCGTTGACCCCGGAAAACGTCAGCGCCGTGGGGTAGGGGTCGTTGTACATCGTCGCCTGCGCGCCGATGTCCGCGGCGAGCGGCTGTGCCGCGCCGGGCCAGTCGGCGCGCGAGATGAACAGGTGCAGGACGGCGTCCGAATCGCAGTGCAGGTCGAGCACGATATCCGCATCGACCGACATCTTTTGCGCCGCGACGCGCAGTGCCTGCAGTTCGTTGACCGGCTTCATCGCCGCGAGGGCGGCCAGCGCCGCCTTGCGGATCAGCGCGACGTTGTCTTTCGCATTGCGCCCGAGCTGCGCGCCGACGCGCGCGGCGACCTCGCCGGACAGGTCGTGCCAGTTACGGTTGAAGTTCTCACGGCCGACAAAATCGTAGCGCCCCAGATGGGTGCTGCCCGAGACCTGCGACAGGCCGATCGGGTTGATCGTTGGCACCACGATGATCTCGCCCTTGATGCGCCCGCGCCGGTCGGCTTCGACCAGCATGGGCATCAGGTGGTGCAGCGCCATGGCGCCCGGCAGCTCGTTGGCGTGGATAGCCGCCTGGAAGTAGGCCTTCGGGCGTGCACCGGCTTTTCCGAAGCGATGCACGGTAATGGTTCTCGCGGTGCCCGGCGTCATCGTTGGCAGGGCGATCCTGGATTTCACGTGCGGCATGCCGGCCTCGCTAGAGTATGGTCTGGGTCCCGGGAGGTCCCGGGTGGAGGATTCTTTAATCGAGCAAATGCGGATAGTATCCTCCTGCACGCATGGGCCGGCATCGCCGCAGGCGCGGAGATTGCTAAGGAACGGCGGGACCAATCTTCCACGGAGGGAGTGAGCGATGAACGAGAAACAGCTACGCAGCATGATCGGCCAGGTCAAGACCGGCCGGATGTCCCGTCGCCGGTTTATCCAGACGCTGGGGGCTGCCGGGCTGGCCGCCCCCCTGGCTTCCCAGCTGCTGACCTGGTCGGGCGTTGCGCACGCGCAGGCGCCTTCGACCTACAAGCCGACCAAGCGCGGCGGCGGTGGCGCCCTGAAGGTGCTGTGGTGGCAGGGCGCGACGCTGTTGAATCCGCATTTCGCTGTGGGAACCAAGGACCAGGAAGGCTCGCGCATCTTCTACGAACCGCTCGGCGCCTGGGATGCTGACGGCAACCTGGTGCCGATCCTCGCTGCCGAGGCACCGAGCCGCGAGAACGGCGGGCTGTCTGCGGACGGCAAGTCGGTCACCTGGAAGCTGAAGAAGAACGTCAAGTGGCACGACGGCAAGCCCTTCACGGCCGACGACGTGCTGTTCAACTACGAATACGCGATCGACCCGGCGACCGCCGCGGTCTCGATCGGCAGCTACAAGGACGTCAAGGTCGAGAAGGTCGACAGCCATACGGTCCGGGTGATTTTCCCGAAGGCGACGCCTTTCTGGGCCGACGCCTTTGTCGGCACGCGCGGGATGATCATCCCCAAGCACCTGTTCGAAGCCTACAAGGGCGCCAAGTCGCGCGAGGCGCCCAACAACCTGAAGCCCGTGGGCACCGGGCCCTACAAGTTCGCAGATTTCAAGCCCGGCGACATGGTGCGCGGCGTGATCAACACCGACTACCACGAGCCGAACCGGCCGTACTTCGATTCGATCGAAATGAAGGGCGGCGGCGACGCGGTGTCGGCGGCGCGCGCGGTGATGCAGACCGGTGAATTCGACTATGCCTGGAACATGCAGGTCGAAGACGAGATCCTGCTGCGCCTGGAGAAAGGCGGGCGCGGCCGCGCCGATATCGTGCCGGGCGGCAACATCGAGCAGATCCTGCTCAACAGCACCGACCCATGGACCGAAGTCGACGGGGAACGCGCGAGCATCAAGACCAAGCACCCGACCTTGTCGGACCCCGCGGTGCGCGAGGCGCTCAACGTGCTGGTCGATCGCCAGGGTGTGCAGGACAACATCTACGGCCGCACCGGCGTCGCAACGCGAAACTTCATCAACAACCCGAAGCGCTTTGTCTCCAAGAACACCAAGTTCGAGTTCAGTATCGACAAGGCGAACAAGATCCTGGATGACGCGGGCTGGAAGAAGGGTTCCGATGGGATTCGCGCCAAGGACGGCAAGAAACTGAAGTTCGTGTTCCAGACCTCGATCAACGGGCCGCGGCAGAAGTGCCAGGCGATCATCAAGCAGGCCTGCCAGAAGGCCGGCATCGACATCGAGGTCAAGGCGATCACGGCTTCGGTGTTCTTTTCTTCCGACGTCGCGAACCCGGACACCTACACCAAGTTCTACGCCGACATCGAGATGTACACCACCACCATGACCCAGCCGGACCCCGAGGTGTTCATCAACCAGTTCGGTTCGTGGGAGGTCGCGCAGAAAGAGAACAAATGGCAGGGGCGCAACATCACGCGGCTGCGCAGCGAGGAGTTCGACAAGGTTTATCACGCCTCCCAGGGCGAGCTGGACCCGGTCAAGCGGGCCGCGATGTTCATGCAGATGAACGACATCGTGATCGCCACGCGCTTTCTCATCCCGCTGGTGTTCCGGCCGCGGGTCGCGGCGGTTTCGAACAAGCTGCACGCGCCATTGTCGGGCTGGGATAACGACCTCTGGTTGCTCAAGGACTGGTACCGGGACGCCTGAGCGCCTTGCGCGGAATGCCGGGCGCTTTGCGCGGGACAACGGGGGGCTAGACGATGGGCAGGTACATACTGCGCCGCCTGCTCATCGCCATTCCGAGCCTGATCGGGATCAGCATTGTGCTGTTCACGGTGCTGGCGCTCGCGCCGGGCGACCCGTTCGAGGAGCTTGCCACCAATCCCAATGTGCCGGCCGAGGTGCGTGAGAACCTGCGCAAGCAGTTCGGCATGGACGACCCGGTCCCGGTGCGCTACGTGCGCTGGGCGAGCCAGATGGCGCACGGCAACTGGGGGTTTTCGTTCGCGAGCCGGGTGGACGTCGACAAGCTGATCCTGCAGCGCCTGCCGACCACGCTGCTGGTGATCGGCTCCTCGCAGCTGCTGGCGCTCCTGATCGCGCTGCCGATCGGCGTCTACGCGGCGACGCGACCGTACTCGCTCTTTGACCAGGTTGCGAATACCCTCGCTTTCATCGGCTTTTCGCTGCCGACGTTTTTTACCGGCATCCTGCTGATCCTTGTATTCAGCATCAAGCTGGACTGGCTGCCGTTCGTCTATCGCGCCGACATCAGCGCCACCGGCTGGCAGTTCTACTGGGAACACTTAAAGCAGTCGTTGATGCCGGTCGCAGTGCTGGGTGTCTTCCAGGGAGCGTCGTGGACCCGTTACGTGCGTTCGGCCGCGCTCGACGTGATCCGCCTCGACTACGTCACCACGGCGCGTTCCAAGGGCCTCACTGAACGCGTGGTGATCGTCAAGCACGTGGTTCGCAATGCGCTGCTCCCGGTGGTAACCCTGGTCATGTTGCAGCTGCCGGCGATTTTTGGCGGAGCCATCGTGACCGAGCAGATCTTCCGCGTGCCCGGCATCGGGTCGCTCCTCATCAGCGCAATCCTCGCCAACGACACGCCGGTAATCCTCGCGGTGACGTTCGTGCTCTCATGCCTCGTGATTCTGTTCAACCTTGTAGCGGACATCTTCTATGCCTGGCTCGACCCTCGCATCGCCTACCGCTAAGTACGGGGGAACCGGGGTTCCCCCGTTACCCCCTCCTGGCGCGCCGCCTGCGGCGAAGCGCGCCCCGAGCGTTTCGCCGGCCGCGGACGCCTGGCGGCGGTTTCGCCGCCATCGCCTGGCGCTCGCCGGCGCGCTGATCCTCGCGGTATTGGTGTTTGGCGTGCTGCTCGGCCCGTGGCTTTGGAATGTTCCGATCAACGAGATCGACTTCACAGCCAAGCTGAAATCGCCCACGCTTGCCCATCCCTTCGGCACCGACGATCTCGGCCAGGACGTGTTCGCGCGAATGCTCTACGGCGGGCGCATATCGCTGGCTGTGGGACTCGCGGCCGGATTCATCGCTGTTTTTGTCGGGACGCTCATCGGCGCGGTCGCCGGCATTTCGAGAGGCAGCGTGGACGCCGTGCTGATGTGGCTGACCGACCTGTTCCTGTCACTGCCGCAGATTCCTCTGCTCCTGCTGATCATCTATCTCTTCCGCGATACGTTGAAGACGCTGGTCGGGCCGGAGGCTGGCGTGTTTATCATGGTCGTGGTGGTCATAGGCGGGTTTCGCTGGATGCAGGTTGCGAGGCTGGTTCGCGCGCAGTTTCTGTCGTTGCGCGAGAAGGAATTCGTCGAGGCGGCGCGCGCACTGGGCGCGACGACCACCCGCCAGGTGGTCTGGCACATCCTGCCCAATTCGCTCGGGCCGGTCATCGTGGCGGGTACCGTCGACGTGGCCGCGGCGATCATCGCTGAATCGACCCTGTCCTTCCTCGGGCTGGGATTCCCCCCGGACATCCCCACCTGGGGCCGGATCCTGTATGACGCCAAGGACTACCTCGACATCGCGCCGCACTGGGCGCTGTTCGCGGGTGGGGCGATCTTCCTCGCGGTGCTGTCGATCAACTTCATTGGCGACGGGCTGCGCGACGCGCTCGACCCGCGCAAGGTGATGTAGGTGGCGGCTGCGCATCTGCTGGAGATCCGCGGGCTGAAGACCCAGTTCATGACCGACGACGGCCTCGTCCACGCGGTCGACGGGGTCGATCTCTGGATCGACCGCGGCGAGACGCTGGGCGTGGTCGGCGAATCGGGCAGCGGCAAGAGCGTGACCGCGCTGTCGGTGCTGAAGCTGATCGCCAGCCCGCCGGGACGCATCGCGGCCGGCGAGATACTGTGGGAAGGCCGCGACCTCGTGCCGCTTCCGATGGAAGAAATGTACAAGCTGCGCGCGAAGGAAATCGCGATTGTGTTCCAGGAGCCGATGACTTCCCTCAACCCCGTATACACGATCGGCGACCAGCTCTCCGAGGTGATCCGGCTGCACGAGGGGCTGGGACGCAAGGCGGGCATCGAGCGTGCGGTCGAGATGCTCAGGCTCGTCCATATCGCCCAGCCCGAAAGGAGGGTGCACGATTATCCCCACCAGTTCTCCGGCGGCATGCGCCAGCGGGTCATGATCGCGATGGCCCTGTCGTGCAACCCCAAACTGCTGATCGCCGACGAACCCACCACCGCGCTGGACGTCACGATCCAGGCGCAGATCCTCGACCTGCTCAGCGAACTCCAGGGCCGGCTGGGCATGGCGGTGATGCTGATCACGCACGCGATGGGCGTGATCGCCGAGACGGCGCAGCGAGTGGTGGTGATGTACGCGGGCAAGGTGGTCGAGGAAGCGAGCGTCGGGGCGCTGTTCGAGGAACCGCTGCATCCGTATACCCAGGGCCTGATCCGTTCGATCCCCCGTATCGATACCGCAGCCACGCAGAAGAAGCGCCTCGAAGTGATCGGCGGGGTGGTGCCCAACCTGCGCAACCCGCCGGCCGGCTGCCGCTTCGCGCCGCGCTGCCGCTACGCCCAGCCGCAATGCACCGCGCAAACACCGCCCCTGAGAGAAGTGCGCACCGGGCACAAGGTCGCCTGCGTGCTCGCGGAATGACGCCCATGAACGAACCACTGCTCAAGGTCGAATCGCTGGTCAAGCATTTCCCGGTAAAGAGCGGGTTGCTCTCGCGCCAGGTCGAGCACGTGCGCGCCGTCGATGGCGTGAGTTTCCACATTGATGCGGGCGAGACCCTGGGGCTCGTGGGCGAGTCGGGCTGTGGAAAATCCACCACCGGCCGGTGCATTCTCCGGCTGATCGAGCCGACCGCCGGGAAGGTATGGTTCGACGGCCGGGACGTCACGGAGATGGGGCCGAGAGACCTGCGCCTCGCGCGGCGCGAAATGCAGATCATCTTCCAGGATCCCTACGCTTCGCTCAACCCGCGCATGAAGGTCGGCACGATCGTCGGCGAGGCGCTGACGATCCACGGCCTGGCGAAGGACGCGCGCGCCTTCGAGGAGCGCGTGGTCGAACTGCTGGAAACCGTGGGCCTCGCCGCCGATCACATGCATCGCTACCCGCACGAATTTTCGGGCGGCCAGCGCCAGCGCATCGGCATCGCGCGGGCGCTAGCAGTGTCCCCCAGGCTGATCATCTGCGACGAGCCGGTTTCCGCGCTCGACGTGTCGGTGCAGGCACAGGTCATCAATCTCCTTGAGGACCTGCAGGAGAAATTCAACCTGACCTACCTTTTCGTCGCGCACGACCTTTCGGTGGTCGAGCACATCAGCAACCGGGTGGCGGTCATGTACCTCGGTCGCGTCGTCGAAGTCGCCGCCGCGCGCGACCTGTACACGGCACCGAAACACCCGTACACCGAAGCGCTGCTGTCGGCGGTCCCAATCCCGGACCCAAAGGCAAAGCGCACGCGCATCGTGCTGCAGGGCGACGTGCCGAACCCCATTCATCCGCCCGCGGGATGCCATTTTCATCCGCGCTGCCCGCGCGCCGAAGCGCGCTGCCGGACCGAGGCGCCTGTGTTGCGCGAGATCGCGCCGGGGCACGTGGCCGCCTGCCACTTCGCCGGCTGACGCCGTCCCGGCCGCGCAGGCCGGTCAGGCGCGCGGCGGTGCCACGTGGACAATCGCGCGGCTCAGGTTGAGGTAGATGCTCCGGCGCCTGACCAGGGGCCACCAGTCGTAAAGGAAGATCTGCATCGGGCGCCACATCGCCACCCAGCAGCCGATGGTGAGGCTCTCCTTCACGATCCTGAGGAAGGTGCTGTCGGCCGCCGATGCGGACAACAGGTCGGCGCCGATCAGGCACAGCGCAAGGAATCCCAGCCCGATCAGCAGGCTGGTGCGTCCTTCGAGGAGCAGCAGGCGCAGGTTGCGCCGCGAGATCACGGACTTGTATTCGAAGTAGTTGTGGATCGCCTCCGCCACCAGCGCGGTTGGATCCTCCTTCGGCATCCGCTCGATGTGAACGACGATGCGAAAGTGGCTGGCCTGCGGAAATTCCAGCGCCCAGCTCTCCAGGAATTCCTCTGCGTCCCGGTCAAGGTCGCGGTGATGGAACGGCGTCGGATCCATCGAGTTGAACAGCTGCGCGAGTTCGGCAATGCGCAACTCGATCTGGTGGACGGGCGGATGCTTTTTCGTCATGACGGGAACGCCCGCACTGCGCGGCCTATGCCGGACCGCGCGATCCGAGGTACCACTCGAGGATCTGCTCGCCGTTCCAGTGCAGCACGCCGGGCAGGCTGTTGATCCGCTCGTAGACCTGCTCGAGGTACTTGATGCGGAACGGCTGGCCGCTGATGTACGGATGGATGGCGATCGCCAGGATCTTCGGCCGCTCGGCGCCTTCCACGTAGTAACGCACGAAACTGTCGATGCACTTCTGCGTCCAGTAGGCGGCCTCGTGGTGCTGGACCATCATCATCGGGATGTCGTTCGTCTCAACCGAATAGGGGATC
>JBBQVP010000136.1:0-11578 GCA_038211455.1 Burkholderiales bacterium
TGTCTCTCTCGTCACGGCACACCAGGCAGACCGTCAGGCTTTCATTTGCGCTGGGGTCGGGACCGGGTGTCGGGCGATAGACCTGGAACCAGTGGGACTTAAGAGGTCCGAGAAACGGGAACCACATTGCTACGCAGTTGATCGCCGGCCCCAGACCCAGTGCATAGGCAGGACACAACATGGCGCGGCGCGAGCGCGTGAGTTCAAATCCTGCGGCCGTCATGGAACGATGCGTATCATTCACCGACCGGCGTGCAGCACTGGCGCGGGATTGCGGCGGCGTGCGCCGTAATAGAGCCAGCAGTGCGGACCAGGCCCCGTTGCGTCCGCACACGATGATTCGCGTTTGCGGTGCACAGACGGCGCGCAAGCGCGCGAGAAACGCAGCCGGATCGGCGCCGCCATCCAGCCCCTGACGAAGGATCACGTAGTCGAACTCGCCCTCGATGCCGTCCAGGTCGACCGCGTTTGGCGCGCGGAGCACGGTCGTTTTCCTTGCAGCGAGAGTGGGCAGCTCCGCCGCGGCGTCGACCTCGGACCCGGCGTAAAGGATCGTCTGTCCCGGAGGAACGATGAAGCTGAAGGCGCCAAGCACCGCCGCGCGCTGATACGCGCAGTTATCGGAAAGCATCGGAAAGCGGTCGTCCCCGCATTGTCGACAGACACCTCACCCGGCGCTCTGCGTGAGTCCTTCGGCGGGAGCGACACTCGGCGGCGTTTTGTAGAACCTCACAGGGAGCAGCGGGTTCCGCTTGAAAAATGTCTGCGGATTGCTCGGGCACATGCCGCAGACCGGTTCGGATTTCCGTTTGAAGAATTCGGCGATTTCCCGGTCGGAGCACTCCGGCCCCAGGGGACGATACTGCAGGTAGGGATTCCATTTTTCCGACAGATCGTATTTGCGATCCTGCAGTCGGAGGTACGCCGCCGGCGCGCATTTCCACAAATGGTCTTCGAACAGCTGGAAACATTCCTGCCCTGTCACGCAGTGGTCCCAGCTCTTGCGCGGATCGCCATCTTCGAATGGCATGATTCCGGCGCCGGACCCTTTGTAGCCCAGGCTCCACTCGTTGAAGGAATCCCCCACGTTCAGCGAGATGCCGTGCTCCCGCTCCCATTTTCTTGCGAGTTCAAGTCCCCTGGAAAGCTTCTCCTGGTACTTTGGCGCAGTCGCGGCATCGCTGTGCACGGAGATGGCGAGCTCGGTCTCGGTATCGACCAGGGCCTGCGGAAGACCCGGGTGCAGGTGAAGCAGCAGACCGTTGGTGACAAGCTCGATCCGCGTTCTTGGGTGGGGCCACATTTTTCGCGTCAGGTAGACGATGTCGACCAGTTCACGATGCATGCAGGGTTCTCCGCCCAGGATGGCGAAGCTTCGCGGGATCAGCCGCGTGTTCCATAGCGCCATCGTTTTTCGGAGTTCCGCCGCAGAGAGCGTTCCTTCGTGCCTGTGGTTGGTGAAATGCAGGCAGCCCTCGCAGCTCAGGTTGCATTTGTGGGTGATGTGGACCTCCAGGTGGGGGACAGTAATTCTGGAGCCATTGCCCGGCAGCGCCGGGTGTTCCCTGAGCCGGCGCGCAAGGCGGTAGCCGCCGCGCAACAGGTGCCCTGCGCGGGATCGATAGCAGGAACGGAGCAGGCGCCCGGCGACGGACTCGCGCACGCCCTCCGGAAACGTCTCCCACAGCCGGCGCAACGCGATACCCCAGTTCGATTCACGCGCCATCGGCGATGTCCTCCCTCATTTTCCTTCGGCGCTTTTCGCTTTCATTGAGCACGACAACCGGCAGGTCCGGATTGAAGAATGTCGCGCTCAGTCCCAGGCTGGAGCGTGTTCGGATCAGGCGAGTACACCGGGACAGCAGCAGGCAGTCGATCACCGCATCCTCTCCCTTCCTGTAGTTGTCTTCCATCCTGAGGTCGATCGGCTGGCCATCCGTGGAGCGGCGTGTCTCCCAGGAGATCACTTTTTCCGGAAAGCTGCTGGCCATGAAATCGACGAAGGCCTGTTCGTCCGAGGCCACGAACAGGCGAAAGTTGCCGTCCCCCACCGCATCGACCGCGCTGCGAACTGCGGCGCGGACGTCCTCGTAGGCTACGCGCTGCGCCTCCGTCCACTTGTCCGTGCCCCGGTAGTGCACCCCGATGACGTCGAAGCCACGGAATCGGGTGTGCGCAAACTCGCCGACCTTCCCCAGTATTGCCGGCCTGACGTGAATGTATCGGGCGATGAGTTTCGCCGCTCGCTGGCGAGGCAGGGATTCCCCGGTTTCGAAATAGCGGTACTGGTCCCTGGCATCGAGCGCCTGTTCCACCGCCCGGGTATCGCGCGAGATCTCGATCGCCTCGAAAAAGTAATTCCAGGAATTCCTCCCCAGCGATGGGTCGAAATACAAACCCGCGTCCCCGAAATCGACCCGTATCCCGGCAATCTCGCCCCGCCACTTTTCAAAATGCGCGAGCAGGCCGAGGACCACGATGAACTGCGCATAGAACCCGTCGATCTCCCGGTTCCCCGCGCAATTCATCACGAGTACCGCTTTCCTCGCGAGGCCGAGCCGGACAAGACCCCGCCAGGCGTGAAACGCCAGCGCCCGCAGGACGTCCCTGAACGCGCCTTCGGCCGGCCCCAGCGCATGGTAGATGTGCGCGGCGGTCCGGCGCAGGCCGCGTAGCGGCGGGCGCAGCCCGGGATTGTCGGCCATCGCGCTCACCAGGCGGTGTTGCTCACCGGGACGTGGTACTGGTTGAGGAGCCTGACCGGTATCGCCGGATTGAAAAACCCCGCGCACAAGCCCAGGCTCGACAGCGTCCGGATCAGCGCGTCGCAGCGCGACAGCAGCAGGCAGTCGATGACCGCGTCCTCGCCTTTCCTGAAGTTGTCTCCCATCGCAAAATCGATCGGGTCGCTGTCCTCTGGATTGGCCTCGGGCGCGCGAAGCGTGCACCACGAACTCACCTTGCCGGGGAATTCGCGCTCCATGTGGTCCACGAACCCCTGTTCGTCAGACGCCACGAACAGGCGATAGCGGCCCCCATCCTGCGCGCCGAGCGCGTCGCGAACGGCGGCGCAGATTTCCGCATAGGGGACGCGGCGCGCTTCGACCCACTTGTCGGTGCCCCGATAGTGGATCCCGAGGACATGAAAACCCGCGAAATGCATGCGCACGAAAGCATCGACCTTTTCGCGGATATGTGGCCTGGGCCGAATGTACCGGTCGATGAGCTGGAACGCGCGTGCGCGGGGCAGTTGCTCGCCGTGCTGGTAGAACTGCTCCTCTAGGTCGGTCCCCAGTTTCCAGTCGACCGCGTCACTGCCGCAGCCGACGTCGATGGGCTCAAAGTGATACTGCCAGGAATTCCCACCGTGGGCGGGGTCGAAGTAGAGCCCGCGGTCCCCGAAATCGACGCGCACCCCGGCAACCGAGTCCGGCCAGGTTTCGAGGCAATCGAGCATGCCGAGGATTCCGGTGAACTGGCCGTAGAACCCTTCGGTTTCGCGCTCCTCGGCGCAGGACATCAGCAGGATTGCCTTGCGGCAGATGCCGTGCCTGGCGAGTACCCTCCGGGCCCGGAACGCCGTCAGTCCGGCGGCGTACCTGCCCGCCGCGCCGACCCTGCGCAGGTGCCGGTACAGGCGTGCCGCAACGCCGCGCATTCTGCGTGTGACCTCCGGCGCTCTTCGCGCGTGTCCCGTCCCATTCATCTGGGCGAGGGCTGCAATCCGGAGTAATGCTGGTTCAGAACCACGACCGGGATTTTCGGGTTGAAGTAAGTGGAACACAGGCTGAGCGTCGAGGACGTCCTGATCAGGTGATGACATCGCGACAGCAGGAGACAGTCGATCACAGCATCCTCGCCCTTTTTGTAATTGTCATCGAACACGAAATCGATCGGCTCGCCATCGAGGGAGCGGCGCGTTTCCCACGAGATCACCCTGCCCGGGAAGCTGCGTTCCATGTACTCGACGAATGCCTGTTCGTCCGAGGCGACGAACAAACGGAATGCGCCGGCTTCGCGGGCAATGATCGCTTCGCGGATCGCGCTGCGCACCTCTTCGTACGGGACGCGACGCGCCTCCTCCCACTTGTCGGTGCCGCGATAGTGCACGCCGATGACATCGAACCCCCTGAAATTCGCGCGCGCGAAGGCGTCGATCTTTTCCTGGATATGCGGCCTGACCCGGATATGCCGTGAGATCAGCCCGAACGCCGTGGTCCGCAGCATGGTTTCCCCTCGGACGGCAAAGCGCTGCCCCTGCTCGCGGTCCACGACCCGCTCGACCGCCCCGGACTCCCGCCGGAAGTCGATCGGCTGGAAAAAATACTCCCATGAATTGTTCCCGGCGGAAGCGTCGAAGTACAGGTCCCAGTCACCAAAGTCCACCTTCACGCCTGCGATCACGCCTTTCCATCGTTCACAGTGTTCGAGCAGGCCGAGGATCACCGAGAACTGTGCGTAGAACCCGTCACCTTCGCGACCCTCGGCGCAGTTCATCAGCATGACCCGTTTCCTGGCCAGCCCGACCCGGGCAAGGCCCGCCCATGCGAGAAAGGCGAGCAGGCGCGAGATGTCGCGGCAGCCGGATTCGGTGAATCCCCAACCCCGGTAGAGGCGGCTGAGGGCGCGTCTTGCCCTGGATCGGAAAGACAGGGGCGGCGCCGGTTCGAGCGATTCGCGCATCAGGCGCTTCTGAGCAGGATCTGGGGCACGTCGGGATTGAAGAAAGCTGCGCACAAACCGAGGTTCGACTCGGTCCGCACCAGTTGGTCACACCTGGACAGAAGGAGGCAGTCAATAAGCGCGTCCTCGCCTTTGCGATGGTTGTTCCCAGCACCGTCGTGCAGGCGCCGGCCGTCGAGCGAGCGGAGTGCATCAAAGGCGCACACCATCTGCGGAAATACACCGCGGAAATAGTCGAGGAAAGCCTCTTCGTCGGTAGCGACAAAAATCCTGGCGGTTCCAGCGCGCGCCCGCCCAATCTGCACTTCGACAGAAGCGCGTGCGGCCTCATAGGAGACGCGCGGCGCTTCCCTGATCTTGTCTGTTCCCCGGTAGTGCACACCGATCACGTGGCGGCCGGTGAAATTTGCGCCAGCGAAGGCGTCCACTTTTGCGATGATCTCCCGCCGCACGCGGACATAGCGCGCGATCAGCGCGTGACCTTTACTGCGTGACAGGCGGTTTTCAGCCCGTTGAGCCAACACGTCCCGCTCTCGCCGGGTGAGCATCCTCGTGCCCGGGCGAGGTGACCGGACGTCGCGCGAAGATGTCGCACCGTGTGGCTGAGCCCCGAGCGGCTCAAAATAGTATTCCCACCAGTTTGCGCCGTGCGCGCTGTCGAAATAGAAGCCGCCGCTGCCGAAATCCACCGCTGCCCCAGCATAGAGAAATTTACAGCGGTCGTAGTGCTCCAGCATCCCGAGCACCGAACCGAATTCGGCAAAGAACCCCGCGTCGTTCTCTTCGGCTGGGCAGCCCAGCACAAGCACCGGCTTGTGCAGTGGGACTCCGGCCAGGATCAACAACATCCGCGCGCTGCGCAGGGCGAGCGTCATCACGACCGCGAACTTGTGCCGCAGGACGCCCGGCAGCCCGTAGAAATGATCCAGATAGTAGGCAAACCCGGTGAGTGGAACGATCGCTTGCGAGGCGTACGGATTGCGCGGCTCGATGCTCATTGCGAGGAGAGCAAGGTCACCGGCAACGACGGGTTGAAGAACGTCGCGCACAGGCCCAGGTTCGACGGCGTTCTGATCAGGTGTGTGCATCTCGATAGCAGCAGGCAGTCAACGACGGCCTCCTCGCCCCTTTTAAACATGTCTGGATTGCCGGCATGCGCCGGCATCCCGTTGCTGGAACGGAAACTCCCTGAATATATCAATTTGTCCGGAAACTGTGCGCGCATGAATTCGAGGAAATCCGCCTCGTCGGTCGCCACGAACAGCCGGCATTTTTCCTGTCCTGCGATTGCGAGACGCGCGCGAATGGCGTGCAGCACGGTCTCGTACGGGACCCGGGGTGCTTCCGCTGACTTGTCGGTGCCCCGATAGTGGACGCCGATCGTCGCAGCGTTCGCGAAGTGTTCGCGCGCGAACGCATCGACCTTGCGCCCGATCTCCGGTCTGACCCGTACATGGCTCTCGATGAGTCTGTGGCCATCGGCACGACGCAAGCCACGGGTCGCGCGCACCGAAAACCCGATGTGCTCGAAGGTGTCGACCCGGCGTGCGGCGGCAATTGCCGGGCCGCTCCCGATGCGAATCGGCTCAAAGTAATATTCCCACCAGTTCTCCCCCGCCGCCGGATCGTGGTACATGCCGCGACCGGAGAACTCGACCGTAGCGCCGGCATACTGCCGCTGCCAGGCTTCGTAATGCTCCAGCATCCCCAGGACCGCGCCGAACTCGGCAAACAGGCCGGCCGAGTAGCCCGGCGGATTGTCGAGCACCAGCACCTGCTTGCGCAAGCCGAGGACAGGGCGCAAGACGAGGCGCAGCGTGCGCAGCAGCACGCGCCAGGCGAGGACGAGCTGGTGCTCGGCGACCCCCAGCCAGCGCCACGCGCGGCGCAGGCCGCTGCGAAACGGGCGCAGAAGAATGTTCATCCCTGGATATCCGTGGTTCGAGTGAGCGCGTCTGCAAAAATCTGTCGTTCGATTGGTAAGAAGTCCGCCGCGACAGTACGATGCAGCATGCGCTGCCCGCGGCTTCACGAACTTCCCGCCCCGCCCGCCGGCAGGACCGGCTGGCCGTGGTCGGTCGAAACGCCGCCCCTCGATGATCTCATGCCCGGCGGGGCCGACTGGCCTCTTATCAGTGTCGTGGTCGCCTCGCTCAACCAGGGCCGCTACATCGAGGAGACGCTCCGCTCCGTGCTGCTGCAGGGTTATCCGCGCCTGGAACTGATCGTGATTGACGGCGGCAGCAATCGCGAGACCCTCGATGCGATCGCCCGCTACGCGCCATGGATCACTTACTCGGTGAGCGAGCCCGACCGCGGCCAGTCGCACGCGTTCAACAAGGGGCTCGCGCGCGCCACGGGCAGCGTCTTCAGCCTGTTCAGCAGCGACGACTACTTTCTCCCGGGCGCGTTCGGGCGGGTCGGTGCGGCGCACGCGCAGCACCCGGCAGACATCCTCGCAGGCGGCGTGATCTTCACGCGCGAGGGGGACGAACGCCACGAAATGCATCTCCCGGAACCGCTGGACCAGCACGCCTATGCGCAGTGGTGGAGCCTGCCGCATCACGCGCAGCCGGGCACCTTCTTTCCGCGCGAACTCCTTGCCGCGGTCGGCGCGGTGGATGAGAACCTGCACTACTCGATGGATTACGAGTTCATGCTGCGCTACCTCGCGCATGCGCGCATGTGTGTGCTGCGCGCCCCAGTCGCGGTGATCCGCAACCACGCAGAGTGCAAGTCGGTAAAGGGCGGGGACTACTGCGTGTGGGAGTGCATGCAGATCTCGAAAACCTACCAGCGCAAATATCCGGACATCGCCGCGGCGGCCGACCGCCATGCGGCGGGAATGCTGTTCGGCTTCGGGCTTCGCCGACTGCTCTGTGGACAGGGCGATGCCTGGCGGTTCATGCGCGAGGGCCTCGGCCGGCACCCGTTCTGGGCGATCCACTGGGTGTTCCCGGGCTGGTTCCTGCGCAAATGGTCGCAGTTCCGAAGCGGCACGGCGGCATCGTCGGCATGATTTCCTTCGTCACGCCGTACTGGTCGGGCAGGGAGATGATGCGCATCCACCTGGAGTCGGTGCGCCGTTTCCATCCGATGGCGCCGATCCTCATCTCCAAGCGTGGTGGTGACGCGGAGGAAATGGAATCCTACCGGCGCGAATTCGGCGTCAACTACTGGCTCGAGGAATGCGAGTTCCCCGACGCCTATGTGCGCTTGCTGCAACGCTGCAAAACGGAGTACGTCTGCATCCTTGATCACGATACCGTGTTGCTTTCCAGCCTCGATCCCTACGTGAAAGGCATGGTGGACGGGTGCTATGAGCTTGTCGGGGTAGAGGAACGCATCCGCATGCCCGACCACATCTGGCAGACGCAATGGCCCGGTTCGGGCGGCTGGCTGCGCTTCGCGCCGGGCTGCACTGCGGCCAATTTCATGCTGTTCAACCTGCGCAGCTTCAAGGCGCGTTGGGGTCTGCGCGGGATCTGGGGAACGCGGCCCTTGGGGACGTTGCACAACGAATTCGACTACGGCATCGGGCAGAAACTGACCCGCCAGCACCTTTTAAAACCGTTCCACACTCACCGGTATGGCATGGGGAACCTGCTCGCCGACGATGGTGCGCCCATCGCGTGGCACCAGTGGTACGGCTCGTACCGGACACGGCTGGCGTCCCCACCAGGCGACGCTGCGCCACCACCTGCGGAGGCTCTGGCGCCGGCCGACAGCCTGGTCTATGCAGTGGTCGAGGCCGGCGAGCAGGCCTTCCTCGCCGACTACCCGGATCTGGACTTTTCCGCGCTCACGCCCGCCTGGGGTCCCGACATCGACATCGCGGCCGAGCAGCGCGCGATCGAACGCACGCGACCTGCGCGGCCGCGACAGGCATTCATTGGCCTGCTGCAGCGTCTGCAGCGCTGGCGTAGCTACGGCGTGCGCGGTTTTGCTACCCGTGCGATGGCGAGGCTAGACCTGTGGTGGCGCCTGCGCTGAGCGGGCGGCTTCGCTCGCCCGCTATACTGCGCACGAACTTCGTCCCGCAGCCGGTGCCCTTGTTCCGGCCGTACTGAAACAGCTGCCGATGTCCAAGCGCGCCTCCCACGCCCCCTCCATTCCGCACCGCCACCAACTCGCGCTGCAAGAAGCCGTCGCGGCCTACACGCGCGGCGACTGGAACGAGGCCGAGCGGCTCTGCCGCCGGATCCTCAAGGCCATGCCCGGCCAGTTCGACACGCTGCACCTCCTGGGCATTATCGCGGCGCAGACGCAGCGCACCGAGGAGGCCGCGGCGCTGCTCGGTCGCGCGGTCGCCATCAATCCGAGCGATGCCGCAGCGCATTCCAACCGCGGCAACGCGCTGCAGGCGCTGCGCAGGTTGGAGGAGGCACTGGCGAGCTACGATCGTGCCCTCGCGCTCAAGCCTGACTTTGCGCAAGCTTGCATCAACCGTGGCAGCGCACTGCAGGATCTCGGGAGGTTCGAGGAGGCGCTGGCGAGCTACGACCGCGCGCTCGCGCTGCAGCCCGACTATCCCGAGGCTCACTACAACCGCGCTGTCGCGCTCCAGGACCTGAAGCGTCCCGCGGAGGCGCTCGCCAGCTATGGCCATGCGATCGCGCTGCGACCGGACTATCCCGAGGCGCATCGCAACCGCGGTGTCGCGCTGCAGGGCCTCGACCGTCTGCCGGATGCGCTCGCATGCCACGAGCGCGCGCTTGCGCTGCGGCCCGAGTTTGCCGAAGCGCACAGCAGCCGCGGCGTCGTGCTGCAGGCCCTCGACCGCCCGGCAGAGGCGCTGGACAGCTTCGAGCGGGCGATCGCACTTGCGCCAGGGTTTGCGGAAGCGCACGGCAACCGCGGTGTTGCGCTGCTCGATCTGGGTCGTCCTTCCGAAGCGCTGGCGAGCTACGACCGCGCGCTTGCGCTGCAGCCGGATTACGCCGAGGCGCATGCTAATCGCGGGGCGGTGCTGCAGTCGCTGCGGCGGCTCAAGGAGGCGCTGGCGAGCTACGACCGCGCGCTTGCGCTGCGGCCTGAGCACGCCGGCGCCTGGAGCGGGCGCGGCATCGTGCTGCAGGAAATGAACCGGCTTGTGGAAGCCCTGCAATGCTACGAGCGCGCCATTGCGATCGCCCCGGACTTTGCCGAGGCGCACTTCAACCTCTCCACCTTGTGCCTGATGCAGGGCGACTTTGCCCGTGGATGGCAGAAGTACGAATGGCGCTGGCGCTACAAGAAACTCGACAAGACGCTGGGAAAACGACGCGCGTTCGCGCAGCCGCAATGGACCGGCGCCGAACCCCTGGAGGGCAGGACACTGCTGCTCCACGCCGAGCAGGGTTTCGGCGACACGATCCAGTTCTGCCGCTATGCGCTTGCAGCGAGCGCGCGCGGCGCGCGCGTGATCCTCGAGGTGCCGCGCCCCTTGCGCGCGCTGCTCTCGAACCTGGCCGGGGTCGCGCAGTTAGTTGAGGACGACGGCCCGTTGCCAGCCATCGATTTCCATTGCCCGCTCATGAGCCTGCCGCATGCGTTCAGCACCACGCCGGACACGGTGCCCACGCCCGGACGCTATATCGAAAGCGACCCGGTGCGCGTGGCGCGCTGGCGCGCGGAGCTGGGTGAACCTCGGGGCATGCGTGTCGGACTGTCATGGAGCGGCAGCCACCTGAACGTGGGCGATGCCAAGCGCAGCATCACGCTCGCGGAACTGGTGGCGCACCTGCCTCCGCAGCATGCGTACTTCAGCCTGCAGAAGGACCTGCGCGAGGGCGACGCCGGCATCCTCGCCGCAAACCCGAACATCCGCCACATGGGCGCGGACTTCGCCGACACCGCGGCGCTGTGCGAACTGATGGACGTGGTGATCAGCGTGGATACCAGCATCGCGCACCTGGCCGGCGCGCTCGGCCGGCCCGTGTGGGTCCTGCTGCCCGTGATCCCGGACTGGCGCTGGCAGCTCAAGGGCGAAACCAGCCCGTGGTACCGCAGCGCCAGGTTGCTTCGCCAGCAGGTAATCGGCGACTGGGGCGGCGTGCTCGGGCAGGTGCGCGCCGGCCTTCTCGCGCTGTCTCCTGCGCCGCCCGCGGCTCCGGCAGCTACCTGAGCGGCGAGAACGGCGCGGCCAGCAGGATCTTGGTTTCCTGCGCGACCGTGGTGTAGGGCGCGTCGCCCGGCCCGGCGCTCGGCGGCCAGGTGCCGCTGGCCAGCGCCTGCTTCCTCGCTTCCATGCGCTGGTCCATCGACTTGTACGGCCAGATGTGGACGAACTTGTTCAGCCCGCCCAGCTCGGAGAACCAGGTCGCGAGGATCGGCGAGATCTTGACCCGCGCGGCAAGCGGCTTTTCCCAGACCTTCTGCACCTTCGGGTAGTCGCCAGGGTTCAGCGTGTAGGTGCGCATCTCGAAATACGGCCCCACGTCGCCTGGCTCAAGCAGCGGCGAGTTCGGCCAGGGCAGCATGATGTCGGATTGCATCGAGACGATGAATTCGCTGATCTTCGGCGGCCAGTCGCCGCCGGCCACCGAGGCCGCGCGGATCCGTCCGCGCTCGGCGAGGTCCGCGTAGGGCCACACATGGATGATCTGGTTGAGCGGGCCGATCTCGGTGTACCAGAACGCGGCCAGCGGGGAGAACGCCTTGCGCTTCTCGTAGGCCTCGCCGAAACGCTTCATCACCTCCGGCAGCGAGCGCGGCTTGATGGAATAGGTTCGCATTTCGTAGATCATCTGGACTCTCCCTGGGTTGAATAGTGGGTTGAACCGGGCGCATACTTTACCAACAAGTCCCGCGCGAGAAGACATGACTATGAAACTGTTCCCCGTCACCGAGAATTTTGCCGCTGAAGCCGGCGATATCGACCTCGCCCAGCCGCTTGATGCGCAGACCCTGCAGG
>JBBQVP010000137.1:0-11493 GCA_038211455.1 Burkholderiales bacterium
CCATCCGCATCCCGGTGCACATGATCGAGACGATCAACAAGATGAACCGCATCTCGCGCCAGATCCTGCAGGAGACCGGGCTCGAGCCCGATCCGGCAACGCTGGCCGAGAAGATGGAGATGCCCGAGGACAAGATCCGCAAGATCCTCAAGATCTCGAAGGAGCCGATCTCGATGGAAACGCCGATCGGGGACGACGACGATTCCCATCTGGGCGACTTCATCGAAGACCAGGCGACCATGGCTCCCTCGGATGCGGCAACCTACTCGAGCCTGCGGGATGCGACCAAGGAGGTTCTTGATACGCTGACGCCGCGCGAGGCGAAGGTGCTGCGCATGCGTTTCGGTATCGAGATGTCGACTGACCACACGCTTGAGGAAGTCGGCAAGCAGTTCGATGTGACGCGCGAGCGGATCCGCCAGATCGAGGCCAAGGCGCTGCGCAAGCTGCGTCACCCATCGCGTTCGGAACGGCTGAAGAGTTTCCTCGACCAGGAAGGCTGATCGTCATGCGGTAACAGAACCTGCGGGCCGCCCGGGCATAGTCCAGGCGGCCCGTTTTTATTCAGGAGTGCGAATGAAAGTCGTTGACTACTATTTTTCACCCGTTTCCCCATGGACCTACCTCGGCCATGCCCGTCTGGTTGACATTGCAAAACGCCTCGGCGCCGCGGTCAATGCCAGGCCGGTCGACTACGGCGTGATTTTCCCCGTCTCCGGCGGGTTGCCACTTGGCAAGCGCGCGCCACAGCGGCAGGCCTACCGCCTGATGGAACTCGCCCGCTGGCGCGAGCATCTGGCAGTGCCGCTGACGATCCAGCCGAAATACTTTCCCGCAGACGGGACTGCGGCAGCACAGCTGATCTGTGGTGCGGCCGAGCCGGCGCGCATGGCACTCGCGGGCGACCTGATGGCGGCCGTCTGGGCGCGGGAGGAAAACATTGCGGACTCGGGCACGCTCGCGACAATCGCGGCGCGCCACGGCATCGACAATGCGGCCGCAGTGATCGAGGCCGGCAAGGCGCCGTACGCGGCGAATACCCAGGAGGCGCTGGAGCGCCAGGTCTTCGGCGCGCCGACCTACGTCTTCTCGGGCGAGCTGTTCTGGGGACAGGACCGGCTCGAGTTCCTCGAACGCGCCCTGGCGCGCGGGTAGGGCGGGTAGCGCGCAGGGGAACATGGGCGTGGCAGGGCGCACATACCGCCTCGCTGAGGCGGGACAGGCGGCAGGAGAGGACCTCTCGGTCCCCGCCGACTATCGCCGCATTCTCGCCTTGTTCACGTCGGACACGCACTTCGACGTGATCCGCGGCGCGCTGCGCCAATTCCCGGACAAACTGATCGAAGAATGGCTCGGGGAACTGGAGGAAATCGGGTATCTGGAGCTTGCGCCCAGCGAGGAAGACTTCGACCTGGATTTCACGAAGTTCTTCACCAAGCCGGCGGTCGAAGCGCCGGTCACGGGTGAGGACGCACAACGCATCGCAAAAGACGCCAGGAGCGCGAAGGAGGCGCTCGCGAACGCAGGTGCCTGGATCGCCGAATCGCGCCTGAAGAATCGGGCGGTCGTGCCTAAGGCGCCGGCGGATACGGTGGTGCTGATCGTCGAGGACGACCCGGACCAGCTTGCGCTCGCGGACCTGCGCGTCTCGATGGCGGGCTATCAGGTGCGGGTGGCGGGCAATGCCGCTGAACTGCTCGAGGACCTCAGGACAAAACCGCTGCCGGATCTGTTGCTGCTCGACGTCATGCTGCCCGACGGGAACGGCTTCGATATTCTCGCCAAGCTCAGGAAGCACCCCAAATTCGCGCTGTTGACGATTGCGCTGCTCACGGCCAAGGATGAACGGCAGGAGATTGCGAAGGGCCTGGCGCTCGGCGCAGATGCCTATATCACCAAACCCTACAGCAAGAACATCCTTGCAGACACCATCGGCCGGATACGGAACGTGAAGTAGGGCTTGCAGTCTGCAATAATCCCCCTGCGGGCCGTTAGCTCAGTCGGTTAGAGCAGAGGACTCATAATCCTTTGGTCGTTGGTTCGAGTCCAACACGGCCCACCACACTCTGGTCATATCCATCAAGCGCATTTTACAGTGCGCAGAATGTATCGAAACCGATACACTAACTGCCAGGATTGCGACTCCTGACGCGGGCTTCAGGAAAACAATCTTTCTAAATTGTGTTCTGCTAGTTCTGCTTCTGATTCGGTTGGATCGGCCGCGGCTCGCGGAGTTCGTCTGGATTCACGGGCATCTGGCCTTCCAGCGCGACCGGCGCAGCAGGGACCTTGGCCGGCACCGGTATGCGCTCGGCTTCCTGGCGGGCCGACTTCGCGCGGCCTTCCTGGCGCCGCTCCAGCGGCCAGGCCGTGTCGTCAATGATTTTCCCGCCGCGCATGACCTGCACCCTCGGGCCGCGCGAGCGCTCGGCTTCCTTGTACCAGGAGGGCGGCGCGTTCTTGATCGTGACGTTGCCCTCGGCGTCCTTCCAGGAATACAGCTGCGCCTCGGCGACCTGTGAGAGCGGCAATGAAACGAGGAGGAGCAGGCCGGCAAATACGGCTTGTTGAAAGCGGCGGGTCACGGGCATCGCTGGGTCGACTGACGGGTTGGCGGAAGGATACCGGAAAAGCGCGTTCGTCCGCGCGTCGACCCGAATGACTGCCTACTGGAAGTCCCGGCTTGCGGTTGCGAGGCGTCCCAGCAGCCGGCTGTCGTCCACCAGCCGGCGCGCAATCAGGTGCGCCACCTCGCCTTCGCGCTCGAGCGTGCCGTGCACCGTCATGAGCTTCGAGCCGAGCAGTTCGCGGCGCTGCTTTTCTACGAGCCCCGGCCAGACGATGACGTTGATCCAGCCGGTTTCATCTTCCAGCGTGACGAACACCGTGCCCGAAGCGGTGCCGGGCCGCTGGCGGCCGGTGATGATCCCGCTCACCTTCGCGGCGCGCCCGTGCGGCAGGCGCAGCAGCGCCTCGGCGGTGATCGAACGCATCCGCGCGAGGTGCGGGCGCAGCAGCGCCAGCGGGTGGCGCCCGAGCGTGAGGCCGAGGCTTGCGTAATCGTGGATGAGGTCTTCGCCTTCGGTGGGCGCGCGCAGCGCCGGCGCTTCGTCCCGGGCGCCTGCCCCCTGCAGCAGCGGCGTCTGCATCGCGATCCCGGCAACCTGCCACTGCGCCTCATGGCGGTTGCCGGCGAGCAGCCGGAGGGCGCCGGACCGGGCAAGCGCATTGAGGTCGCGGCGCTCAAGGCTGGCACGCTGGGCCATGTCGTCCACGCTTTCGAACCGCAGTGTGTTCCTCGCCGCCGCAACGCGACCGGCGCCCTCGGCAGACAGCCCGCCGACCAGGCGCAGGCCGAGCCGGACTTCGGGCGCCCCTGCTCCGCCATCCACCTCGGGTGCACCTTCCAGAGTGCAGTCGTATTCGCTCAGCAGCACGTCGGCCGGATGCACCCTGACCGCGGGACGATCGGCGTTCGCCCGGCGCGCATCCTGGATCAGCTGGGATGCCGAGTAGAACCCCATCGGCTGGCTGTTGAGCAGCGCGCAGAGGAACGCGGCTGGATGATGGCGCTTGAGCCACGCCGAGGCATAGGCCAGCAGGGCGAAGCTCGCCGAGTGCGATTCCGGAAACCCGTACTCCCCGAAGCCGAGGATCTGCCTGAAGATCCGGTCGGCGTATTCCTGCCCGTAGCCGTTGGCGAGCAGTCCGGCGATGAGCTTTTGCTGGAACGGGCCCAGGCCGCCCTTCCTCTTCCACGCCGCCATCGCGCGGCGCAACTGGTCGGCTTCGCCCGGCGTGAAGCCGGCCGCGACGACCGCCAGTTCCATGACCTGCTCCTGGAACAGCGGCACGCCGAGCGTGCGCTCGAGCACGCCCTTCACCTCCGCGCTCGGGTAGTTGATCGGCTCGAGGCCGTGCTTCCTGCGCAGGTAGGGGTGCACCATGTCGCCCTGGATCGGCCCGGGGCGCACGATCGCAATTTCGATCACCAGGTCGTAGAACGACTCGGGACGCAGGCGCGGCAGCATCGACATCTGCGCGCGCGATTCGATCTGGAACACGCCGACGGTGTCGGCGCGGCGGATCATCGCGTAGACCGCCGGATCTTCTGGCGGGATGTCCTGCATCCTGAACGGCACGCCAGGCGCACCAGGCGTACCACCACGGGCCGCGCCCACGAGATGCAGCGCGCGCCGGATCGCCGAGAGCATGCCCAGCGCGAGCACGTCGATCTTGAGCAGGCCGAGCGCATCGAGGTCGTCCTTGTCCCACTGGATGATCGAACGCGCCTGCATCGCCGCGTTCTCGATCGGCACGAGGCGCGAAATCCGGCCGCGCCCGATCACGAAGCCGCCGACATGCTGCGAGAGGTGGCGCGGGAAATCGCGCAGCTGGCCGACCATCCAGACGAGCTGGCGCACCGCGCGGGCATCCGGATCGAAGCCGGCTTCCCTGAGGCGCGCCGGCAGCGCCTCGGCCTCGTCCCACCAGGCCAGCAGCCGCGCAAGACGGTCGAGCTGTTCGAGCGAAAAACCGAGAGCCTTGCCCGCATCGCGCAGCGCGCTCTTCGAACGATAGCGGATCACGGGCGCGGCCGTACTTTGCGTAGATGTACTGGATCACCTCTTCGCGCCGGTCGTGCTCGAAGTCGACATCGATGTCCGGCGGCTCGTTCCTCTCCCGCGAGATGAAACGCTCGAACAGGAGGCGCGAGCGGTCCGGGTCGATCTCGGTGATGTGGAGGCAATAGCACACCGCCGAATTGGCCGCCGAGCCGCGCCACTGGCAGAGGATCGCTGCGCCGCGCGCAAAGCGCACGATGTCGTGCACCGTGAGGAAGTAATGCTCGTACGCAAGCTCGGTGATCAGCGCGAGCTCGTGCACGATCTGCGCCCGGACCTTGTCCGGCACGCCCGCCGGATAGCGCAGCGCGGCGCCCGCATCGACGAGCTTGCGCAACCAGCCTGCAGGGGTTTCGTTTTCCGGGACCAGCTCCTGCGGATACTCGTAGCGCAGCTCATCGAGCGAGAACGCGCAGCGATCCGCGATCCGCAGGCTTTCCGCGAGCAGCGCCTCGGGATAGATCTGCGCAAGGCGCACGCGCCGGCGCAGGTGGCGCTCGGCGTTCGGGAAGAGGGCATGCCCGGCTTCGGTGAGCGGCGCGCCGATGCGGATCGCGGTGAGCGTGTCCTGCAGCGCGCGGCGCGAACGCGCGTGCATGTGCGCATCGCCCGCCGCGACCAGCGGCAGCCCGCATGCGTCGCCCAGCGTCGACAGCTCGGCGAGCCGCATTTTGTCGCGCGGGCCGTAATGAAGTTCGGCGGCGATCCATGCCCGGCCGGGAAAACGCGCGGCAAGCCAGTGCGCATGCCCCGTATCTATCCGCGGACCGGGCACCAGCAGCGCAAGGCAGCCGGGCAGGCCATCATCGAGGTCCGCGCAAGCGAGACGGTAGCTGCCTTTCCTTGCGCGCCTGCGGCCGCGCGTGACCAGTTCGCAGAGGTTGCCGTAGCTTTCCCGGTCGGTGGCGAGCAGCACGAGCCTGGGGCCGTCCGCAAGGGCGATCTCGCTTCCCACGATCAGCCTGAAGCCGTGGTCTTTCGCGGCGACATGCGCGCGCACGATGCCCGCGAGCGAGCATTCATCGGTGATCGCGAGCGCCGCGTAGCCGAGCGCCTGCGCCTGCTGGATCAGTTCCTCGGGATGCGAGGCGCCGCGCAGGAAGCTGAAGTTGGAAACGCAGTGCAGTTCTGCATAGCCGGGCAGCGCGGGTTGCATGCCATCAGCCGAAGATGCCGTGCAGATACCAGTCTTTCTTGCCCTCCAAACCCCGTTCGCGATAGACCCACAGCAGCGCCTCGCTGGCGGCGCGCGCGATGAAGTAGTCGCGCACCGCATCGTGTCCGTCCCACCAGCCCGACTCGATGCGTTCCGGTCCCGCGAGCAGCGCCAGCGGGCCGTCGTACTGTGGCGCGGCGCCACGCTCGGCCAGGCGTTTCGGGGTGTGCAGCAGCCACAGAGGCCGCGCACCGAGCGCGTACGCCGTGCTCTGCTCGCCGGGTTCGGCCACACGCCATGCCGCTTCCGGGCGATGGTCGGGGTTTGCCGCAACCGCGCCGATCGCGGTGCTGCCCAGGCGCGCGCGCAGGCGTTCCAAAAGCTCGCCGATCTGGCCGGGCCCGTCGTCCCCGGTTTTCAGCGCGTCATCGAGCAGGTCGAGGTTTTCATGCGCGAGGGCGAGCAGGTCGTCTGCGAAAAGCGTCATCCGGCGCACCGGTTCCACGAGCTTGAGCGAAGCCAGCTTTTCGCGGGCGAGCAGGGCGAAGTGTTCCGTGTCGCCGCTCGGGCGCACCAGGCCGATCTCGATCCCGGTGCACTCCTCCTTGTGGAACAGCCCGATCCGCAGCCGCTGCACGCCGCGGTCGCGCGCGGCAAGAAAGCCACCGAGTTGCGCGATCAGCCGCCGCAGGGCGAACATCAGCGCGCCGGCCTCGTGCACTTCGGCGGGCAACTCAAGACCAGCCTCGAAGTATTCGGG
Organism: Burkholderiales bacterium; assembly: GCA_038211455.1. Classification (GTDB taxonomy): domain Bacteria; phylum Pseudomonadota; class Gammaproteobacteria; order Burkholderiales; family SG8-39; genus SZAS-79. The sequence goes on from JBBQVP010000137.1 coordinate 6,542, forward strand.
TGACGTGAAGAACACGCGCGGGTCGGGCCGCGCGCCGCGCGCGCGGTCCAGCTCCTCGATGAGGCGCGGGCCGAAGCGCCGCGCAACGCCGGCGCGCGGCAGCGCAAGCACTTCGCCCAGCGTGCGGATGCCGACCGACTCCAGCAGCGCAAGCGTGTGCGCGCCGCAGTCGAGCACATCGACCGGCAGCGGCTGCAGCCGGAGCGCGAGATCCTCCTGCGTAGCGCAGGGGGACGAGCACCCGCCGCGCGCAAGCAGCCAGGCGCCCTGCGGGGTGGGCGCGGAAGCGACCGAAGCGCTGAACCCGAGTTCGGCGGCGCCGCGCGCAAGGCCCGTGACGATGCCCGTGATGTCCCCGAACAGCTTCAGGCTTGCGGAGACTTCGAGCAGCAGCCCGTGCATGCCGTCGGTTGCCCCGGCAACCAGTGCGACGTTCGGCGTATACCGTCCGGCCCATGCGGCCGCGCCCTCGAGCGCGGCGCGCTCTGCATCCGCGTCGCGCTCGCGAATGCGCAGGTGCGGGGCGAGCGCAGCCGCCGCGGCACGCGCCATGCGCGGACGCACGCCCCGGGCGAAAGCCGCGGCGTTGCAATCGAGGACGTGGCGGTTCTCTGCCAGCGCCCAGGGATCAGCCGAGGGCGATCCGCGCAGGAAGGATTCGAGCGGCAGGCGCGGCAGGCAGAGTGCGGCCCATAGCGTTGCGGGCATGGTGGGCATGGCGGGTTCCGGAGACGGTGCCCGGCGCGTGGGGCGGTGTTTCCACCACCGGCGCGGGCGTGAGCAGGAGTTGGCGCGCGAGCGGGCCGCCGCGGCGCTTGAGGATCTTCACCGCCAGTTCGCCGCGCAGGCTCTGCAGGTGCAGGCGCAACGCTGCGGGCGAAGCCTCGCGCGCGGCGAGCGGGGGACGGAACAGCAGCGCGAGCGCCTGGCTGCCTTCGGCGGCGATCTGCAGCCGCCTCAACTGTGTAAAAGTCGGGATGAAGGCGGCTTTCTGCGGCCAGCCGAGCACCGCGCCGCAGGCGCCCGACTGCAGGGCTTGCTCGAGCGCCCAGAGAGTGTCCTGCGGTGAGCGGGTGCGCACGATCATCACACGCGCCAGGTCGATGCCGGCGGCCTGCAGGGCCGGGGCGTAGGGCAGGTGCGGTGGCGCAATCCAGGCCAGCCAGCGTCCTTCGCGGGAGAGCCGGGCGAGCGCGGGACCCAGCGCGCGGATTTCGCCGATGCCTTCGTGTTCGGGCAGCAGTTCGGTCAGTGCGCCGGTCGGCCAGCCGCCGCCGGGCAGTTCGGCGTCGAGCGCAGGAAAGCCGCTCGGGATGCCGGGGCTTTCGTTGCGCGCCAGTTCCCCGGCGCGCCAGACGAGCCGGTGGCGCAGGATATCGGTCAGGGCGTTGATCGCATGCATGTTGGTGTGCCGGTATGGTGTGCCAGACCGGGCGGCGCCATGCACCAGCGGTCTATACTGTGTTTTTATACAGTAATAGACTTCCCGCCAAAAAGCAACGTCCCGCGCGGCAACGCCGGGCGCAGCAAAGCCCGGTGCGCCTAGCCTGCGGCCAGTTGCACGTGCTCCAGATGCGCCCCGCAGCGTCGGACCTGCTCGCGTGACAAGGCCGGAAGGTCGACGAAGCGGCAGCCGATCCTGTGCTCCCTGCTGCCGGGCTGCGCTTCTTTCGTATACACGACGTGGAGCGCGCAGCGCATCACGCCGATGCCCGGCAGTTCGACGCTGCACTCGGGCAGGTTCTTTCCCGCGGCGAAGGCGGGATCGTGATCGGGCAGGCCCAGGCCCAGGCCACCGGTGGAAATGTCGATCAGGCGCAGCCTTGTATCGCCCTGTGCGGCAGCGTGCGGTGCGCTACGGCCCGCACCCGCGTTACCACCTGTACCGGAACGGCTGTGCACGGTACAGAACGAGAGCTTGTCCTGCGGTGCAGGGATACGGATGGATTCCCTGCGCTGCATGCGCGCAAGCACGTCCGGGATCCGCGCGCGCAGCGCATCTTCCTGCCTGAACAGGGTGATCTCGGCATGGCTTGCGATGAACAGGAGGCGGATCGCCTCCATCGTCGTCTCGACGCCGAACGAGCCCGCGGAAAGCAGCTGGTCGAGCGCCGCGCGATCGTGGCCCGGCGCGAACAGCAGTTCCTCGAACGCCGGGTTGATGCCGATCAGCTGGGTCTGGATGCGTTGGTCGCTGCGGCCGAAGGTCAGCGTAACCGGCGCGCGTCGGGCTGCGAGCGCGCGCAGCAGGGCGAGCATGTCTACGCCCCTGCGAACCAGGTAGCGGCCGTTCTCGGGTGCGCTGAGGGCGAGTGTAAAGCGCGTGATCGACATGATGTTGTGTAGGCAGGTGGCAGGACGCGGGTTCGGGCGGGCAGGTCAGGTATGCGAAACGAACACGACCTAATTATCGCGTATCGGACGGCGATGCATCGAGCGCGCCTCATATCGGGGCGATGGCCTCCAGGTCGCACCGTAACGGGGCGTCCGGGAGTCGGGGGAATCCTGCGCGGAGCGCCGAAAAGTCACGATGATTTTTCTCACCCCCTTGTTTGCTAATGGATAAACGCCTGTTCCCCGGCCTGCACCGAGACATGGCACAGGCCGTGCAATTACCCAGGCGGACGTGTTGGTTCGTTGCAGCCAGGTCCGGTGCAGCGGATCGCATGGAATTCACGCAATGCTCATCACACCGGGAGATTCAAACATGCAACGCAGAGGTTTTTTGAAAAAAGTGGCAGTGGGCGCGGCCGTCGCCGCTGCTTTCAGCTACGGGCCGTACGCGCTCTCCGCCGACACCATCAAGGTCGGGATCCTGCACTCGCTGTCGGGGACCATGGCGATCAGTGAGACCGTCCTCAAGGACGTGACACTGATGGCGATCGACGATATCAACGCCAAGGGCGGCGTGATGGGCAAGAAGCTCGAGCCCGTGGTGGTCGACCCGGCCTCCAACTGGCCGCTGTTCGCCGAGAAGGCCAAGCAGTTGCTCGGCCAGGACAAGGTGGCGGTGGTGTTCGGCTGCTGGACCTCGGTGTCCCGCAAGTCGGTCCTCCCGGTGTTCAAAGAGCTGAATGGCCTGCTCTTCTACCCGGTGCAGTACGAGGGCGAAGAACTCGAGAAGAATGTGTTCTACACGGGCGCCGCGCCGAACCAGCAGGCGATTCCCGCGACCGAGTACCTGATGAGCAAGGACGGCGGCGGCGCCAAGCGCTTCATCCTGTTGGGCACCGACTACGTCTACCCGCGCACGACCAACAAGATCCTGCGCGCGTTCCTGAAATCCAAGGGCGTTGCTGACAAGGACATCGACGAGAAGTACACGCCGTTCGGCCACAGCGACTACCAGACCATCGTTGCCGACATCAAGAAGTTCGCTGCCGGTGGAAAGACCGCGGTGATCTCGACCATCAACGGCGACTCGAACGTGCCGTTCTACAAGGAACTGGGCAACCAGGGCCTCAAGGCGACCGACGTGCCGGTCGTGGCGTTCTCGGTGGGTGAAGAGGAACTGCGCGGCGTCGATACCAAGCCGCTGGTGGGCCACCTGGCGGCATGGAACTACTTCATGTCGGTCAAGAACCCGGCTAACGACGCCTGGAAAAAGCAGTGGGCCGCATACGCCAAGGCGAAGAAACTGCCGGGCGCCGACAAGCCGCTGACCAACGACCCGATGGAAGCGGCGTGGGTGGGCATCCACATGTGGAAGCAGGCGGTCGAGAAAGCCAAGACCACGGACGTTGACAAGGTGATCGCGGCCATGGGCGGCCAGACCTTCAAGGCACCGGACGGTTTCACGATCAAGATGGACGAGAAGAACCACCACCTGCACAAGCCCGTTTTCATCGGCGAAGTCCAGGCCGACGGCCAGTTCAAGGTGGTGTGGAAGACCAAAGGACCGGTCAAGGCTGAGCCGTGGAGCCCGTTCATTGCGGGTAACGACAAGAAGAAAGGCGTGCCGGAATAAGCAGTTTGTACCTCCCCCGCGGGTGTGCCGGCCGATTGTGTGCATGGCGTGTGCATGGCCGGGCCCGCGGGCCCCATGATGATGTGACGCGGGATAGCGTGACAAGTGCGCGGTCCGCGGCACCCAAAAGAAAAACGATGAGCTTCGTGCGCCTTATCTGCAGCGTTCTGATGGCTTGCGCCCTTGCCGCGATACAACCCGCGCTTGCGCTGACGCCGGACCAGGTCGGCAAGCTCGTGAGCGAGGACAACGACGGCAGGATCGCGATACTCAACGCCATCGCCGCCGCCGACGACGAAAGCGCGATCCCCCTGCTCCAGGCGTTTGCCGAAGGCAACCTGCAGTCTTCCGCGTCGACCAACCTGATCGTCATCCTTGCGGACGGGAAGGGCACCGATGCGATGACGGGCAAGCCCGTAGCGAAGCTGCCCGAGGACCTCGACGAGGTGGTTGCCAACAACGTGCTGCGCCGGGAACTCGCCGCCGCGATCGCCACCCTGAAACTGACCTCCAGGGACCGCGAGGTGCGGCTCGCCGCTGCCAAGACGCTGCAGGACGAGACCGAATCGGACCGCCTGCCGCTGGTCGAGCGCGCAATCGGCAAGGAAAAGGATGCGGAGATCAAAGGCCTGCTCGAGCGCGTGCGCGCCAACCTGCAATTGAACAGCAAGGACAAGAAGGTGCGCCTTGCGGCCATCGCCTCGCTTGCCTCGAGCGTCAACCCGAACACCAAGATCATCCTGCTCGGGATGCTAGCGAAGAAAGACGGCGAGTTTGTCGAGAAGGACGCCGATATCCGCTTCGAGGCGCAGAAGTCGCTCTCTGAGGTGGAAGGTCGGCTGGCGACCGGCGAGCGCATCGGGCAGGCGTTCAGCGGCGTGTCGCTGGGGTCGATCCTGCTGCTTGCGGCGCTCGGCCTGGCCATCACCTACGGGCTGATGGGCGTCATCAACATGGCGCACGGCGAACTGATCATGATCGGCGC
>JBBQVP010000138.1:0-11380 GCA_038211455.1 Burkholderiales bacterium
CCCACGGGAAAGTCCGCTGATCAGTCGGTTCCTGCGCGGAAAGTTGTGGGCAATTGCCGGTGTGCCGATCGGGTATTCGCTCAACAACAGTCCGCGGTCGGCTATTTCGCCGAACAGCGAGGCATTGCGCGCTGGATAGACGACATCGACGCCAGCGCCAAGTACTGCGATTGTCGACCCCCGGCCGGCCAGTCCGCCACGGTGTGCCGCTGCGTCAATACCAAGCGCCAGGCCGCTTGTGATCGTCATTCCTCCATCACTGAAACTTCTCGCAAATGCCTCGGCGTTGCGTAGTCCCTGTGGCGTCCCATTGCGGCTGCCGACGATCGCAAGCGACGGCATGCCGAACAACTCCAGGTTACCGCGCGCATACAGCAGCGGCGGGGGATCGGCGATCTCCAGCAGCATGCGCGGATACGTGCTGTCAGCGAGCGTCACGATGTGATTTGCGGTCTCTGAGGCCCAGCGCAGGGACCTCTCTACGACGGCTTCAGTGTGGCCTGCTTTTAGCGCCGCGGCGCCAGCGGCTCCGGCGATGCGGGCAATCGCATCCGTGCCGGCCGACAATACGCGTTCAGGCAGGCCGAACTCGTGAAGGAGCCGGCGGATTGTTGTGGCACCGAGGCCGGGCGTGTGGCACAGAGTCAGCCACGCTGCGAGCCCCGGTTCGCGAATCATGCAGGCCGCAGATGGGGCGCCGACGGTCCGCGAAGCGGACGGCGCCTGAGGGGTCTCCCGCTAGGGCGTTTGCACACCATCAAGCGGCTTGACCGGGCGCGAAATGTCCATCACGAGAGCATATGAAACGTGTTCGAAGACGCGGAACACGAACACCAACCCGTAACGCTCGTCCGGTACCTTTCTGGCGTCGGGTCCCACTTTTTCTGTCTCGCCAATCAGTTTCAGTCGCGTGCCCCGTTGCGCACTTACGGTAGCGCCGGTACGCATCAGGGCGAGTACATGTCCGATTTCAAGGCCGTCTGACGTTCCCCGGTTCAAGGTGACAACTGAATTGTGGCCACCTTCGCCAACCGTACCTACGCCGCCGAAGATCGAGATGACACGCCCATGGATATCCTTGTTGGGCGAATGCGGCGCATAGTTGAGAACCTGCGGTCGACCCGCGGCAATCAGTTTGTCTCCAACGCCGATTTCCTGACCTGCGCTAACGATCTCTACAGTCGCCGGATCACCCTTGTGGCGCACCCTCGCCAGACCCAGATAGGTGGCTTCGTAACCCAGAGCGCGACCGGTGTCCGGATCCACCAGAGCCTTTCCACGCCGATAGACATACCAGCTTTCCTCGGTGGAATTCCCCATGCCGCTCGCGTAGGCGACACTACCCGCCCCGATGATCACCCGGTTTTCTGCGGTTGCGATAATCGTCGGCGCGCTGTCGAGTCCGTCTGGCTCGATCACCAAGGGCCGCGAAAGATAAGGCTCGATCAGGCTTGGGGGAATACTCGGAATTTCCTTAACGGTTGTCTGTTCTGCACGGACTCGCGGGGAAAGCTTTACGGTGTCCGTCGCAAGCGCCAAGAGTCCTCTTGACCTGTCCAGTACAAGCACGTCACCCGGGTAGATCCAGTGCGGATTCTTGACCATATCCTTGTTCATGTTCCAGAGTTCGGGCCAGCGCTGGGGGGCGGAGAGATACTTCCCCGCAATCGACCAGAGCGTATCGCCACGAACGACGACATAACGGTCTGGCGCATCCGCCTTGAGCGCGGCGGATCCGACCTGCGCCAAGGCCCCGGTAGCGAGCCCAGAGCAGACGGCAAAAGCGAGCGCTGTGATAGACTTACGCAACTGATTTCGCATGGAGGCCCCGTTGCCCGGTCGGCTTGTAAAACCCGCTTGAAAAACCCTTTTGCGACCCAAATGTAGCATAAAGCCCTAGCAATTTACACAACGCTTGAGATTGTGAATGTAAATTGCTCTGTCAGCAAGCTTATTTCCACTTCAAATGTCTATCCTGAACATCCTTCGCTATCCTGACGCCCGACTCCACAAAGTTGCTGCACCGGTCACCGTTTTCGACGCCGGATTGAAGAAGCTTGCGGCTGATCTCGCGGAAACCATGTACGCCGCGCCCGGGGTGGGGCTGGCCGCGTCCCAGGTTGATGTCCACAAGCAGGTAATCGTCGTTGATGTGTCCGAACGCCGCGACTCGCTCGTCACTTTGGTGAATCCCGAGATCATCGAGCGGCATGGGGAGTCGGATATCGAGGAAGGCTGCCTGTCTGTTCCGGGCATTTACGATACGGTGCCCCGTGCTGAACGCGTCAAGGTTCGCGCATGGGATGCCAATGGCAAGGCTTTCACCCTCGAGGCACAAGGCCTGCTGGCGGTCTGCATCCAGCATGAGATGGACCATCTCAAGGGCAAGATCTTCGTCGAGTACCTGTCGCGGCTGAAGCAGACCCGCGTGCGTGCGCGGCTCGCGAAGCAACTCAGAAAAAGCGCCTAGCGGTATCGGGAGCCGGAATGGCTCCGTGATGCTGTTGCGGGGAATCCGCCGCCTGTTGCCGCCCGGGAAATGGATCCAACAATGCGCATTGTCTTTGCCGGTACGCCGCAATTTGCCGAGCGCGCCCTGCAGGCCCTAATTGAGGCCAAGAAAAATGTTGTGTTAGTGCTCACTCAACCAGACAGGCCCGCAGGCAGGGGAATGAAAATGATGGCGAGCCCGGTGAAGGCGCTTGCCGTGGCGCGTGGTCTGGCGGTTTACCAGCCGCCGAACCTGCGCGACCCGGCTGCCTTTGAGGCGCTGCGCCTCGCGCGCCCGGACGTGCTGGTGGTCGCAGCGTATGGCCTGATCCTGCCCCAGAGCGCGCTTGATGTTGCGTCGTTCGGTGCGGTGAACATTCATGCCTCGCTTCTGCCGCGCTGGCGCGGCGCGGCGCCGATACAAAGGGCCATTCAGGCCGGAGACCGACAGACCGGCATTTCAATCATGCAGATGGACGCCGGCCTCGACACAGGGGCCATCCTTGCGCAAGGCGCAGTTCCGATCGAGGATGCGGACACATCGCAAACACTGCACGACACGCTCGCCGCGCTTGGCGCGGGTATGCTTCTCGAGACATTGGGCCGGATTGAGCGGGGTGAAGTGCGCTCGCGGCCGCAGCCGGCCGAGGGCGTGACCTACGCGGCCAAGATTTCGAAGCAAGAAGCGCAACTTGATTGGCGCAGGCCCGCCGCAGAACTTGATCGCGCAATTCGCGCTTTCAACCCGTTTCCAGGTGCGCAGGCAACGCTTGGCGACGCGGTGCTGAAAATCTGGCGGGCGAGAAAGTCCCGGTCCGGCGGGCCGCCCGGGAAAGTTCTCGGCGTTGACGAACGGGGTATCGTCGTTGCCTGCGGTGAAGGCTCGCTGACCCTGCTCGAATTGCAGAGGGAAGGCGCAAAGCGGCTTGCCGCGCCGGAGTTTCTTCGTGGTTACGGGTTAGCTGACGGGGCGGCATTTGCACTGCCCGGTTGATTGAACGATTCACCTGAACTGGCGGCGGTACTTGCGCGGGCGAGCCGGATCGTGGCAGGGGTTGCCTCGGGCGCCAGCCTTGCCGCGTTACCGGTCGGCTTTGGTGAGACGGGCCCCATGCGCGGTGCGGTCATGGATATGGTCTATGGCACCCTGCGCCGGTTCGGTCGGGGGGATGCGCTGGTCGACATGCTTGCGCATCGCGGAACTCCCGATCCGGCGATTCGTGCGTTGCTTCTTTGCGCCCTGAACGCCATGGAAAGCGGAAACTATGCAGAACACGTTACCGTAGACCAGGCGGTGAGCGCCTGCGTCGAATTGCACAAGCCTGCGGCTAAAAATTTCGTGAATGCGCTGCTACGCAGTTTCCTTAGACAACGCAGCGCGCTTTCGTCGCGCATCGAGCGGGATCCGGTGGCCACGCGCATGCACCCCGCGTGGTGGATCGATGCCCTGCGCAACACCTATCCGCACGACTGGGAATCGATCCTTGAGGCGGGCAACCAGCACCCGCCGATGGGACTGCGCGTCAATCGGCGCCGCACCTCGCCGGAGGACTATGCAGCGAAGCTGGAAAAACAGGCGATGCAGGCGAAGCGTGTCGGAGAGTCCGCGTTCCTGCTCGCGCAGCCGGTTCCCGTAGACCGGCTACCCGGATTTGCGCAGGGCGAAGTTTCGGTACAGGACCCGGGCGCGCAGCGCGCGGCGGAGTACCTTGACCTCCACGACGGCCAGCGCGTTCTCGACGCGTGCGCCGCACCCGGGGGAAAGACGGGACACATCCTGGAGTACGCCGAAGTCGACCTGCTCGCGCTCGATTCCGCGCCGGCGCGCTGCGAACGCGTTCGTCAGAACCTCGCCCGCCTAGGTCTTACCGCAAATGTGAGCGCAGCAGACTGCGTCCGGCCCGAGGAATGGTGGGACGGGCGACCGTTCGATCGTGTCCTCGCTGACGTTCCCTGTACAGCCTCTGGCATCGTGCGACGCAACCCTGACATTAAATGGCTGCGTCGCTCGGGAGACCCGTCCCGCTTTGCGACCGAACAGGGGCGCATGCTGGATGCGCTGTGGCGGGTGCTCGCGTCGGGTGGTAAATTGCTCTACGCCACCTGCTCGGTGTTTCCGGAAGAAAACGCCGCGGTCGCGGAAGCCTTCTGCGCGCGCCAGCCCGCGGCACGCAGGCTCGATCTTCCTGCGAACGCGTCGGCACAGATGCTGCCGGGGGCGGAGAACGACGGCTTTTTTTTCGCTCTTCTACAAAAAGAAACCTGACCGGCGAAATGCGCGGAACGCTCCCGACGTTACTGGTCCTCCTGGCGATGTTGCTCCCGGCGCGGTTGGCAATTGCCGACGAAATAGAAGTACCCGACGCGCGCCTGGAACAGACCGACGACGGCCTCGCGCTGAGCGCGGACTTTTCCTTCGACTTCAATTCCAGGCTCGAGAATCTGGTGACCAATGGAGTGCCGCTGTACTTCGTTGTCGAGTTCGAGTTGTCGCAGCCGCGCTGGTATTGGTTTGACGAAAAAACCGCGTCGAAGCGACTGCAGACGCGGCTTTCCTATCATGCGCTCTCACGGCACTTCAGGCTGTCTACCGGGCTGCTGCAGCAGAACTACACCTCGCTCTCCGAAGCCCTGAGCGTATTGCGCCGTGTGCGCCACTGGCAGGTTCTCGACCGCAGCGTCGTGCTGCGCGATGCAACCTACCAGGCCGCCGTGCGCATGCGCCTCGACCTTACTTTGCTGCCGAAGCCTTTCCAGGTCAGCGCACTGACCAGTCGCGAATGGCATCTGGAGTCGGAATGGAAGCGCTTTGGGTGGCGCGCGGGCAGGGACGCTGCGCCCGCCCCGGTCGCGCCCGCGCCAGGCCCAGCCGCGGCGCCTGCAGAAACGCGTGACGAGGCGCCGGGCAAATGAAGGCGCTGCTGATCCTTGGGGTATCGCTGGCGGGTGTGCTGTTATTCCTTCTGGCGACGGCCAGCGCCAACACATCTTTGTTCGCGGAGCACTACTCGCTCCTGCTGGGCCTCAATGCGGTGCTAGCGGTCGCGCTGTTCTGTCTGGTCGGCTATCAGCTGGCTTCCCTGCGGCGTCGCCTTAAGGGGCGCGTGTTCGGTTCGCGGCTGACACTGCGCTTCCTGCTGCTGTTCGCAACCATGGCGGTGGTCCCCGGCGTGCTCGTGTACACCGTCTCAGTGCAGTTCCTCACCAAGAGCATCGAATCATGGTTCGATGTCAGCGTCGACAGTGCGCTCGAGGGCGGCATCAAGCTGGGCCAGGCCGCCGTCGACCAGATGCTGGCAGAACTGAACGTCAAGGCGCGTGCAATGGCGCTTGAGCTTGCCGACCATTCCGATAGCCAGCAGGTTGTTGCACTGAACCGGCTCCGCCAGCAGGCAGGCGTCGAGGATGCCGTGGTTGTCGCCGCAAATGGACGGCTGATCGCCAGCGCGAGCGACAACCTGCTGCAGCTTGTTCCTGAATTGCCTACGTCGATTCAGCTGCGCCAGGCGCGCACCAATCGCGGACTCACCGTGATCGACGCATTGCCCGGCAAGCCGCTCGGCCTGCGCGCAGTGGTGCCGATTTCCGGTTCGACGATCTCCGACGAGACTCGGTACCTGCAGTTGCGCCAACCGGTGCCACAAACGCTCGCAAAGAGCGCGGAAGCTGTTGAGGTGGCCTATGGGGACTACCGGAAAGTCGCGCTGTTGCGGCAGGGACTGAAGCGTAACTACATCGCAACGCTGACACTTGCGCTGCTCATGGCGCTGTTTTCCGCAGTGGCGCTGGCCTTCATACTTTCAGATCGGCTGTCTGCGCCGCTCTCCGATCTGGCACAGGCTACCCAGGCCGTGGCACGCGGTGATTTCTCCAAGCGCATGCCGGTTACCAGCCGCGATGAACTCGGCGTGCTGCTGGAGTCGTTCAATAGCATGACACGCCAACTGGACGACGCCCGCCAGGTGGTCGAATCGAACCGTACCCAGCTCGAAACGGCCAAGACGCGGCTCGAAAACATCCTTGCAAACCTTTCGGCGGGGGTGCTCGTGTTCGACCCCGAGCTGCGGCTGTCGATATCCAATCGCGGCGCAGCGGCAATTCTTGGTGCGGATCTGGAGGCCCTTACGGGCAGGCCTCCCTCCGACTGGCGTGGTTTCGAATCGTTCGCCAATCCGGTGCGCGAGGCGTTCTCGTCGCACGGCGAGAAAAGCTGGCAGATTGAGCTCGTGCTCGCCGGCACCGGCAAGACGCTGCTGGCGCGCGGCACGTCCCTGCCTTCCGGATATGTGCTCGTGTTCGACGACGTCACGCAGCTGATACAGGCGCAACGGGCGACGGCGTGGGCCGAAGTTGCGCGCCGCCTCGCGCACGAAATAAAGAACCCGCTCACGCCCATACAGCTTTCGGCAGAACGGCTGGAAATGAAGTTCGCCGACAAGCTCGGTCCGGAGGATGGCGAAACCCTGCGGCGGGGAACCCGCACGATCGTCAACCAAGTCGCCGCGCTCAAGGCCATGGTCGACGATTTTCGAGACTACGCGCGGCTTCCGGCGCCGGTGTTTGCCGGACTCGACCTCAATGCGCTGGTTACGGAGGTACTTTCCATGTACGAATCCTCGGGCGTGCCGATCAGCCGGCGCCTGTCCCCCGGCCTGCCGCAGGTGTACGCCGATTCGGCGCAGATCCGGCAGGTGCTGCACAATCTGGTGCAGAACGCGCAGGACGCGCTCGGCGCAGCGAAGGCGCCCGATGCGCTGATCGAGGTCAGCACTGAGCAGATGGGTGCCGGTGTCCGCCTGATGGTTAGTGACAATGGCGGTGGTTTCCCGGAGGCCCTGATGGCGCGCATCTTCGAGCCTTACGTCACCACCAAGCCGCGCGGAACCGGCCTGGGCCTGGCAATCGTGAAGAAAATCGTCGACGAACATCACGGGCAGATCTCTATCGAGAACGGTCCGCGTCGCGGTGCAGCGGTACGCATACTGTTGCCCGCGGCGAGTGACAGACATTCGGCCCGGGCGGCCTGAGGCCTCATGGCGCAGATCCTGGTTGTAGACGACGAAATCGGCATTCGCGAACTGCTCGCGGAGATTCTTTCCGACGAGGGGCACCAGACGATCCTCGCGGAAAATGCGGGGGCGGCGCGCCGGCACCGCGCTGCACAGCGGCCGGACCTTGTGCTGCTCGATATCTGGATGCCCGATACTGACGGCATCACGCTGTTGAAGGAGTGGGCCGCGAGCGGGCAACTCACGATGCCGGTGGTGATGATGTCTGGTCATGGCACGATCGAGACGGCGGTCGAGGCCACGCGGATCGGGGCGATGGACTACCTGGAAAAGCCGATCGCGCTGCAGCGCCTTTTGGCAACGGTAAAGCGTGCGTTGCGTAACCAGGATGTCCCGGTACCCCACCGCCTTTCGCTGGCGACCCTCGGCCGCGCCGGGGTACTTGCGGACCTGAAGAAGCGACTGACGCTGCTGGCGCAGGTCGGTACGCCGCTGATGCTTCGCGGCGAGCGCGGCATGCAGGCAGAAATGTTCGTCCGCCATCTGCTCTCCACGGGCGCGCCGCTGATTTCCGGCCCCGAGGCACTGTCCGACTCCCCGTCCGAGGTGCTCGCGCGCGCGGCCGGCGGAATTCTCTTTGTGCCCGACCTTTCGCGCCTTGCCCGCGGCGAGCAGAAGAACCTCGATTTTCTTCTCGCGCGCGCCGACAAGCACAAGGCGAGGGTCGTCACTTTCTCGTCTGTCGAACCGCAGCGCCTTGTCCGGGAGCATGAGTTCGACGCGGATCTCGCCGCGCGGCTCGCCGAACTCGTGATCAGCCTGCCTTCAGTGCGCGAGTTCGCTGACGAGGTTCCCGACATTGCCGCGATGGTCCTTGCGCAACTGGTGGAAAGTCGCGCCTGTCCGCCCCGGAGGCTTTCTACAGCCGCGCTGAACGCCTTGCGCCAGCAGCCGTGGCCCGGCAACCTCGCCCAGATTGATGCAGTGGTAAAGAACCTTGCGCTCACTGCGCTCGAAGAGGAGATCCAGCTTGCGGATGTCGAGCGCGTGCTGGCCGCGCACGCGGGGCCGATGGCCTCCGGAGAACTGCCGCTGGACCAGCCGTACCGGGAGGCGCGCGACGCCTTCGAGCGGCTGTATTTCGAATACCAGCTCGCTCGCGAGAACGGCAGCATGTCACGTGTGGCAGACCGCGCTGGACTTGAGCGCACCCATCTGTACCGGAAGCTGAAGGCACTGGGCCTGACGATTGGTCGTCGCGAAGAAGGCTGACTCCCCGTCGGTCCGCGTACCGGTGCATATCGTGGTTGGGTCGCCCGGCTCGGGCAAGAGCGCGCTGATCGCGCGACTGGCCGGGGAACGCGCCGACTGGCTTGGGCTGGTCAACGCCCTGCCGGGCCGCGCCCCGAACAACTTCAGATTGCTTTCACCCGGCTGCCCGTGCTGTACCGGGCGCGTCGTCCTGCAGGTGTCACTGGTGCGCGCGTTGCGCGAAACTGGCGCTAAACGAGCGTTGGTAGAACTGGCCGACCCGGCCCACGCCGCTACCATGGCGAAACTGCTCGGGGAACTCCCGTTCAGCCTGTCCGTGTGTGCCGCGAAAGCGCTCATACTGCCGCAAGACGCTGCCATCGCGACCGCCTGCGTTGAAGCGCAGCAAGGACCACCGTGCCCGGCAGGCAGCGCGTAAATATTTAACTTTCATTTTCAAAACGCAAGTACCAGAGCGGCTTGCGTGGTAAATGTTGTATCGATATCGATACACACCAGCGCTAAGGTGCGCGCAGAACTGCCCACACGAACGCAGCCCATCCGAGGATGAAGGCCGCGCCGCCAAGCGGGGCGATCGCGCCCAGCCATTTCTCCCCGGTTACCGCGAGCGCATAGAGGCTGCCGGAGAACAGCACAATCCCGGCGGCAAAGAGCCACCCCGAAGAGCGCAGCGGCACATTGTCCGGCAGGTGATAGAACGCAAGACCGACAAGCAACAGGCCGAGCGCATGGGTGAAGTGGTACGCGACGCCGGTCTGGTACACGGAAAGCATGTCGGCCGTCAGGCGCGCTTTCAGGGCGTGCGCGCCGAATGCGCCGAGCACCACGGCCGCCAGCGCGGACAGCCCACCTAACGCTAGAAAGAGGCGCGCCCCGGCTGGCATGCGCGTCTAGGCCGCCACCGCAACTTCGCCCGGCTCGTAGGCAAGGTAGGGCGCGAGCCAACGCTCGGCGTCCTCCAGCGGCATGCTCTTGCGGCGCGCGTAATCTTCGACCTGGTCGCGGCCGAGTTTCCCGACAGCGAAATAGGTTGAATCTGGATGCGAGAAATAGAACCCTGAAACTGCCGATGCGGGCAGCATCGCGAACGATTCGGTGAGTTGCATGCGGGCATTCTTCTGCGCCTCAAGCAAGCGGAAAAGGGCCCCTTTTTCCGTATGGTCTGGGCACGCCGGGTAGCCAGGCGCCGGCCGTATGCCGACATATTTTTCGGCAATCAGGTCATCATTTGAAAGTGCTTCGTCTGTGGCATAGCCCCAGAACTCGCGGCGTACGCGCTGATGCAGGTGTTCGGCGAACGCCTCGGCCAACCGGTCGGCGAGTACCTTGAGCATGATGGCGTTGTAGTCGTCATGCGCTGCCTCGTAGTCCGCAACGCGTGCATCGAAACCTCCGGTGCAGACGGCGAATGCGCCGATATAGTCCGCGACGCCCGAGCCTTTTGGCGCGACGAAATCAGCCAGACACTGATTGGCACGCCCGGTCGGCTTGTGGTTTTGCTGGCGCAGGTTGTGCCAGGTCATGAGCACCTCGCGGGACCGCTCGTCGCGGAAGATCTCGATGTCGTCGCCATTCACCTGTGCGGCGGGGAACAGCCCGAATACGCCGTTCGCACTGACCCAGCGCTCGGCCACGATCTGCGCGAGCATGTCCTTTGCTTCAGCGAACACCTTTCGCGCCGCCTCCCCGACCACGGCATCCTGCAGGATCTCCGGGTAGGGTCCCGACAGTTCCCATGCCTGGAAGAACGGCGTCCAGTCGATATGCGGGATCAGGCGCTCGACCGGATAGTCGCGCAGCACCTGGACGCCCAGTTGCGCGGGCTTTGGCGGCGTGTACGCGTTCCAGTCGATTTTCGTTCCGCGCTTCCTCGCCTCGGCGAGCGGATGCAGCGGGCCGGGCCCCTTCTTGTCCCGGTGCTGGACCCGTATTTTCTCGTAATCCTTCGCTACGCCGGCGAGGTAGCCGTCGCGCTGGTCGGCCGAGAGCAGGCTGGATACGACCGAGACGCTGCGCGAGGCGTCCGGGACATAGACGACTGGTCCGGCATAGTTCGGCGCGATCTTCACCGCCGTGTGCGCACGCGAGGTAGTCGCGCCGCCGATCAGCAGCGGCAGTGTCAGGCCTTCACGCTGCATTTCCTTTGCGAAATGCGCCATTTCCTCAAGCGAGGGCGTAATCAGGCCCGACAAGCCAATGACATCGGCGTGTTCCGTTTTTGCTGCTTCGAGAATCTTCTGTGCAGGGACCATTACGCCCAGGTTCACCACATCGTAGTTGTTGCACTGGAGTACCACCGCGACGATATTCTTGCCAATATCGTGCACATCGCCCTTGACCGTGGCGATGACGATTTTTCCTTTGGCCTTGCCCGCGTTTCCACTGCGGATCTTCTCGGCTTCGATGTAGGGGATCAGGTGGGCGACCGCCTGCTTCATGACGCGCGCCGACTTCACTACCTGCGGGAGAAACATTTTGCCTGCGCCGAACAGGTCGCCGACCACGTTCATCCCGTCCATCAGCGGGCCTTCGATAACCTCGATCGGCCTGCCGCGCCGCTTCCGGACTTCGAGCCTGGCCTCTTCGGAATCCTCGACCACCCAGGTGTC
>JBBQVP010000139.1:0-11360 GCA_038211455.1 Burkholderiales bacterium
CGTTGTCCCGCACCTGCCGTTTCATGCTGACCGAGGAGGCCCACCACATGTTCGTCGGCGAGACCGGGCTCGGACGCGTGATCAAGCGCACGCTCGAAGTGATGAAGGAACTCGGCACGGATGACCCGGCGGCGATCCGCCGCGCGGGCGCGGTCGAACTGCCCCTCCTGCAGCGGTACATCAACTTCTGGTGCTCATCCTCGCTGGATCTGTTCGGCAACGAGATCTCCTCGAACTCGGCGGCGAGTTTCGCCAACGGCCTCAAGGGCCGGCCCGACGAGTCAACCTACACCGACCACGTGCTGCGCGACGCAAGCATGAAGCTGCTGACCCCGGAAGGCGAGCAGGAAGTCCCGATGCTCAATGCGCTGAACGAGGTCATGCGCGAGTCCTACCTCAAGGACTGCGAGATCGGCATGCGCCGCTGGAACCGCGCCATCGAGCGCGCGGGACACGAGTTCAGGCTCACGCTGCCCAGCATCCACTTTCGCCGCTCGATCGGCGTCTGGGTGGGCCTGCCGGTGGACACGAAGGGAAACCTGATCGCGAAGGACGAGTACGCGCGCCGCAAGAACGAATGGGTCCCCTCGGACGAGGACCGCGCCTATGTGAAAAGCCTGATGCATAAAGTCGTCGCGCCGGGCAAGATGGCCGCCTGGATCGCCCCACCGGAGCGCGGGATCAACAACCTGCCGGTGGACTACGAATACGTGCACCTCAACTGAAGCGGAGACCGTCCCGTGCCCACTGACTGGCAGCCCAGCCCCCGCTATCCCGACCCGGCAGTCGTCGACGTCACCCCGGCGTTCGCGCGCTACCGGCTGCCGCTCGCAAAGATCGAGCGCATCGCCACAGGATGCCGCTGGGCCGAAGGGCCGGTGTGGCTGGGCGACACGCGCTCACTCGTCTGGAGCGACATCCCGAACAACCGCATGCTGCGCTGGGACGAGGAAACCGGCGAGGTCAGCGTATTCCGCAAGCCGACCAATTATGCCAACGGCCATACGCGCGACCGGCAGGGTCGCATCGTCAGCTGCGAGCACGGCGGCCGGCGCGTCTCACGCACCGAGCACGATGGACGCGTCGTCACGGTCGTGGATTCCTACCAGGGCAAGCGACTAAATTCCCCGAACGACATCGTGGTCAAGTCCGATGGCTCGATCTGGTTCACCGACCCGACGTTCTGGATCCTGGGCTGGTACGAAGGCGGCAAGGCGGAGCCGGAGTTGCCGATGAATGTCTACCGCGTGGATCCGTCAGGCACGATCGACCTCGTCGCCGAAGGCATCAAGCAACCGAACGGTCTGGCTTTCTCGCCCGACGAGTCCATCCTCTACATCGTCGAGTCGCGCTCCGAGCCGCGCCAGATCCTGGCGTACGACGTAAAGAACGGAAAGACGCTCGCCAACCGGCGCGTGCTGATCAACGCCGGGCCGGGCACGCCAGACGGATTCCGCGTCGACATCGAGGGCAACCTCTGGTGCGGCTGGGGACAGGGCAAGGACGGTCTCGACGGAGTGCACGTATTCGATCCGGCCGGAACGCTGATCGGCCGCATCGACCTCCCGGAGCGCTGCGCCAACCTGTGCTTCGGCGGGCTGCACCGAAACCGGTTGTTCATGGCGGCAAGCACCTCGGTGTACTCGCTCTACGTCAACACCCAGGGCGTCGGTTACTTCTAATTTGTCCAATGACGGGCGAAAAAAAAGGGACCCGGAGGTCCCTTTGAAATCAGGGCCTTTGCGGCCCCGAGGAGGAGAGGTTACAGCTGGCTCAGTGTGAGTGCGTCAGAGCCTGCGGAATCTGGAAAAACTGCACGACCGCGCGAATGGCATCGACGAGTTCTTCGCCGGCTGTCACGTAGGCCAGCGCTTCGGCGCGCTCCGCGCCCGAGATCGGCAGGGTGGCGATGCGTGCGGCAATCCGGTCTGTGCTGGGGTTCATGCTGGGTCTCACTAAGGGCTGATCTGTATAAGCAGTGGAAATCTGTTGAAACGGATGTTCCGCTCTTTATTGCGTCGCAACAACTGACGTTTTATCTCGTTTGAGGTTAGAATTTCTAATCTCAAACCAAATCAGTGCCCATGGCCGACCGCCTGCCCCCTTTGAATGCATTGCGTGCCTTTGAGGCCGTAGCCCGCCACCTCAGCGTCAAGCGCGCCGCGGCCGAACTGAATGTCACTCCGGCCGCAATCAGCCACCAGATCAAGCTGCTGGAAGACCTGACCGGGCGCGCACTGCTGATCCGCAAGCCGCGCGGCATTGACCTGACCGACGCGGCGCGCGCGGCCCTGCCCCACCTTGCCGCCGGATTCGAGCAGCTCGCCCAGGCGATGCTCGAACTGCGCCACAGCCGTGCCGCGGCGACGCTCACGGTAAGCGTGGCGCCCTCCTTTGCCACCTGCTGGCTGATGCCACGCTTGCACCGCTTCCTGACTTCCGAACCCGAGATCGACGTGCGCATCACGGCCCGCACCCGCCAGTCCACCGCGGTGGGGGCGCAATCCCGCCGCGAGGCCGAGGCCTGGCTCGCGGATGCCGACGTCGCAGTTCTCTTGTCGGATGGCGAATTCCCGGGATTGCATGTCGAGCACCTGGTACCGCTGACGATCACGCCACTGGTCAACCCGGGAATGATCGGGCGCGCCCGGCTCACACCCGCCGACCTGCGCACCTTCACGCTCATCCACGACGACATGGGCAGCCTCTACAACGGCATCGACTTCTGGGACCTCTGGCTGGAGGCGGCCGGCGCGGCGCGCCTGAAGCTCAGGCACGGCGCGCACCTGTCGCACACCGTGCTCGCGCTCGAAGCCGCTGCAGAGGGGGTGGGCATGGTGGCGACTTCCCCTGAACTCGCCAAGCCGCAGATCGATGCCAAGCGCCTGGTCGCGCCGTTCGACCTGCGCGTCGAACTGCCTTACG
Source organism: Burkholderiales bacterium (assembly GCA_038211455.1). GTDB lineage: Bacteria > Pseudomonadota > Gammaproteobacteria > Burkholderiales > SG8-39 > SZAS-79. Next base: position 2,926 of record JBBQVP010000139.1, read on the forward strand.
CGTACTACATGATCGCGAGCGAAGAGGCACTGGCGCGCGCCCCGGTGCGTGCGTTCACGGAGTGGCTGAGCGCACAGCGCGTCACCACTTAGGCGCACAGCGCGTCACCACTTAGGCGCACAGCGTGTCACCACTTAGGCGCACAGCGCGCCCTTCTGCTCAGCCCGTTTCGCTGCCCGGCGGCGGCTGGGTCCACACCCGGAACAGGATCATCGCGACGGCCAGCAGCACCGGCCCGAGGAAGAGGCCGATCAGGCCGAACGCAAGCACGCCGCCCAGCACGCCGAGAAACACAAGTGCGAACGACATCGCCGATCCGCGGCTCATGAGGTAGGGCTTGAGGAAGTTGTCGATGCTGCTGATCACGAGCATTCCATAGAGCGCCATGAAGATCGCCCAGCCCAATTCGCCGCGTTCGAGGAGCCAAAGCGCGGCGCCTCCCCAGATCAGCGGTGGGCCCACCGGCACCATCGAGAGGAAGAAAGTCGCCGCGGCGAGCACAAAGGCATTCGGCACGCCCGCGATCAGGAAACCGACCAGTGCGACTACGGCCTGCCCGAGCGCCGTGCCGCCGATGCCGTACAGGACGCTGGTGATCGTCTTGTCGATGGTATTGAGGATGCTGCCCGACATATCCCCCGCAATCCTCGCCATAGCCGCACGCACGGCACGCATCAGCGTCTCGCCGTCGCGGTAGAAAAAGAACCCGAGGAAGCTCACGAGCAGCATCTGCAGGATGCCTTCGCCGAGCACCACTCCGGTGGCGACCAGCACCTTCCTTGCCGGGTCGGCCAAGCGCAGCAGCAGTGCGTTGAGTTCGGGGCGGCTGTCCATCAGCCGATGCCAGTAAACGTCCGCGTACTCGCCGACCAGCGGCACGCTTGCGAGCCAGTCCGGCGGCTGCGGCAGGCCACCGACGATCAGGCGTTTGACCGCATCGACAATACCCGCCACGTTGCCGGTAATGCTCGCTGCGAGCAGAGCCACCGGAACGATGACCGCCATGGCCATCAGCAGGGACATCACCAGCGCCGCCAGCCAGGCGCGTTCCCGCAGCACGCGGCGCAGCCTTACGTAGAGCGGCCACGTCGCCGAGCACAGGACGGCCGCAAGCAGGATCGCAGCGAGGAATGGCTTGAGCACAACGAAGCACGCAATCCCCAGGAATGCGATCGCGGTGATGCGCGAATAGCGCTCGAGCAGTTCGGAGGACATTGCCGAACCGGCGGCTCAGTAGAGCTGCTCGCGGTAGCGCGCGACGGCGACTTCCTGCGACTCGACTGCAGTCGCACCGCCGGACTGGTCGTGGATCATCTGCCCCATGCTCGGCAGCACGCTGCGCTTCACCTGCGACTCCTGCTTCCAGAGGCCCGATCGCATGATTGCCTTGGCACAATGCAGATAGGCCTCCCGCACCGCGACTCGGATGACCACGTGCGGGGCCTTGCCCTGCTCCACACATTGCGCGCGCAACGCCTCGTCGGTATCAAGCGCGGCCGCCCCGTTGACCCGCAACATCTCGTCTACCCCGGGCAGGAAGAACAGCAGGCCGACGCGCCCGGTCGCAATGATGTTGGAAAAACTGTCCAGCCGGTTGTTACCGGGACGGTCGGGAATCAGCAGGGTATGGTCGTCGGCCACCTTGCAGAATCCCGGCGTGCCGCCGCGCGGCGAGGCGTCCAGGTTGCCGTCCGCGTCCGCCGTGCACACAACAAGGTACGGGGAAAGCGCGATAAAGCTGCGGCAGTGAATATCGACATGCGCGAGCTGCTTCTTGATCGCACGCTCGGTCGGCTGAGCGTAGATCGAGCGGAGCTGCTCGATGGACGTGATCACGGACATGACGGTGTTCCCCTTGCCGTAGTCTAGATACCCAGCGCTTCGGCGGTGAGCTTGCGCAATTCCTTCTTGACCGCCTCGCGTTCCTTCGCAACCGCCGGGTTGGCGGCCAGGTTGGTGAGTTCGAACGGATCCTTTTCCAGGTCGTACATCTCGGCCATCCCCTGGTGATGGGTCCAGTGGATGTACTTGTACTTTTCGGTGCGCACCGCCTTGTATCCCATGCCGACGATCCACGGCCAGGCCCCCTCGCTCCAGTACTCGCACAGGAACGAAGACCGCCACTTCTTGCCGCGCCCCTTGATCAGCGGAACCAGCGACTTGCCCTGCACGGTATCGCCCGGCTTGCCACCACCCAGTTCGATCAGGGTGGGCGCAATGTCGATCGCGAGGATCATCTGCTGGAACTTTGTGCCCGCGGCGATGCGTTTCGGAAAGCGAACGTAGAACGGCGTGCGGATGCCCTCCTCGTAGGCGAAGCGGCGCTCGACCGTGAGTCCGTGCTCACCGAAGAAAAAGCCGTTGTCGCCCAGAAAAATGATGCAGGTATTGTCGAGCTGCTTCGTGGCCTCAAGCGTCTCGAGCAGCATACCGACGCCCTCGTCGACCGAAGCCATCATCGCAGCGCGCTTGCGGATCTCCTCCTGCGTGCCGCCGTCCATCGCGGCGAGAATGTCGCGCGAGAGCGGCTGCGCGCGGGTCTCGAACAACATTCTGAGGGCCGGCTTGTCCTTCGCCACCTGCTCCAGCGGCAGCATGTTCGGCCGCTTCGGGAAGGTCATCCCTTTGTAGAGGTCCTTGTGGCGCTCGGGCAGCGTGTAGCCGCCGATCGTCGACGCGTCGATGCCGCCTGAGGCGTTCTGCATCAGGTCCGGGTGAACCGCCTTGTGCGCGAAAAACAGCGCAAACGGGTTCTTGCGTTTTTTCTTCACGAAGTCGACCGCGCGCGAATTCAGGATATCGGTCATGTAGCCCTCGACCTGGTGCTCACCGCCGTCCTCCCAGAGGATCGGGTCGATGAGTTTTCCCTGCCCCTTGAAGCTCACCCAGTGATCGTAGCCGGGCCGCGGGCTCGCATCGTTGCCCATGTGCCACTTGCCGATGTGCGCGGTTTCATAGCCCAGCGACTTTAGCGCAAGGTGGTAGTTGTCCAGCCGGTGGCTCGCCACGTCGCGTCCCACGTTGTCGATGATGCCGTGGCGCGAAGCGTACTGGCCTGTCAGGATCGACGCGCGGTTCGGCGAGCACAGCGGCGTGGTGTGGAACGCGTTCTCGAACATCGCCCCTTCGTGGGCGAGTCGGTCGATGTTCGGCGTCTTCATGTACGGGTGACCGCCCGCGCTGGTCTCGTCGAAGCGCAGATCGTCGATCAGGATCACGATGAGATTGGGTTTCCTGGCCATGTTTTCTCCTCGGGCAGTCTTGAAACGGGATCCGCCAGTGTAGCGGTGTTCCGGGTATTCTCGCGGCTTCAGGTTCAACATTCCATCCGCCCATGAGCCAGACCACGACCACAGACCTTGCCCACCTGCGCCATGCGATCCGCCTTTCGGAGAACGCCCGTCGCACGGGGGACATGCCATTCGGCGCCGTGCTGGTCGGCGCCGACGGCGCGGTGATTGCCGCGGCGCAGAACAGCATCGTCACCGACCGCAACCTGACCGCGCACGCCGAAATCAACGCGCTGCGCGCGGCCTCGGCGCAGTGCAGCGCGCAGCAGATCGCCGCGGCGACGATGTACGCAAGTGGCGAGCCGTGCCCGATGTGCTCGGGCGCCATGGTCCGCTTCGGCCTGCGCCGCCTGGTGTTCGGGGTCCGCGCCTCGGTCGCCACGACCTTCCTGCCGGCCACCGCGGGCGTGATCGCGGGGACCGTGGACTGTCGCGAAATATTGAAACTGGCCGCGGCGCCGGTGGAGGTGCACGGGCCGGTCATCGAGGACGAAGCCCGTGCGCCCTTCGAAGCCTATGCCGCACGCAAGGCCGGGTAGTGCTGAGAGCGCCGCGGGAGCCGCCAGTTCCTGTCTATAAAATGTATCTATATCGATACACAATCTGGCCTGACGGCCGCGCCAGATCTATAGTTTTACGCTTTAATCTTTCAGATTATCGAGAGGGAGTCGATGAGCGCCCTGCATTCTGACCTCAAGTTCGGCGTGCCCCGGGTGGCGATGGAGAAACGCGCCGACGGCAGCCTGATCCTGAGCTCCCCGCATATCCTCGGGCCGTATCCGCGCGTGCTGGGCGAGTGGCTCGTCCACTGGGCCCGCCACTCGCCCGAGCGTGTGTTCCTCGCCGAGCGTGCGGGCGTCGAGCGTGCGGACGTCGAGCGTGCGGACGTCGAGCGTGCGGACGCCGAGCATGCGGACGACGGGTGGCGTCGCGTCACCTACGCTGAGGCGCTGGAATCGGTCCGCCGCATCGGCGAGGCGCTGCTCTCCCGCGGCCTTTCGGCTGAGCGACCGGTCGCGATCCTGTCGGACAATTCGGTCGACCACGCGCTCCTCGCGCTTGGCGCGATGCACGCCGGCATCCCCGCTGCGCCGGTCTCGCCCGCCTACTCGCTGATGTCGAAGGACCACGTCAAGCTGAAGAGCATCTTCAGGCTGCTGCAACCGGGCCTGGTGTACGCCCAGCATGCGGAGAAATTCGCCGCCGCGCTCGCCGCCGTCGGCGCGACCGCGACGCCGATCGAAGAACTGCTTGCAACCCCGGCGGGGGCGCGCGTCGACGCGGCGTTTGCCGCAACCGGCCCCGACAGCACCGCCAAGATCCTGTTCACTTCGGGCTCCACCGGCATGCCCAAGGGCGTGATCAACACCCACCGCATGCTGTGCTCCAACCAGCAGAGCTGGGCGCAGCTGTGGCCCTTCGTCGAGGAGATCCCGCCGGTGCTGTGCGAATGGCTGCCGTGGAACCACACCTTCGGAGGCAACGCCACGTTCAACATGGTGCTGAGGAACGGCGGCACCCTGCATGTCGATGGCGGCAAGCCCGCGCCCGGACTGGTCGAAACCACGGTGCGCAATCTGCGCGAAGTTTCGCCAACCATGTATTTCAACGTGCCGCGCGGGTTCGACCTGCTGCTGCCGTTTCTCGAGTCGGACGCAGAACTCAGGCGCAATTTCTTCCGCCGGCTCGACGTGATCTTTTATGCCGGCGCAGCGCTGCCGCAAAACCTCTGGGACCGGCTCGAGGCGCTGGCCCGCGCGGAGAACGGCGGCAAGCTCGCGATGCTCTCGGCCTGGGGCTCCACCGAAACCTCACCGATGGCAACCTGCGTGCACGCCCACATCGAGCGCGCCGGGGTGGTCGGCGTGCCCGGTCCGGGAACCGAACTCAAGCTGGTGCCCTCGGGCGGCAAGCTCGAAGTCCGGGTGCGCGGGCCGAATGTCACGCCAGGCTACTACCAGCGTGACGACCTTACGAGCGCTGCGTTCGACGAAGACGGCTTCTACATGATCGGCGATGCGATGAAGCTTGCCGATCCCGCGGACCCGGCTAAAGGGATCGTCTTCGACGGACGCGTCGCCGAGGATTTCAAGCTCATGTCCGGCACCTGGGTGCATGTCGGCGCGGTGCGCGTGCAACTGATCGCCGCCTGCGACCCGATCGTCCAGGATGCGGTGATCACCGGGCACGACCGCGAGGAGATGGGCGCGCTGCTGTTCCTGAACCCGGCGGCGGTCAGGGCGCTGGGCCTGAATCCCGCGGGCGTACGCGCGCGCCTGCAGGCGGCGCTCGACCATCTGCACGCCGGGTCCACCGGCAGTTCCATGGCCCCCGCGCGCCTGCTCCCGCTTGATGAACCGCCGTCGATCGATGCCAACGAAATCACCGACAAGGGCTACATCAACCAGCGCGCGGTGCTGGAGCAACGCGTGGCGCAGGTTGAAGCACTGCACGCCGGCAGGCCGGGCGTGATCCTCGCCAGTTCGCCGGCGAACAGGGCGGGCTGAAGCATGAAGCCGCAGCGGCTGCTGATCTTTGCGCTGGCGGTGATCGGCGCGCTCTCGTTTGGGGGTTATGAGCTCTATATGCGGATTACCCACGTGGCGGAGTACGACGCACGCGTCACCACCGACATCGTCACCATCTCCAGCCGGGCCGAAGGCTGGGTCACCGAGCTCCCCGCGCTCGAGGGCAGCACGGTGGATGCCGGCCAGGTGATAGTGCGGGTTGACGACCGGGTGGCGAAACTGCGCCTCGACGCGCTGGATTCGCAGATCAATGCGGTGCAGGCCGAACGCAACCGGCTGCTCGCCGAACGGCGCATGACCGACAACCAGGCAGGCGCGAAAACCAGAACCCGGACCTCGGGCGTGCGCGCCAGCGAGGCGGCGCGCACCGCGCTCGATTCGGACATCCTGCTGGCCAGGACGGAACTCGAGCGCGCGAAATCGCTCGCGCAACGCGGCATGATCACGCGCAAGCAACTGGAGACCGCACAGGCCGACGTCACGCGCCTGGAGAGCACGCAGCGCAGGCTCGATGCGGAACGCCTGCAGGCGGTGGGCACCCTGGGCGAAGCGCTCGCCGAACGCGACCGGCTTACCGTCATTGACAGCCAGATCGCCGGCCTGGGTCCGGTCGAAGCCAATCTGCGCGCGCAGTTGGGCCAGCAGCAGATCGATGTCAGCGACCGGACCATCAAGAGCCCGGTGCCTGCCGTGATCGACCGGGTGTTTGTCGAGCGCGGCGAATACGTGCTCGCGGGACAACGCATCCTGATGCTGCACAACGCGAAGGACGTCTGGGTCGAAGCCAATATCAAGGAGACCCAGTTGCGCAAGCTGAAGAAGGGCCAGCCCGTGCGCATCTCGGTCGACGCCTACCCGGACGAACGCTTCGCCGGCCGCGTGGCGCGCATCGGCAGCGCCACCACCTCGCGCTTTGCGCTGTTGCCGACGCCGAACCCCTCGGGCAACTTCACCAAGATCACCCAGCGCGTTCCGGTCAAGGTCGACTTCACCGACATGCCCCGGCCACTCTCGCCCGGAATGATGGTGGAGATCGAAATTGACATACGGTAGTACTGCGGGTCGTACTGCGGACAGCGCCGAGGTCCTGCGCGAGCGCTACGGTCCGACGTATCGCTGGCTGGTGACCGCCGCAGGCATGTGCGGCATCCTCTCGATGGTGCTGGCGATGACCACGGTCAACGTCGCGGTTCCCGATGTGATGGGCGCATTCGGGATCGGCCAGGACAAGGCGCAGTGGATGTCGTCGGCCTACATTTCGACGATGACGGCCGGCATGCTTCTGAGCGCCTGGCTGGTCAGCGTTCTGGGAGAACGGCGGGTGTTCCTGGGATCGCTGGCCCTGTTTTCGGTCGGCGCCCTGCTCGGTGGCAGCGCCCCGAACGAGGACGCACTGATCTTTGCGCGGGTGCTGCAGGGTTTCTCCGCCGGCATCGCGCAGCCGCTGGTGATGGCGACGATTTTCAGCGTGTTTCCGGTGGATCGCCGCGGCACCGCGATGGGCGTGTTCGGGCTGGGGGTGGTGTTCGCGCCGGCCATCGGCCCGACGCTCGGCGGACTGATGATCGAATTTTTTTCCTGGCGCTACGTGTTTTTCATCTCGCTCCCGTTCTGCGCGCTGGCAGGTGTACTCGGCTTCCTGTTCATGCCGACCCGGGCATGGCCGGACACGCTGCCCAAATTCGACTGGATCGGCTTTGCGCTGCTGTGCGCCGGCCTGTTCGGCCTGATGACCGGCATTGCCGACGGCCAGCGCGAAGGATGGCAAACCGATCTCATCGTCATCCGCCTGATGGTTGGATGCGCTGCCGCGGTCGGGTTCGTGCTTTGGGAACTGCGCGTCGACAAACCGCTGCTCGAGATCCGCATGTTCGCGATCCCGGCGTTTGCCGCCTCCGCCGTGGTCGCCTTCGTATTCGGCGCCTGCCTGCTGGGCTCGACCTATCTCGTGCCAGTATTCGTCCAGACCACACAGGGCTTTACGCCACTGGAGGCCGGCTTGATGCTGATGCCGGCCGGGCTGCTGCTCGCCGTCATCTTTCCGCTGGCAGGCCGGCTGGCCGATGCCGTGCCCCCGGCGCTGATCATCATGGCCGGCCTCCTGCTGTTCGCGCTCAGCCTCCTCATCATGAGCACCTCGGACGCCAATACGGCCTTCTGGACCCTCGCCGGTGTCACGCTGATCTCGCGGCTGGGCCTGGGCTTGATCAACCCTAGTCTCAACGCCTCCTCGCTCAAGGCGCTGCCCCCCGAACTGGTTCGCCAGGGCGCCGGCGCCAGCAACTTCCTGCGCCAGCTGGGCGGCGCCTTCGGCATCAACCTCGGGGTCGTGTGCCTCGAATGGAGAACCCGATTCCATGCCGAGGCGCTGACCGCAACCCAGGACTATGCCAACAGCAGCACCACGCGGCTGTTGCACCAGGTGGAACGCCTGCTGGCGCACACCGGCCTGCCGCAGACCATCCAGAAGAGCGGCGCGCTGGAGTATCTCGGCGACATCGTGCAGGCCCAGAGCGTGTCCCTCGCGTTCCAGGACACGTTCATCGTGGGTGCGCTGATCGCGCTGGCGGCCTTGCCGCCCGCATTCCTGCTGTCGCGCTCGCAACGCGAGCAGGGG
>JBBQVP010000140.1:0-11254 GCA_038211455.1 Burkholderiales bacterium
TTCCAGGCCACGCTCACCCCGGTTTGCGCCTTGATCTCGGCCGCTGCTGCTTCCAGGGCCTTGGCATCACGTGACGCAATGGTCACGATGCAACCCTCTTCGGCCAGTACTTTCGCGCAGGCCCGCCCGATTCCCTTCGACCCGCCGGTGACCAGCGCGCGTTTTCCCTCAAGCTTCAGATCCATGAAACTCCTCTCGATGTGTGGCAGTATTTTGGTTAGGCTTGCCGTGCGGCTTCCTGGCCCGGCGGACACTGTACCCGCGACAGGCGCATCCACAAAGCAGTCAAAAAAGAGAGACACCATGCCCCACCTGACCACGGACGATGGCGTAAAGCTTTTCTACGAGGACACCGGCAGCGGCACGCCGATCGTGTTCGTGCACGAATTTGCCGGCGACCACCGCAGTTGGGAACCGCAGGTGCGTTACTTTTCGCGCCGCTATCGCTGTATCACCTACAACGCGCGCGGCTATGCGCCCTCCGATATCCCCGAGGGCATCGAGCGCTATTCGCAGGAGCGCTGGCGCGACGACATTCGTGCAGTGATCAAGGCGCTCAAGCTGCCGGCGCCGCACATCGTCGGGCTCTCGATGGGCGGCTTCGCGACCCTGCATTTCGGCATGGAGTACTGCAAGAAAGGCAAGCCTGCCGAGGCGCTGTCGCTGACGATCGCGGGTTGTGGCTCGGGCGCGCATCCGAGCATCTACACGCATTTCCAGGCCGACGCCGTGGCGCTCGCCGAGCGCATCCGTAAGAACGGCATGGGCGAGATGGCCGCGACCTACGGCCACGGGCCGACTAGGATCCAGTTCCAGAACAAGGACCCGCGCGGTTTTGCCGAGTTCGCGAGCCAGTTGGCCGAGCACTCGGCCGAGGGTTCGGCCCGGACTTCCGAGGGCTACCAGGGCCGCCGGCCCTGCATCTACGAAATGACCGACCGGATCGAGGCGATCGACGTGCCCGCGCTGGTCATGACCGGGGACGAGGACGAGGCCTGTCTTGAACCTTCGATCATGCTCAAGCGCGCGATCCCCAAGGCGGGCCTTGTGATCCTGCCCAAGAGCGGGCACGGCATCAACCTCGAGGAGCCGGCCCTCTTCAACCAGCTCCTGGATGAGTTCCTCCACCAGGTCGAGGCTGGACGCTGGGGGGCGCGCGATGCGCGCGCCACGCGCGGCTCGATCTTCGGCCCCCAGGGAAAGCCCTGAGATGGCCGGCAAGCTGAGGGCCGAAAAGGACGGCGCGATCGGCTGGATCGTACTCGATCATCCCGAGCGATTGAACGCGATCAACGGCGAGATGTGGCGCGGGTTTCCCAAGGCGATGGCCGGGTTCGATGCGGACCCGGACGTTCGCGTGGTGATCGTGCGCGGGGAAGGCGAGAAGGCCTTTGCGGCCGGCGCCGACATTTCCGAGTTCGAGAAAAGCCGCGCGGCCACGGGCCAGGTGTTCGAGTACGACGACACGCTGGATGCGGCGCTGCACGCGCTGCAGGGCTCGGACAAGCCGGTCATCGCGATGATCCGCGGGTACTGTTTCGGCGGCGGGGTCGAGATCTCGCTGGCCTGCGACCTGCGCTATTGCGGCGACGACGCGCTGTTTGCGATTCCCGCCGCGCGCCTGAGCCTGGGCTACGGCATGGAAGGCACCAAGCGGCTCATCGACACTGTGGGCCACGCCTGGGCGCGCGAGATCTTCTTCACCGGCCGCCGCTACCCGGCAGCGGAAGCCCTGGCCATGGGCCTCGTGCACCGCGTGCTGCCGGCCGCCGGGCTGGAAGCCTATGTGCGCGAAATGGCCGGTGGGATCGCCGACAACGCGCCGCTGACGATCGCGGCTTCCAAGACCATCATCGAGGAGTTCGTGCGGCCCGACTTCGCGCCCGACGTCGCCCGAGGCAAGGCCGCCATCGAGCGCTGCGCCACCAGCGAGGACTACGCCGAGGGCCGTAAGGCCTACATGGAAAAGCGCAAGCCGAAGTTTCGCGGCCGTTGAGCCGCGCAGCCGACATCTCATCTGAGGGGAATCCGTTGAAGAATTCGCAACTCAATGTCCGCGCCCTGCGCGTGCGCCCGGTGCTGGTGCCGATGCGCCTGCCGCTGCAGACCAGCACGGGTGCGATCAGCATCGCGCCGCTGGTGCTGATCGACCTCGAAACCACCGCCGGGATCACGGGCCGTTCCTATCTCTTCGCAATCGGGCAGCAGCACCTCAAGACGATCGTCGCGGTCTGCGAGGCGATGGGCGAGATGATTGCCGGGGACGCAGTGGCGCCGTACGAGATCGAGAAGAAGCTGCGCAAGAAACACACCCTGCTCGGCGTGCACAACGTGATCCTTTTCGGCATGGCCGGCATCGACATGGCGGCCTGGGACGCGTTGGCGCAGAGTCTCGGCCAGCCGCTGGTGACGCTGCTCGGCGGCACGCCGCGCCCGGTGAAAGCCTACAACTCCAAGGGCCTCGGGATCATGCCCCTCAAACCCCTGGCGAAAGAGGCAGAGGCGCTGGTGAAGGAGGGCTTCTCCGCGGTCAAGCTGCGCCTCGGCCGCCCGGAGGCGGCCGACGATGTGGCCGCGCTGCGGGTAGTCAAAAAAGCGATCGGCCCGAAGGTCACATTGATGTGCGATTTCAACCAGGGGCTCAGCGTCAACGACGCGATCCTGCGCGGCCGCATGTTGGACGACGAGGGTGGCCTCGCCTGGATCGAGGAACCCACGCGCGCGGACGACTTCGAAGGCAACGGGCGGATCGCCGATGAACTCGAGACGCCGGTGCAGCTCGGCGAGAACTTCATGGGTCCGGAGCAGATGGCGCAGGCGTTGGCGGCAGGTGCCTGCGACTACGTGATGCCGGACGCGCAGCGCATCGGTGGGGTTACCGGCTGGATGCGCGCGGCGGCGCTGGCGCAGGCGGCGGGGCTGGAGATGTCCTCCCACCTGTTCCCCGAATTCAGCCGCCACCTGCTCGCGGTCACGCCTACCTGCCATTGGCTGGAGTACGTCGACTGGGCAGCGCCAATCCTGCAGGAGCCGGTGAAGGTCAAGGACAGCTGCGTGTTGACGCCCGCCACGCCGGGCGTCGGCATGCTGTGGGACGAGAAGGCGGTGAAGAAGTACGCGGCCTGACCCCTGGTCCCTGACCCCCGGTCATGTTCACGCTCCATCACAAGCACTGGCCTCCGGCGCTGCCCAAAAGCCTCGCGGTCCCGCAAACCAGCCTGTATTACAACCTGCAGGTCAGCGCCACGCGCTACCCGGCCAAGGCAGCGATCCACTATTACGGCGCCGACCTTTCGTATGCGCGCCTCGATGCCGAGGTGTGCGCGCTCGCCGGGCATCTCGCGCATTGCGGGGTGAAGAAGGGCGACCGGGTGCTGCTCTATGTGCAGAACAGTCCGCAGTTCGTGATCGGCTATTACGCGATCCTGCGCGCCGACGCCGCGGTGGTGCCGGTCAACCCGATGAACCGCACAGAGGAACTGCGCCACTACATCGAGGACAGCGGCGCGGCGGTGATCATCGCCGGGCAGGAGTTGTGGTCACAGGTCGAGCCGCTGCTCGGCAAGGAGTCGGGCCTCGCGCATTGCATTCTCGGCGCGTACTCCGATTACATCGACCCGGCCACCGACCTGCCCTTGCCGGATTTCGTGCGCGCGCCGCGCGCCGGGGTTGTCGCCGAGGGGGTGGCGCTCTGGGCCGATGCGCTCGCCGCAGGACACGCGCCCGGCGCGCATACCGCGGGCCCGGACGACCTTGCGGTGCTGCCCTACACCTCGGGCACCACCGGCAAGCCCAAGGGCTGCATCCACCCGCACTCGACCATCATGTGCACCGCCAACGGCGGGGTCGCCTGGGGCAATGCGACCAGCGACGCTGTGGTCCTCGGTGTGCTGCCGATGTTCCACGTGACCGGCATGCAGGGCAACATGAATACGCCGATCCTGGTCGGCGCGACCGTGGTGATGATGTCGCGCTGGGACCGCGATTGCGCGGGCGAGCTGATCCAGCGACGGCGCGTCACCGGCTGGACCAACATCACGGCGATGCTGATTGATTTTCTCGCCAACCCGGGATTGCCGCAGTACGACCTGTCGAGCCTCTCGCGCATCGGCGGCGGTGGCGCCTCGATGCCCGAGGCGGTGGCGCAAAAGCTCCAGGATGTGATCGGCCTGCCGTACGTCGAGGGCTATGGCCTGACCGAGACCGCCGCACCCACCCACGTGAACCCGGTGCACCGGCCGAAGAAGCAGTGCGCGGGGATACCGTTCTTTGACACCGACTCGCGCGTGATCGACCCGGACAAGCTGGTCGAACTTGGCCCCAATCAAGTCGGCGAGATCATCAGCCGCGGGCCGCAGGTGTTCCGCGGCTACTGGAACCAGCCGCAGGCGACCAAGGAGGCCTTCATCGAGTTCGACGGGGAGACCTTCTTTCGCACCGGCGACCTCGGCTATTTTGATGAGGATGGCTACTTCTTCATCACCGACCGGCTCAAGCGCATGATCAACGCCTCCGGGTTCAAGGTCTGGCCGGCCGAGGTCGAGGCGATGCTCTACGCCAACCCCGACATCCAGGAAGCCTGCATCATCGCCTCGCGGGATGCCTACCGCGGCGAGACCGTGAAAGCCGTGGTGGTGCTGAAGGCTGCGGCGCGCGGCAAGGTGACGCCGGAGGAAATCATCGCCTGGGCGAAGGAGCGCATGGCGGCCTACAAATATCCGCGCTTGGTCGAATTCGTCGAGGTCCTGCCCAAGACCGGGACGGGCAAGGTGTTCTGGAGGAAGCTCCAGGAGATGGAGGACGCGAAGAAGCCGGGCTGACAGCGCCGCCTGTATCGGTACCGAAACACTAATTAACCTCCAGGCCGCGCCAGTAATAGGGTTCTCCATAAAAATGTTTCGAAATTCCGTCACGCGTCGGGCTCCTGGCGCGGGTCCGGCGATTCTTTCCGCCGGGTTCCGGCCCTTCTTCCTGCTTGCCGCGCTCTGGTCCGCCTTCGCCTTGCCGCTTTGGCTGTGCATCTACACCGGGCAAGTCACGCTACCGAGCGCGCTCCCGCCCGTGGTCTGGCACGTGCACGAAATGGTGTTCGGCTATGCGCTCGCCACCGTGGCCGGGTTCCTGCTGACGGCGATCCCGAACTGGACCGGCCGCCTGCCGGTGCGTGGCGCGCCGCTCGCGCTGCTCGTGGGTCTATGGATCGCGGGACGCTGCGCGGTGCTGTTCTCGGGCGCGCTCGGGGTCGCTGCCAGCGCGTTGATCGACCTGGCGTTCCCGGCCGCGTTCGCGGCTATTGTCGCGCGCGAACTTATTGCCGGGAAAAACTGGAAGAACCTCCCGATGCTCGCTGCGTTGTCGCTGCTCTTCACCGGCAGCCTGCTGGTTCATTTGCAGGTCCTCGGTGTGGCAGAGACGGCCGAACTTGGCAATCGGCTCGGCCTGGCGACGATCCTGACTCTGATCTCGCTGGTTGGTGGGCGCATCGTGCCGAGCTTCACGCGTAACTGGCTGGCCAAGGCGCGGCCGAAGGGCCGGTTGCCCGCGCCGATCGGGCGCTTCGACCTTGTGGCATTGCTGGTCACGATCGCGGGCCTGCTCGCGTGGGTGATCTCGCCTGTCGGAACCCTCACGCCGTGGCTGGAACTGTCTGCCGGCCTCGCCGTGGCCGCGCGCCTGTCGCGCTGGTGCGGACTCGCGACGCTGCGCGAGCCGCTGGTGTTCATCCTGCACCTGGGCTACGGCTGGCTTGCGCTGGGATTGCTGTTGCTTGGATTCAACGGCCTGCATGCGCTGCTGCCGCCGACGACCGCGCTGCACGCCCTGACTGCCGGCGCCGTGGGCACGATGACGCTGGCCGTGATGACGCGCGCGACGCTCGGGCACACCGGGCAGGGTCTCGTGGCGGGACGCAGGACGCAGGCGATTTACGCGCTTGTGACACTCGCCGCACTGCTGCGGCTTCTGGCGCCGCTCGCGGGCGAAGATATGTTGAGCCTTACCTGGGTCGCAGGCGTCGCCTGGAGCGCTGCGTTCGGGCTGTTTGCGATCGTGTACGGCGGGCTGTTGCTGAAACCGCGCTAGCCCCGCGGACGCCTCAGGCCGGCGGTTTGCGCGCGGCCGCCACCGCGATGATCCCGGACAGCTTGTCCGGCGAGCGGATCAGATCGGCCAGCGTGTAGTTGTCGAGCTCTTTGTAGAAAGCGCGCAGCGCCTGCGCCAGGATCCGGGGCAGGCCGCAGGCGGGCAGAATCAGGCAGTTCGGCTTGCCATCCCTGCGGCATTCGATCAGCGGGCGCTTTTCCTCGCTGTTGCGCACCACTTCCCCGAGGTTGATCTCGCCTGCCGGTCGCGCCAGCTGCATGCCCCCGCCCTTGCCACGTGTCGTCTTCACGTACCCGAGTTTCGCGAGGTGGTGCACGACCTTGGTCAGGTGGTTCTCCGAGATCTCGTACGCATGCGCGATGTCCCCGATGGTGGCGAGGGGCGCGTCTTTGCGCCGGACTCCGAGGTAGAGGAGCACGCGCAGAGTGTAGTCGGTGAAGCTGGTCAGGTGCATACGGAAGAAGTGTAGTGTGGTGTTTTTTAAAGGTGTATTGAAAATGCACCTTTGATTGATCTGGATCAAATCCGGTCATGGCGGCCCGCGCAAACTTGCATCAACGAAGACAAGCGTGCGGGAGCGGAAAATGGCATCACAGACATACAAGGCATGGTCGGTCGTCACGGCGAGCACGACGGCATTCACGGTGTGCTTCATGGTCTGGATGATGTTTGCAGTGATCGGTATCCCGATCAAGCAAAACCTGGGCCTCAACGAAACCCAGTTCGGGATCCTCGTGGCGCTTCCGGTGCTGACCGGTTCCCTGATCCGGCTGCCTCTCGGCATGTGGACCGACCGGTTCGGCGGGCGCATCGTGTTCTTCATCCTGATGCTCTCGACGGTGGTGCCGATCTGGATGATCTCTCGCGCCACCGAGTACTGGCACTACCTGTTCACCGGGCTGTTCGTGGGTGTGGCCGGCGGTTCGTTTACGGTGGGTATCGCCTACTGCGCGCGCTGGTTTCCCAAGGAGCGCCAGGGGCTCGCGATGGGCATCTTCGGCGCCGGCAACACCGGCGCGGCGGTCAACAAGCTCGTCGCGCCCAGCATCGTGGTGGCTTTCGGCTGGGCAATGGTGCCGCAGGTGTACGCCGTGCTGATGCTGGTCACGGCGATCGCGTTCTGGTTCTTCACCTATACCGACGAAGAACATTCCACCGGCTCGGCACAGGTCAGTGTCAGGGAGCAGCTGCTGGTGCTCAAGGATCCGACCGTCTGGCGTTACAGCCAGTACTACTCGATCGTCTTCGGCGGGTACGTGGCGTTGTCGCTCTGGATGACCAAGTACTACATCTCCGAATACGGGTTCGATATCCAGACCGCAGCTGTGCTGGCTGCAGCGTTCAGCATCCCGGGCGGCGTGCTTCGCGCCGTGGGTGGGTGGTTCTCCGACAAGTTCGGCGCGCACTCCGTGACCTGGTGGGTGCTGTGGATCGCCTTGGTGTGCCTGTTCTTCCTTTCCTACCCGCAGACCGATTTCACGATCCAGACCGTCAACGGGCCGAAGACTTTCCACCTCGGCCTCAACTCGGTCCTTTTCACCGTGATCATGTTCACGATGGGCATCGCCTTCGCGATCGGCAAGGCCTCGGTGTTCAAGTACATCTCCGACGACTATCCGAAGAACATCGGCGTGGTCTCGGGTGTGGTCGGCCTGGCCGGCGGCATGGGCGGATTCGTGCTGCCGATCATGTTTGGCGCGCTCGTGGACCTGACCGGCGTGCGCTCCTCGGCCTTCATGCTGATGTTCGGCATCGTATGGGTGTCCCTCATGTGGATGTATTTCTCGGAAGTCCGGCCGATGGGCGCCGAACTCGGCCGCAAGCACCCGGAACCCGCGCACTTCTCCTGAAGTTCCCCGCAATCACCCGGACGCAAACACTATGACAACCGCAAAGCCGAGCAACCCGCCTGCGGGCGGAACCGACATCGCCGATTGGCGACCGGAGGACGAGGCGTTCTGGGAATCCACCGGCAGTCACGTCGCCTACCGGAACCTCTGGATCTCGGTGCCTGCGCTCCTGTGCGGCTTCGCAGTCTGGGGCATGTGGGGAATCATCACCGTGCAGATGCTCAACCTCGGCTTCCCGTTCAGCCAGGCCGAGTTGTTCACCCTGACCGCGATTGCCGGAATTTCCGGGGCGACCATGCGGATTCCCGCATCGTTCCTGATCCGGCTCGCCGGCGGACGCAACACCATCTTCCTGACCACCGCGATGTTGCTTGCGCCGGCGCTTGGCACAGGCATCGTGCTGCAGCACAAAGACTGGCCGCTGTGGGCTTTCCAACTCATGGCGCTATGGTGCGGAGTGGGCGGCGGCAATTTCGCCAGCTCCATGTCCAACATCAGCACTTTCTTCCCGAAGCGGCTGCAGGGCACCGCGCTGGGACTCAACGCCGGCCTGGGCAATTTCGGCGTCACCACGATGCAGGTTGTCATTCCGCTCGTGATGACCGTCGGGATCTTCGGCAGCGTCGCGGGTGAGCCGATGACCCTGCTGAAGGACAGCGGCTGGATCTTCGGCAAGATCGCCGCAGGCACGTCCACCTGGATCCAGAACGCCGGATTCGCCTGGCTGCTGTCGCTGGTACCCCTTTCGGTGCTGTGCTGGATGGGCATGAACAACCTGAAGACGGTCTCCGCCGAAACCGGCCACCCCCTTGTCGCGTTCGCCAAGATTACATACCTCTACACGCTGGCCTTCGTGCCCTCCATCCTCGGCCTTTACCTGTACCTGCCCAAGCCGACGGGCCTGGGCCTCATCAGCATGTGGGTGGCCATTCCCCTCGACATCGTGAGCGCGCTGCTGGTGATGAAGCTTGCGGCGTTCGGCGCGATGAAGCAGAACGTCGCCAAGCAGTTCGAGATCTTCAGGAACAAGCACACCTGGTCGATGACCGCGTTGTATATCGTGACCTTCGGTTCGTTCATCGGCTTCTCGATGGCGCTGCCGCTGTCGATGAAGGTGATCTTCGGCGTGAGCCACGTAGCCGATGCGAACGGCGTGATGCAGCACGCCCTGAACAACCCGAACGCGCCGAGTGTTCTTGCCTATGCGTGGATCGGCCCGTTCGTCGGGGCGGCGGTGCGCCCGATCGGCGGCTGGATTTCCGACAAGGTCGGCGGTTCGATCGTCACCCAGATCATCTCGGCCGTAATGGTCGCCGCCTCGGTCGCGGTGGGCTACGTAATGATGCAGGCCTACGCTTCGGCCACACCCGAGCAGTACTTCCCGGCGTTCCTCGGCCTGTTCATCGTGCTGTTCTTCGCCAGCGGCATCGGCAACGGCTCGACCTTTCGCAGCATCGGCGTGATCTTCGACCGCCAGCAGGCCGGTCCGGTGCTGGGATGGACTTCCGCGGTGGCCGCCTACGGTGCGTTCGTCGCGCCGATCGTCATCGGCGACCAGATCAAGGCCGGCACGCCGCAATACGCGATGTACGGGTTCGCGGTGTTCTATGCCTTGTGCCTCGTCGTCAATTGGTGGTTCTACCTGCGTAAAAACGCGTACGTGAAGAATCCATGAGCATCCTCCCGCAACGTATTCCCGGAGACCGCAGATGAGCCATTTTCTCGACCGACTCACGTATTTCTCGCAACCGCGCGAGACGTTCGCCGACGGCCACGGCGTTACCACCGGCGAAGACCGCACCTGGGAGGACGCCTACCGCAACCGCTGGGCGCACGACAAGATCGTGCGCTCCACCCACGGCGTGAACTGCACCGGGTCGTGCTCATGGAAGATCTACGTGAAGGGCGGGATCGTCACCTGGGAAACCCAGCAGACTGACTACCCACGCACCCGCTGGGACATGCCCAATCACGAGCCGCGCGGCTGCGCGCGCGGCGCGAGCTACAGCTGGTATCTCTACAGCGCCAACCGGGTGAAATACCCGATGGTGCGCGGGCGCCTCCTCAAGTCCTGGCGCGCGGCGCGGCAGGCGCTGGATCCGGTCGAAGCCTGGGCCTCGATTGTGGAAGACGACGCAAAGCGGCGTGACTACCAGAAGGTGCGCGGCCTCGGTGGCTTCGTGCGTTCCTCGTGGGACGAGGTTGACGAGATCGTCGCCGCGGCCAACGTCTACACGATCAAGAAACACGGCCCGGACCGGATCATCGGTTTTTCGCCGATCCCGGCGATGTCGATGGTGAGCTATGCCGCCGGCTCGCGGTACCTCAGCCTGATCGGCGGCGTGTCGATGAGCTTCTACGACTGGTATTGCGACCTGCCGCCTTCGAGCCCGCAGGTCTGGGGCGAGCAGACCGACGTGCCCGAATCGGCCGACTGGTACAACTCCAGCTTCATCATCGCCTGGGGCTCCAACGTGCCGCAGACGCGCACGCCGGATGCGCACTTCTTCACCGAGGTGCGCTACAAGGGAACCAAGACCGTGGCGGTCACGCCGGATTACTCGGAAGTCGCCAAGCTGTCCGACATCTGGATGCATCCCAAGCAGGGCACCGATGCGGCCGTGGCGATGGCCATGGGTCACGTGATCCTCAAGGAGTTCTACTTCCCGGACAGCGGGGAGCGGAGCGCCTATTTCGACGACTACGTGCGCCGCTACACCGACATGCCGATGCTGGTGCTGCTCAAGGAACATGTCATGCCCGGCGGCGAAACCGTCATGGTGCCGGACCGCTACGTGCGCGCCTCCGATTTCGGCGACCAGCTTGGCCAGGCCAACAATCCGGAATGGAAGACGGTCGCGTTCGACGACACCGGCAAGGTCGTGCTGCCCAACGGCGCGATCGGGTTTCGCTGGGGCGCAGACGGGCGCGCGGACCAGGGACAGTGGAACCTCCAGGCGAAAGAGGCGCACCACGGCAGCGACGTGAAGCTGAGGCTCTCGCTGTTGGAAGGCGAGGCGCCCGCGGACACGGCCAGCGCTGACACGGCGAAGGTCGGCTTCCCGTATTTCGGCGGGATCGAAAGCGAGAACTTCCCGAACAACGTCCTCAAAGGCGAGAACGGGGACGTCCTCGTGCGCACGGTGCCCGTGCAGCGCATCGCGCTGGGCGGCGAAGGCAACCAGCGCGAGGCGCTGGTCGCCACCGTGTTCGACCTGCAGGTCGCGAACTACGGCGTGGCGCGCGGGCTGCCTGGCGAACTGGCGGCGAAGGATTTCGATGACGACACGCCCTATACGCCG
>JBBQVP010000141.1:0-11063 GCA_038211455.1 Burkholderiales bacterium
GGTCTTGCTTTGGCGGCCGCCGCGTCGACTGGCATGAGCATCCCATTCGTGCTCGACCCGAGCATCGTGTTGATTGCCTTCGGCTTCTCGGTGGTCATCGGCATCGTCTTCGGGTACTTCCCGGCCCGCCGTGCCGCACAGTTGAACCCGATCGAGGCGCTCCGCCATGAATGACCCGGTTTGCCAGCTCCTCTACCAGCGTTTCGCTTGGCCTCATGTACGCATTGCCTTCAGGAGTTACCGTGACACTGCCCCCCAGGACATCGCTGACGAGTTGGCACGAGAAGCCCGAACGAGCGGCGATTATCGCAATCGTGCGAGGCTCACACCGCCGACTGATGGGATTGCTCGGCGCCCGAGCCAACCGGAACCCCGAATTGCGGAACAGAGAATAGGGCCCCTAAGGGCGCCAGCAATCTTCAAACTTCTCTCTCTGCGGCCGCGTGTGCCGCATTCGCTAGGGCTAATCTGCTGATATTCCGAGATATTTGCGCCTGGCCAAATTTCTCTGCAAAAGCATGGGACTAGCTGGCGGTGGAGGCAGTCATCAGCGAACTCGTCTCAGCTTGTACTTTCCCTGTTCAACGGGAAAATACAGGGAAATTTGCTGACTTGGATGCCAAGTTGAGCTGTGCTCCAGCGTTCGGGCCGGGGAATTCAATAGCTTACCCTCATAATTCCCTAGGCACCAAAGCAGGGAAATCTTGCGGCCGAATAGGGAATTTCGAGGCGCATAACAGCGAACGAGCAGCGCCCAACTGGGTGATGCTCGTTAACGCTGCCACCCCGGACTACGCACCAGGCACCTCAGTTCCTATATCAATGCAAGCGCGGAACGCGAGGTGGATCGATGAGTGAACTGACGACTATCCAAGCTAAGGCGCGCGAGCTGGCGCGATCCGGCGAGTTTTACGGTTGGCTTCCGATCAAGTTTGAGCTGCGCTTCGAGGATGGCTATGCAGACGCGCGCGAATGGCTCAATAGAGCGGCCACGTGGGAAGAGCTCGATCGGATTTGTCAGAAGGCGAGGCGGCGACGCCCTAGGCTCAACAAGCGAGGCCACTAAACGGGCTCTGTTACCGTAACGACCCTTGATCGCACGACTTCGCACAAAGCCTTTCGAGTAATTTCGAGATTCATTCGATACCGTATGAGACCTCATCCAACTCGGCATCGATAGGGCTCACTCAGATCGCGGATGAAGCGAGGGCGGCCTGATCATCTGCGTGCCAACCAACGAGCTCCTGAAACGAAAGAGCCGCCGGAGCAAATCCGGCGTCTTTCGTAGTAGATGTCTACTTCTTCTTCGGCGAGTCGTTCTTCGTGTCGCCGTGGCCGCGCTTCGGCATCCGCTCCACCGTGGATGAGCTCTTGTGGCTCTCAGCCTTCTTCACCGACTCAAGGCGCCCGGTCTTGGCGTTGCGTCCGATAGGAAAAGTCTTAGATGCAGTCATCGTTTCAGTCCTCGTTTAGAGCGCCTTGGGAGGCGCAGGGACCCCAAAGGTGAGGCGATTCCACCGAGAACGCAACGGGAACAAGGGCCCGGGTCCACGCACTGATTAGGCATTTGCAATTAGCTTAACAAGGAAGCGGGGCTTCGGCAGCTATGCAAGGTGGTGGCGATGGGGATCATACTCCAGCCCTTCATTCATCGTGTGCTGCATCGCTTCCATTCCGAAAGGTAGATCCGTCTTGTACCGCGTCCCATAATGCGAGTCGGCGAACGGTGTTTAACGAAGTCGGCATTCATCCATTTTGACGCGTCTCCTGTGGCCAATCTCGGCGAGCTTGTTGCCAGATACCGACCTGGCGAGTTCGAGTCGCCTTATCGACCCGAGGCTAGATCGGGCCGGCTTGGTAGGCGATGCCGTATAGCGGCTCGGCGCGGCAGATTGGCGAATTGGCGCCGCGAACCGCAACGGAAGCGCCGCTCGGCCCAGCTGCCCTCTTGTCAGATGACAAGCGATTTGTGAATTGGGTGGGTCTCGTGATAGGTGGCTTGAAGGGCGCTAAGCAGATGCCACGTAAAGTGTTGCCCACTATTTTTCATGCGCATGAATTCTTCGGGATGGGAGCGCCGATCAGAGGTGACCTTCGTGAGCATGTCCCTAACTTGTGCGGTCTGCATGCTATCCACGAAGCTGGCGTAATAATCTATTGCCCTATCGGCAGTCGGCCCGCAAACTTTCCTTATGCGGTCCACTGGCGTTAAGCCCATCAGGAATTCGGCGACTTCTAATTTTTCTTGGTACGTTCGCTGGGCCATCTCCGCCGCGATCAAAACGCCCGCGAAATAAATTAGCTTCCTCGAGAAAACCAACTTGATGTTTCGATCCCCCCAACTCTTTCCTTGCTCCACTGTTTTGTGTTCGAAATCGACGCATATTGTCCGATAGTACCTAATTAGGTCATTGAGAAAGAAAAGACCCAGCTGGTGCGCCTTGATTTGCTCAGAAATGTACCTCCGGAGGATCTCCTTCCTCACATCCTCAAAGTACGCTGCCCCGCTGACTGGGCGTCCCTCGATAAGGAACAGCATCCTTCGCGTAAGGTCGCCGTTGGTCTCTTCTTTCCCACCAATGTTTTGGAGCATGTCGTCAGCGAGGGCAACCTCAGCGAAGGCGCCGTCTGGTGAAGGGAGCTTGCCAACCTTTTTGGCGATGGTGGCTTTCAATTTCTCCTTCAGTTGATCGACTTCGGTGGATTTATTTTTCGTCAACATAAAATAATCGAAATCAGAAGCCCCCCCTGCCTCAAGCCGACCGAATGAAGCGGTTACAGCGACGCAGCAGTCACTGGGTATCTCGCCAAGTTCGTTGGCGATTTCCGAAATTTTTTCCGTGGAGAAGGTGCGTCGCTCAGCGAGAATTTTTTCTGTGTCAAGCGACGCGTCTGTTGGTGTCGTAGTAGCGATCATAAAAATCTTTTCGTCGTCTCAACTTAACGGATGGCTTTATGCCTAACCGCCGTGCCCGGCGGGCCTGATCGCTACTAGTAAATTCGCAGCTTGGCACAACATCGGACACTAAAAGATCCAGGTTGTCGAGTAGCTCCTCATCCGTAAATGCCCATTGCTCCCGCTTTATTGCTTTGCGCACCAGCCGAGCCTTGAACCAGTTATCAATTTGGTTAGCTGGATCTCCATAGATGCATTCGTACATCCGCTCTTTGGCTTTCCAGAAAGCATCTGCTGACCCAGACACATCGGGAGTTGGTGAGAGTGAAATTTTCACGAGCTGTCGTGCATTCAGATGGTCGACTGGAATTCGAAAAAATCGGGCTGAGCGCAAAGCTCCGTCAATCGCGTCAACGTTGAGCGGCGAGTTAAGAAGATAGCTGGCCAGACCTGCATCAAGGTTGTTTATGGCGTTGCAGACCGCCTGCGGGTCTACTTTATGGTCGAGCAAGACCTCTCGCGTATCGGAAAATTGGGTTTCATTACCAAGAATTATCTCGCACGCCATCTGCCTGTGTCCAAGCCCGTGGGCATGCTTAAAAAACGGCTCAGAGGAATGAGAGAGTGGGGGGTGGCCGATGTCATGAAGAAGTGCCGCGGCGACCACAGTATCCCGGACTGATTTGTCCACTGCAGCGATGCGCGCCGCCTCTACCGCTAGGAAGCCAACTGCTACGCTATGTGCCTGACGGGTGAGTGCGTACTCGACCCTTGGACCCCCCGGCCAGAAATACTGGAGGGCTCCCAAGAACCCGACGTGCTCTAGTCTGCGGAATGCCCGCGTGGCAGCTAATTCCCGAAAGAGCGGCTCTTGCAGGTATGACTTGAATCTGGCGGTCCACTTAGTCCGCGTAGATGAGAGGAGGCTTAGCATCGCGCTACCAACTCTTAAAGTTGTCCCGATTGACTGCTTACGTAATAGGGACGGCTCTCTTTGCGGTGGTCAGAGGCCTGTCAAACGCCACGAGATAATTCACGTGAAGGAAGTAAGCGATTTTTGTTGATGGACAAGTTGCTCACGTCTTTTCCGCGCTCGCACGCCAAGTCGAGAACAAAATTCGCTAGGGCTCTAATGTCGTATCGCGAAGGTATGAGATTCACCTTTTGTTCGCAACCCCTTTTGGAGGCGATTTCCTCTCCTTTTCCCGTCCGTAACCGAAACTCGTCGTGAAGCGTGCTTTTGCTTGCTGCTGTTTGCATATCATTTCCCTCCTCGGCGAGAAGAAGGATGGCTACTCCGAATTTGAGTACTTGTCCGTTCGATCGGTCGAGGAGTGCGGGAGGTACCACGTAGGGGAGAGGAGAGCGCCGGCAAAGCCTTCGTTCATGAGTTCTTTGCCGAAAAGGTCGCCGCTTGCTGACGTCCCAAGTAGCACAACGGAATCGCAGCGAAAGCCTCCCAGCGGACGCGGAGGGCGTTGGATAAATCCGACTAGTCAGAGCGCGGGGATGCCCGGCAACGAGGATGTCGATCCGCCCGCACGCCGAAGCACATCGGCTGCCGTCGAACGGTTGCGTGATCGACTACGCTCCTAACGTGCCTGGGGCTACCTTGGCAGCCTGTCGAGCGGAAACCGACAAGGGGCCGGCGCCTAGACGCTATTGCAGGGATTGTAGACCTACTACGGGGCGCATTCAGGCCGGCTTCAGAGAGGCGCGCCAAACTCTCGATTGGTCGCGCCAATCGTTGCTGCCAGTGAGGCTTCAAACTCACGCACAAGTGCGGTAGTGCGTGAAGCGCTCACTTGGAGCCATTCACGGGCGCGCGTGCACCCGACGTAAACTGAGGCTCGCCCCTCCACGTCGTCGGCAACATCGTCAAGCGAGGCGAGAAAAACGTACGGCGCGTCGTAGCCCTTTGCCGATGCAATGGTTGAGACAGTCACCCGATTTGGCTGAACCGCGAGCCCGTCCTTATCGTTCAATGTACATCGAACAAGCTCAGAACCGATTCGATCGCTGATTGCCTGTGCAAGTTCGCCCGCGCGCTCGCGTTTGAATGTTAGAACCAGGATGTCTTGGGGCAGCAGCCCCTCAAGCTGCATTAGTTTAGCGCACTCGCTCGCTACGTGAGCCTTTTCTGCACTTTTGTCACCGCACAAGCTCAGAGTTGCCGGGTCACTTTCGCGTGGAGCAAATTGAATGCGTACATGATTGTTCTCCGCTGAAACCAAGTTCCAGAAGAGGTTTTTGGACGAGGCGGCGCGGCTTGCCGCCTCTTGGCAGGATCTCGACGCGGACCGGCTGCGTGTGATCCTCCGTGCGATGGTCACAGGAGTTCAAGTTCATTCCGACCGGGTCGACGTGACACTCGATCAAATGGGCGTTGCTTTGTGGCTGAATGCCAAGGATCAACCGCAACCTGTTGGCGGAGATGATCGCGAACGGAATCTGACAGTCTTGACGATCCCTGCGCGACTGAAGCGGACGGGGATAGAGATGAGAATGGTGGTCGAAGATGGATCGGAGCCGGCGAACGTCGATCCCGTCCTGGTACGTCTTCTGCTCCGGGCCTACGCCATACGCGCCCGCCTGCTCGAGGAGCCGAGCCTACCGCTGAAAGAGATTGCCGCGGAGGAGGCGATCAGCAGTTCCTACGCTACGCGTCTTCTAAGGCTAGCCTTTCTCGCACCCGACATCGTCACGGCGATCTTGAACGGAAAGCATCCTCCACAGCTCACCGCAAATCGGCTGGTGGATGATACCCGCCTGCCTCTGGATTGGACTGCGCAACGGGAACTCCTTTGCTCCTGAAGCGCCTCAATAGCCCGTCATTCGCGCGCGTCTCCGTTTTATGTCTCGCTCGCCCGCCAAGAATTGCGGCCTTGGCCGAGAGACAGTGGTACTGCCAACCCACGCCATAAGAGACGAGGCCGTCCAGAGACGGTCGATTGGCGCACCAAAACAGTCTCTAGCTACCTCGCCTAATGAGCCCTGTGTGCAAGGCCCGGAAAACGCCAGATAATTCGCACCAGGCCAAGACGGAAAACACCTGCATTATCAACTGCTTAATTGCTGGCGGAGAGGGTGGGATTCGAACCCACGGTACGGTTACCCGTACAACGGTTGTCGAGTTCTAAGATTCCCGTGCCGGAGCGTGCCGTGCAGTAGCCAAGCGTGCGCTCTGGTTCTCAATTTTGATCCCCACTACCCTGGTTTGTAATCCCCGGTGCTATTCTGTGTCGCGTGGTTGGTTTGCAATTTGGTTTGCAAACTCTCTTCACCAGCTCACGTTCGATTACAGGGCCAAAGCGGACGAACGCCGACAAGAGGTAATGCGTCCGCTTTTGACCCGAAGAAGCCCCTTGCCGTTATACAAGAGGACCAAGAAAGGCGAGTTTGACGCCATCAGCCTGGGTAGTGCCGGATTTCAAGGTTAGGAAGACCCCAGCACTCGATGCCCATGTCCTTCGCCATGATGGCCAGACCTTCGGTTTCGATCTCCCCGACATGGCTTCCGCGCAGAGGATGCGGATCGCGCACCCACCGGCTGCGGGCCCCATAGAAGAAGGGTGGAAAGATCAGGCCGTCGCGATGACGATCCGCGCGCACCAGAAGCATAGTTCCACCGACCGATTCCAAGCGCACAATTTCTTGACCGCGCAGGTCACCGAGATGCTTGCGGCCGCCGTCAGTCCACGCGTTCAGATCAAAGCTCCGGTTGCCATATTCGCATACGCAATTCGGATGCACGATGTCGCGGTCCCAGGCGAGCAACTGCTCGATAATGTTCGCCGGATACTCGACGACGTCGGCATCGAGCCAGAGTACCCAGTCTTCGTCGCGAAGGGCGCGGAACAAGAGGTGGTTGCGTGCCCGCGCGAGCACCGCGCGCCGCTGCTCTTGGAAGACCGCGGCATAGCGGCAAGCACCGTCCGGGGTGGGGAAGCCGAAATCCTTCTTGACCAGGATCTTGCGCTGAAAGCCGGGACAGGCGTCCTTCAGCCGCTCCTCGACCGCCTCGAACGTACCGTCTGAACTGTCGCCCTCGAGAATGCCAAGCGAGAGCAGCTCGTGCGGATAGTTCAGCCTTTCAAGTCCTACGAAATAGGTGTCGAGGAAGTGGCCCGCGGATTTCATGGGGGTGAGAATAAGCACTGAGGCGCTGCGATTTGACATAGCGGACCACCGGCTTGACTGCTGTCCAGGGCTTCCCTTTAGTGGCCGGAGTGGAGGATGCATAGCCTCATGCAAGAAGTTCGGGCAGCCATTGAAGCGCAGCTCCGCAATCCGCCTCTCGTTCCGCAAGAGCGCTTTGCCGGCAGAGGAATCGTCATCTGCGCCGGGGGGCAGCGCTACTTCACCTGCGCCTGGGTCCTGATCTGGCTGCTCCGGCGGGTGCACCGCACTGAGCTGCCAATTCAGGTCTGGCATCTCGGCCGGAACGAGATGAGCGATGCCATGCGGATCCTCTTGGAAGAGGAGGGCGTCGAAGTTGTCAACGCAGAGGCGGTGCTGCATGCCTATCCGGCCACGGTCGCTGGCGGCTGGCCCCTCAAGCCTTACGCCATCGCCCACAGTCGTTTTCGTGAGGTGATCTTTCTCGACGCCGACACGGTCCCGCTGATCGACCCCGCTGTGGTGTTCGAATGGGAGCTCTACCGGCGTTCCGGACTGCTGCTCTGGCCCGACATCATCGATTTGCGGTCGGGCAATCCGATCTGGTCGAAACTCGGTCTTGAGCCGCGCGACTGCGTCAGTGTCGATTCAGGCGTGGTTGCCGTCGACAAGGCGCGCTGTTGGCCCTTGCTCGATATCGCCATTCTGCTGAACGCGGCCTGGCGGGAGGCGTACCAATACCTGCACGGCGATAAAGACACCTTTTTGCTAGCCGCGTTGCTGACCGGCGCGAGCGAGCCCGTGCTGACGCATCGACCGTTCAATGTCGACGGCGACCTGATTCAGCGTGATCCCGACGGTGATCCGTTTCTGCAGCACCGAACCGGTTCGAAGTGGAAGCTGTACGGCTCGAACCAGCCGGTGATCGTGGCCGAGCTCAATGCTCATTGCGAACAGGCGCTGGCCGAACTTAGGCGGCGTTGGACCGGAGTCATCTTCCATGCTCCCGATCGCCCAGCGTGGGCCCGGGCGCGGGAAGCCGACTTGATCGCTTTGAAGCGTTTTCACTACGAAACCAGCAGCGGCAAAGGACGACTGCTCGAGCTGCTGCCGGCGGGCACGCTCGGCCAGGGCCGAACCGATCTCGAGCAGCACTGGGCGGTTGTCGAGCGCGCTGGCCGACTGACGCTGCAGTTCTTTTCGAGAGCGCGGCTCGTGGTGGAGTTGCTCCTTCAGCCTGATGGCACCTGGAGGGGAGCCTCAATCGGTGATCCCGGCTTTGACGCACGGCTGATCCCGGAGAAGGATAGACTGGCTTGGCCGCACGCGAACGGCGCGCGCGTTTGCCGGTCGGCGGAGGCCGAGATCGCGGCACTTCTCGATACGTCTTTGTTTGCCAGCGGTTTCGACGGTGAGACCGAGCGGGAATTGCAGGCGGCGCTCTCCTTGCTCAACCGGCTGTTCGACGACGTCCCGGAACAACTGACCGCGAAGTTCGCCATTCTGCGGCTCTCGCCGGACTGGCTGGCATCACTCCAGTCGCTTGTGCAGACGCTTCGGGACGCGCGTGACGCCCGCTTAAGCTGCCTTCCCGGCGATCTGATTGGCCCGGTCGACATCAACCCGCAGCACTACACGCGCGTTTTCTAACCGGCGCATGGTCGACCGCACAAGAAACCCACGGCCGCAGGCGCTCTTCCTCGCACCCATCATGCCGAGCGATCGGGGGAACGGTCTCGCGATGCGGACCGGGTTCCTGCTGGATGCTTACGCGCAGCGTTTCGAGATCGACCTGGCCATCATCCTGGTTGCGGGGGGAGGCACGGAGCTCACGCCGTTCGTTAAGGCGCGCACGCGTCGTGCCATGGTGTTGCACGCGCCCCAGCCAGACACGCATTTCACGCTAATAATGAGCATTGCCGACAGGGAGGCGCGGCTGGCAGCCTTTCGGCACTATGGCCGGCCCTCCATTGCCGCCGGGCTGGGCGCCGAGCTGGAGCGCGCGCTCCTCGCCTTTGCCGGGGAGATTTCGTATCAGCTTGTGCACGTCTCCCGGCTGTATCTGGCCAGTCTCGCCGCAACATGGAGCGACGCTAAAGCACGGCGCCAGTACCTCATTCTGGACTGCGACGAGGACGACATGGGCGCTTATCGCCGGGTCGCTCGGCTGCTGCGCCGGAGCGGCCACGGCTGGCGCGCCGATTGGGCCGAGGCCGAGGCCCAGGCGTTCAGGGCGTTGGCGCGGCGATGGTTGCCGCGCTTCGACGTGGTGCTTACGGCCTCCCCCGGTGAGGCGAGCCTGCTCGGTAGTCATCAAGACGGTCTGCTCGTCAATGTTGTCCCGAACGTCGCTCCAAGACTCGCTGCCGGGCCGGCTAGCCGCTTCATGCGCGGCGGGCGCCGCGATATCCTGTTCGTCGGAAACATGAGCTACCTGCCCAACATCGATGCGGTCACGTGGTTTGCATCGCGTGTCTGGCCGAGGCTTCGGGGCGCCGTGCCGCGTGCGACCCGATTGGTCATCGCCGGTCCGGGCGCTCCGCGCCGGGTGACGGTTCTCGGCCGACGCTCCGGCATCGTGATTACCGGCGAGGTGGACGATGTGGGCCAGCTCTACCGGCGTGCGGCGCTCGCCGTGGTGCCGATCAGAGCCGGCGGCGGAACGCGCATCAAGCTGCTTGAAAGTGCAAGCTACGGCGTTCCGATCGTCGCGACGCGATTTGGTGCGGCGGGTACGGGCTTAAGGTCGGGTCACGAGCTGCTGTTGGCCGACACCGAGCAAGATTTTGCCGCTTGTTGCGAAAGACTGCTGACTGACGATCGGCTAGCTTCTAGCCTTGCGGCTCGGGCGCGTACAACGGTAAGCCGGAAGTACGATCCCAGGCGTTGGGCGGCCCGGTTGCTCGCCCTGATAGATGCTCGCTGTGGTATTGGAGAACGGCACAATGACGGAAGTTCTGGTCAGGGCTGAAGGCCTGGACGTCAACGAAGTTCCCGACGGCTACGTCATTTATCAAACCGCCGCCGATCGCGTGCATTATCTGAACAAGACCGCAGCCATTGTCTTTGAGCTCTGCGATGGCGAGCGTGGCGCCGAGGACATCACCGCGTGCGTGGGCGAGATGTTCGAGCTCGGGAAAACGGCAGACGGCGAAATTGAAGCCTGTATCCAATCTCTGCTCAAGGAGGGGCTGGTCCTATCTCATTCGAAGTGATCGCGCGCACCTGGTCCCGGCGTTTGACGCTGCGCACGAGCGACCCTGGTGTCTTTCAGGCGTTGCGCTATCTTGAATGCGATCCCGAGATCGCCGGAACGGCCGCCCAGGACATCACCTTTTCGGTCGAGCCTTACCGCTCCTATTTTCGCATCGAGCAGGATGGGAAGGTTTTGCGCGAACAGATGTCGGCGCAAGCCGTGACCGAGTCGCTGCACGCGGAACTGATGATCCTTTCCCTCGCCGATTTTCCAGCCGCGCCGATCGTCCACGCAGCGTCGCTCCGGCGGGGGGGACGCCGGCTGCTTCTGGTCGGCCCGAAAGGCGGCGGCAAAACGGTTCTGACGCTGCACCTCATTCGGGCAGGCTACGACATCGAGGGCGACGAAAATGTCTTCGTCACGCCCGACGGCATGGTTCCCCGCGCGCGCGGGCTGAGAGTGAAAGAGTCGGCTGCCTTATTTCTTCCCCATCTCGCCGGGGCACTGGCCGCAGCGCCCTATTACGGAAGCAGCCCGGGCCTGCGCGTTTACAACTTGGACCCACGCCGTGCCGGCGCGCCGTTCTGGCGCATCGAAAAAGGCGCTGTCGATGCGGTCGTGCTCGTCCGCCCGAATCATGGGGGCTTTTCCTCCCTACGGCCCGTCGATTCATTGGCTCTGGTGAGGAACGCGATCGCCGAGTCTGGTTTCCGGAAAGCTGGCCGCGCGGAGGCGATTGGGGCTATCGCCAAGGTGTTCGGCAATGCCCGAGGGTTCGATCTGTCGCTGGGCGATATCGACGGGGCGGTAGCCTGCATCAATGGGATATTTGAAGAACCGTCTTGACTGTTG
>JBBQVP010000142.1:0-10975 GCA_038211455.1 Burkholderiales bacterium
GTGGGGCTTCTCCAACCGCATGCTGGACACCACCATCGCGTTCATGAGCGCGAAGTGAAGTTCCTCCGCATGACCGACCTGGCGCTCCAGGGCAAGCGGGTCCTCGTGCGGGTCGACTTCAACGTGCCGTTCCAGGACGGCCGCATCAGTGAGGACACGCGCATCCGTGCCGCGCTGCCGGGCATTCGATTTGCCCTGGACCACGGCGCGCGCCTGATGCTGGTCTCGCATCTGGGCCGGCCGAAGGAAGGGAAATTCGAGGAGTCCGAGTCGCTCGCGCCGGTGGCGAAACACCTCGCCGGCCTGCTCGGTGTCGACGTGCCATTGGTCCGCGACTGGGCGGGCGGCAAGTTCGATCCGATGACGCTTGCCTCCGGCAAGCTCGTGATGCTCGAGAACTGCCGCTTCAATGTCGGCGAGAAGGCGGACGACGAAGCTCTCTCAAAGAGGATCGCGGCTCTCTGCGACATCTACGTTAACGACGCGTTCGGCACGGCCCACCGGGCCGAGGCGACGACCCACGGCGTGGCACGCTTTGCGCCCGTAGCCTGCGCCGGCCCGCTGCTCGCGGCCGAGCTCGACGCGCTCGGCAAGGCGCTCGCCAATCCGGCGCGTCCGCTGGTGGCGATCGTCGCGGGCTCGAAGGTGTCGACCAAGCTCACCATCCTCGCGGCGCTCGCCGGCAAGGTCGACCAGCTGATCGTCGGCGGCGGGATCGCCAACACCTTCCTGCTGGCGGCTGGCAGCCGTATCGGCAAGTCGCTCGCCGAGCACGACCTGGCCGGCGAGGCCGGCAAGGTGATGGCTGGGATCAGGGCCAAGGGAGGAGACGTTCCCCTTCCGGTCGACGTCGTCTGCGCCAAGGAGTTTTCCGCCACCGCGAAGGCCGAGACCAAGGCACTGGAAGCAGTCGCGGAGGACGACATGATCCTCGATATCGGTCCGCAGAGCGCCGCTGCGCTTGCAGGCATCGTGAAGAACGCCGGCACCGTGGTCTGGAACGGCCCGGTGGGCGTGTTCGAATTCGACCAGTTCGGCAAGGGCACCGAGACGCTGGCGCATGCAATCGCCGAGTCGGATGCGTTCTCGATCGCCGGCGGCGGCGACACCCTCGCGGCGATCGCGAAGTACGGCGTGACCGATAAGATCTCCTACATCTCCACCGGCGGCGGTGCGTGTCTGGAATTTCTTGAGGGAAAAACTCTGCCGGCCGTGGCGGCGCTGGAGGCGCGGGCAGGGGGCTGAAGCAGGATTCAGCGGGTCATTTTTTCCAGCATCTTCATCATCTGGTCGTTGGACTTGCCCGCCGAACCGCTGATGCCGCGCAGGGCTTCCGCGGCGCGTGCCCGCGTGTCGTTTTTAGGGTCCGGTTTGGCTGCGCTTGCAGCTGCCGCGGATTTCGCCTTTGCGTGCGCCGCCGCGGCCGCTTGCGCCTCTGCTTCGGCGCGCGCCTGCGCGCTCAGGCGCTCTTCGACGCCGCGCTTCTCCAGCAGCAACTGCTGCTGATCCAGCGCGACCTTCTTGTCCTCGGCGGTAGCGGAGCGAAGCGCGTTGAGCGACGTCACGGTGGCCTTGAGCAACCGGACCGCCTCGACCCGGTCCTTTCCCTTGATCGCAACCACTGCGGCATTCACGTTGCCTTCGGCTTTCGGCACGCCTTCTGGCCCCTCGGCCCGCTCGCGCAGTTTTCTCTCCAGTTCCTGGCTGAGGCCGAGCTTGTCGCGCGCTTCGCGCAGCGCCGCCTCCAGTGCTGCGCGCTCCTGCGGCGAACGCGCGGCGCGAACCTGGGCGTCGACCCGCTCCAGTTCCCGGCTCGCGGCCGTCGCGTCTTCTTTGGCCTCGCGCCGGTCGTTCTCGACGAGTTTGAGGAGCGACCGCGCCTCGCCATCGAGGCGCGCGACTTCCTGCTCCGCCTTGCGTTCCGCTTCGCGGTCGGGGAACAGGCCCTTGATCATGGGCCAGAGCAATGCGATCACCAGGACTGCGGCGAGCGCGGCCGCGCCGAGGCCGAACTGTCGGATGCGCGCGGGGCTCATCCCGGTGCGCCGGCCGAACGCCTTCAGCGGGGCGACGCCACGACCCGGCGGTGCCGTGAGTGCCGCGAGCAGTTCAGTGTCGGTGGCAAAGCGGTCGTCGGCTCGTCCGGCCAGCGCCCGGTCCGCCGCAAGCGCGAGACTGTCGCTCAGGTCCGGGCGCGAGACGCCCAGCGGTTCGATCCGCCCCGCAGGGATCCGTCCGGTCAGCATTTCGTAGAGCATCACTCCCAGCGCGTACTGGTCGGCGCGGTGATCCACGTCGTGGGCGCCGGTCAGCTGTTCGGGCGCCATGTAATACGCCGTGCCCATCACCGCCGCCGTCTGCGTCATCTGGCTGCCCGAGAGCACCCGCGCAATGCCGAAATCCATCAGCTTGATCGAGCCGTCGCTGCCAAGCCACACGTTTTCCGGCTTGACGTCCCGGTGCACGGTGTACTGGTGCGCGTAGCTCAGCGCCTCGCATAGCGGGCGGATCACCTCGAGCGCTTCCGCTTCGCTGCAGGGGGTGCCCGCGCGCTTGCGCTCCTCCATGGCTTCGCGCAGCGTGCGACCTTGCAACAGTTCCATGGTCAGGAACAGGTAGGCGCCGTCGGCCTGGACGTCATACACGCTGACGATTCCGGGATGCCGTAGCCGCAGCGCGATCTTGGCTTCGTTCATGAAGCGCTGCTTGGCCTGCTCCGAGGCCAGCAGCCCGGGCAGCATCACCTTCAGCGCGATGTCCTCTCCGCGCAGCGCGTCATGCGCCCGGTACACCGCGCCCATCCAGCCCGCGCCGATCTGCTCTTCCACCCGGAAGCGTCCCGCCAGCACGTGACCTGCCTGCAGGCTCGCAATCTGGACCGATGTCCCTTCACCGCCGGCGCTTGTCTGGTATGCGCTTGCACCGGGCAAGTCGGCTAGTCGCGTTGCCGACAGGCCGGCCGGGAACGGGGCGGGGGCCGCTGCGGGCCGCGGTGCGCTTGTCGCCACCGGGTTGGCTGCGGCAGACGCAGGCGCCGCGACAGGGCGTTGCGTCAGCGGAACCGATGGCTCGGACGGCGCGGGGGTGTCATCAGACATTCCGGGCATGTCGGCGGCGACGTCGGCCGCAACCGCAGCGGCCGGACGAATCCGCGGGGCGGGAATCACCGTGGCCTCGGTTGCGGAGGCGGAGCGCCGGCCGAGATCTATGATCTCCAGCTCATATACATCCATCACAATCGAGTCGCCTGCGCGGATTGCGGTCGCGCTGCCGGGCGGATGCGCCTGGCCGTTGACCAGCACCGGAAAGTACTGGGATACGACCAGGAGTTGGTATCCGTCCCGCGTGCGATTGAGTTCCGCCTGGACGCGCGAGAGCCGCTTCTCCGGATCGTGCAGCTTCAGCGTGCAGTTATTGCTCCGCCCGATCGTGATCGAATCGCCTTCCAGAGACCGCTCGCCCTCGAAGGTCGTCCCGCCCTCGGCGTGATTGAATATCTTCAGGGAAACCGTCATGTGCCCGGCATCTCAGTCATTGATGTTCAGGCCCCCAACCCAGCCGCGCTGCTGGACGATCCACTTGGCGCGTTCGCCGCCCTCGGCGCTGAGGACCTGGTCCATCCGCGTTCCGGACTCGGGGTCGAACGCCGACACCGTGACGATTCCTTCCGCGTCGTAGCTCAACGTGATTTCCACCGGGTAGTTCTTGCGCGGCGCCGCGATGGGGCCGAACTCGAATACGCCGAGATCCACGGCCACGCCATCGGTGCTGCCGACCTGAGCCGCCTGGATCACCATGCGTTTCTGGTCGGCGCGGTTGGTAAAGAAGGTCTTCTTCGCCGAGGCCGGGAGTGGTGACCCTCGCGGGATGAGGGTTTCGACCACGAACGCGTTGTGCTTGCGGTCGAATACTGTGACTCCGAGGTCGTGCGCGCAGGTCGGGAGCGTTACGGCAGCGCTGCCGCGGCCGACCGACTCCTGCACGCGCAGCGCGGTGCCGCACGCAACCGCCTCGCCTGGTTGTGAAGCGGCGATCTCGATGCCGTGCGGCGCAGCCAGCTGCCGGAGCGCCTCCTGCATGGGCGCGAACGCAGCGGCGTCCCCGTACACAGCCATCAGGCGCACATCCGCAATCGCCATTCCCGCGGCTTCGAGACAGCGCCCGAGCGTCGCTTCGAGTAGGGCGCGGCGCCTGCGGAACACGCGTGCCCAGTGGTACGGGAAAGAAACCACGTCGACGATCCGCCCGGCGATCGGGAGTACGCGACGCACAGGCCCGGCCGCGGCCGTAGACAGCGACTCGACGATCGCCTTCGAAACTCGCGCGAGCTCGCGCTGCGAGGCCGGATCCTCGGGCAGTGCGGTGCCGGTTTGCGCTGCAAATTGCGCGCAGACCATGCCGGAGGCTTCCATTACCAGACTGCCAAGCCCCAGCGCGGGTTCCCAGGCGGTGCCGGCGATGGCGTCACCATTCGGGGTGGTGCGCAGGACTGAGATGGCGGTGCCGGCGTAGCCGAAGTCGATCAGCAATGTCGTCAGGCACGGAAACCCGATTGCGTTCCGGTGGAACGCCGCAACCGCCAGCGGCTCGTCGACCATCTGCGGGTTGTTGCAGCCGGCAATCTTGGCCGCCTCGCGCAGTGCCCGGCGCTGGCCGTCGTTGAACCACATCGGCGCGGCGATCCCGACTGCAGCAGGTTCTTCGCCGGCCTGTGCGTGGGCGTCGCGCATCACCTTGAGCATCAGGATCGCTGCGATCCCTTCCGCTCCCCAGGCGCGTCCCAGTGGGTCCGTGAACACCGGCTCGCGCTGGCCGAGCAAGCCCTTGGGCGAGACGATGGCAGTGAGGCGCGCATCGGCATCGAGCAGTTCATCCGCGGGCTCACCGGCAAGGCACCCCTCCTCGCCGATATAGACGGTGGCCGGGGTAGCGTGCCGGTTTGCATCCTGGCGGTCGGCAACCAAGTCAGTGACGCCGTAGGCATCCACCATCGCGGCGACGAGCTTTGCAGTGCCGAGATCAATTCCGAGCACGTTCATGCGGCGCCCCCCGGCCTTGACTGTGCGCGCAGACTTTCCAGCGCATCGCGCAACGCATCGGCGCAGCCTTGCCGCAGCCGCGCGAGCTGCATGCCCAGCGGCTGCAGCTCGCGCTGGCGCTGCTCGAGCGCGCGCTGTCGTTCGCGCGCCTCGTTGCGCGCGCGCGTCGTCTGCTCGCCGCTTGCCGTCTGATGCTCCTTGAGCGCGGCGTCGATGCGACGGCTGAAGTCTCTGCGCGTCGCATCGAGAACCTCCTTGAGGCGCATCATTTTCTCGCGCTGGATCTCGCCGATCAGGCGCTTGACCTCCATGCTCACCTGCTCGCGAATCCGCTCGAGTTCCTTGCCAAGCCGCGCGGCGTCTTCCTGCTTCCAGTTCCAGAACGTCAGGCCCACGCCGACAAAGAAGATCACCGGAAGCCCTAGCGCGAGCAGGGGGGCGATTTCGGAGCGCGTGAAACCGAACACCATGCCGCTCAGGCCGAGCAGCGAAAGCATCGTGAACATCAGCTGCTTGCCTTCGCCGAGCCGCTGCCAGAACCCGCGCTTGGGCAGCGTGCCGTGGTATGCAAGCTGCAATGACAGGGCTTCGCGCAGCGAGCGCCAGATGGTGTTCTCGTCGACCTGACCGACAGCCAGCGTCTGCCGGGCGCCGGTCGCCCGCGCGAGGTCACCGGCCAGCGCTTCCCGGCAGGCTTCCACGCCGATCCTGATCTGGTGGACGTCGTCCTTGAACTGGTTGCGAATCTCCTTCTTCGCCGTATCCAGGAGGCGCGCCGCGTAGTCGCTGCGAATTGCGACCCGGATCTCGTTGAACGCCTCGGTTTGCTCGATCTCCTGTTCGGAGAAGGCCTTCAGGGTTTCTGTCACCGCCTGATTCAGGTTGCCGTTGGGCAGCAGCGCGCGGCGATTCTGGTCTTCGATCTGGCGCTCGATGCGGGCGATGCCTTCGTCCAGGCGCTGGCGAATGCGGTCGGACGCGTCGCGCTCGCCGCCATGGGCGCTGCGCGATTCCATCGCCCGCAGGACGCGATCCTCGCGTCCCTTGAGCGCTCGCTGGCGGGCAGTCTCCCGCACCAGCGCGCCACCGAGGCCATCCAGCGTGGCGTGCAGCACGCGCAGTTGGCCGATCGCATTGGCGGTTTTTGCCGCAGGCTGCGGCGCCGACCCTGACAGCAGGGGAAGCACAAGATCCTGCCGCAGGAGGATCGCATCCAGGCGCAATGCCGACGCGATCGCCGGATCTTCCCACCAGGGTCGCGCCGACCGGGGCCCGCCTTCCGCCGGGGTGAGGAGTGCCTGCATGACAGGCAGCATCGCGGCCAGGTCGCGCAGTACTGCGCGATCGGGCCCGGCAAACGCGTGGTCTTCGGCGCCTGCCACCAGCGCGAGGCAGGCGCCGTCGGCGAGCGCTGTTGCCAGCGCCTCGCTGCGAAATGCGCGTGAGGCGAGCGGCGCGGTCATCAGTTCGAGACGGGTCCAGGGTCCGGCGATGCGGGGCACCTCAATCATGATCGAGGTGCCGGGCGGCACCGGGCGTCGCGAGAGCGCCAGCAATTCGGTGCGCAGTGCGTCCGAACCGCCCAGCGCGCGGCGCCCGCCCGTAGCGGAGGCCAGTGCGTAGCCGTGGTCGCGGCTCGTCTCGACGACGATGCACGCGCCTTCCGGGAGAGTTACCGGGTCGATGCCGTCGAGCCGCAGGGCCCACGAGACCAGCGGTTGGAGGGCGGCGTCGCTCAGCGCGACGGCAAGCGCGACCGGTTCGCTTCCCGGCCCGCTTCCATTCGCGGCCGCCTTCACCTGTTCGAACCGGGCCGCCAGTGTGCCTCGCCCGTGTCCTCGCTCGACCTGCGCGCAGATCGCGAGCGCCTCCGAGGCGAATGTCAGCGTCGCTGCTTCCGGGGTGCCCGCCATTGTCCTGGGGATGCTCATTTTCAGGTCAGCATGAATCCGCCGCCTTGCTGGGCTGCCATCGCGCGACAGCGCTGCGCCTGCTCGCTGGCGTGGCAGGCGCGCTGCACCTCGCGGTCGGCCTGCTGTGCGAGGTGGGCCGAGGATCCAGCCAGGCTCTCAGCGTTGTGGACGCGCTTCTCCGCGTCCTGCACCGTTTTTTCGGCCTCTTCGAACATCTTGGTCAGTTCGTCGAGCATTTTCTGGCAGTCACTGAGGAGCACGCTTTTCGCGTCGTCCCTGAGGTTGCGCGAATCGACTTCCGCTTGCGTAAGCTTGACGATCAGGGCTTTTGCGTCGACAAGCAGGGTGCCGATATCCTTGCGCAATCCTTCGCCATCCTTGAGACAGCCTTCGATGAACTTGGTGTTCGTGTTGGCGGTGGTATTCGCGTCGCGCGTCGCCTCTTCGTCTGCGGCAATCTGGCCGCGGAACCGGCTGATGTCTTCCACCTTGGGCTCGATCGCGCGAGCATGCGCATTCGCTTCCGTGGCGCTGGCTTCCGCGTGCGACGCGTCTGATACGGCCTGACGCTCGGCAGTCTGCGCTGCGGCATCGTGCTGCTGCGCCTGCATTGCATGCTGACGCGCCTCTGCTTCGGCCTGGCCGGCCTGCTGCGCGTGCTGCACGGCTTCGTTTTTCGACTGCATCGCGTGACTGGCGTGCTGCACGGCTTCGCTGTCGGCCTGCGCCGCGTGGTTCGCATGCTGCACGGCTTCGTTGTCCGCCTGCCCTGCATGCTGGGCGTGCTGCACGGCTTCGCTGTCGGCCTGCGCCGCATGGTTCGCATGCTGCACGGCTTCGTTTTCCGCCTGCCCCGCGTGCTGGGCGTGTTGCACGGCTTCGTTGTCCGCTTGCCCCGCGTGCTGGGCGTGCTGCACGGCCTCGTTGTCCGCCTGCCCCGCGTGCTGCGCATGCTGGAGGGCTTCATTGTCCGCCTGCCCCGCGTGCTGGGCGTGCTGGACGGCTTCGTTGTCCGCCTGCCCCGCGTGCGTCGCATGCTGGTGGGCTTCGCCATCGGCGTGGCTCGCGTGCTGAGCGTGCTGCACAGCCTCGTTGTCCGCCTGCTGCGCATGTTGTGCGTGCTGCTGGGCTTCGGCCAACTGAGCCGTCGCCTGCTGGTCCGAGGTGAGTGATTCCTGCAGATGCTGAGTCGCCTGCTGGGCGGCGGTCGCGGACTCCTGCTCGTGATGGGTTGCCTGTTGAGCGGCAGTGGCGGATTCCTGCAGGTGCTGAGTCGCCTGCTGGGCGGCGGTGGCGGATTCCTGCTGGTGCTGGGTTGCCTGTTGAGCGGCAGTGGCGGATTCCTGCTGGTGCTGGGTTGCCTGCTGGGCGGCGGTGGCGGACTCCTGTTGGTGCTGGGTTGCCTGTTGCGCGGCGGTGGTGGACTCCTGCTGATGCTGGTTCGCCTGCTGAGCCGCGGTGGCGGATTCCTGTTGGTGCTGGGTTGCCTGTTGCGTGGCGGTGGTGGACTCCTGCAGGTGCTGGGTTGCCTGTTGCGCGGCAGTGGCGGACTCCTGCAGGTGCTGCGTCGCCTGCTGCCCCGCACTCGCGGACTCCTGTGCCTGCTGGATGGCCTGTTGCGCGGCGGCGCTCGCCTGCTGTTCAGCGCCGCCTGCTTCCTGTCCGTGCTGCGCGGCGCCCTGTGCCGAACCCGCCGAAGGCTGTTCGCTGCTTGCCGCCTGCTGCGCCGCGCCGGCCGCGGCCTGCGCCGCCGCCTGGGCGTGCGTGGCTGCCTGCTGCGCGCTCGCCACCAGGTCTTGCGGAGTCGCCATGGGTATTTTCTATTCCCGCCCGGACCTAGCCGCAGGCCGACTGCATGCAGTGTTCGGCGTGGTCCGCCGCATGTGCTGCCCGCATGGCCTCGTCCTCCGCGTGCTTGGCGTGCTGCCGGGCCTGCTCTTCGAAGTTCTGGATAGCAGTTTCGTGATAATGGATTTTCGCAAGCAGGCCTTTCGCTTCCTCCAGCAGTTTGCCGATGTCCCCCTTGATGCTGGCCATGTCGCTGTGCAGCGTCCCGATTTTCTCCTGCAACTCGTGTCCGGCCTTGTGCTGATCGTCGATTTCCGTCTTCTCTTTGCGGGAGTCGGTCAGTAGGTCATCGATCGCCTTGACACCAGCCTCGCAATGTTTCTCGCACTCCTGCACGACGCGGGTGTTCTCGTCGACCTTGTGGTGAAGTTCAGTGGCCTCGCTGGCGAGCGTTTCGGCAGTTCCGCGAAGTTCCGTGGCGTGGCCAAGCGCAGTCTGCGCCTCGCCTTCGTGCTTTGTCGCGAGCCGTGCGGCTTCGTCTGCATGGCTCGCAGAGGTCTGGGCCTGGTTCTCATGCCCTTGCGCCGCTGTTTCGTGCTGCTGGGCTTGCACGGCGTGCTGGCGCGCCTCGGTTTCGGCTTGGCCCGCCTGCTGCGCATGCTGCACGGCTTCGTTGTCGGCCGTGGCGGCATGCTGCGCATGCTGGGCGGCTTCGTTGTCGGCCTGGGCGGCGTGCTGTGCGTGC
This sequence comes from Burkholderiales bacterium, assembly GCA_038211455.1. Taxonomy (GTDB): domain Bacteria; phylum Pseudomonadota; class Gammaproteobacteria; order Burkholderiales; family SG8-39; genus SZAS-79. The sequence goes on from JBBQVP010000142.1 coordinate 9,486, forward strand.
TGTACCGCTTCGTTGTCGGCCTGGGCGGCGTGCTGGGCATGTTGCACTGCCTCGTTATCGGCGTGGGCGGCATGTTGTGCGTGCTGCACGGCCTCGTTGTCGGCGTGGGCGGCATGTTGCGCATGCTGCACGGCCTCGCTGTCGGCCTGGGCCGCGTGCTGCGCGTGCTGGACCGTCTCGTTGTCGGCCTGGGCGGCGTGCTGCGCGTGCTGGACTGCTTCGTTGTCGGCGTGGGCGGCATGTTGCACATGCTGCACGGCCTCGTTGTCGGCGTGGGCGGCGTGCTGTGCGTGCTGCACTGTCTCGTTGTCGGCCTGGGCAGCGTGCTGGGAATGCTGCACCGCCTGGGCATCCGCCTGGGCGGCATGCTGTGCGTGCTGCTGGGTTTCGGTCGCGTGTGCGGCGGCTTGCTGTGCGGCCGTGGCAGATTCCTGCTGGTGCTGAGCGGCCTGCTGTGCCGCGGTTGCCGATTCCTGCTGGTGCTGGATCGCCTGCTGCGCGGCAGTTGCGGATTCCTGCTGGTGCTGGGTGGCCTGCTGCGCGGCTGTCGTCGATTCCTGCAGATGCTGCTGCGCCTGCTGAGCGGCGGTTGCGGATTCCTGCTGGTGCTGTGCCGCCTGCTGTGCCGCTGTTGTCGACTCCTGCTGGTGCTGGGTGGCCTGCTGCGCGGCTGTCGCGGATTCCTGCAGATGCTGCTGCGCCTGCTGAGCGGCGGATGCGGACTCTTGCACGTGCTGCTGCGCCTGCTGCGCAGCGTTCACGGATTCCTGCTGGTGCTGTGCCGATTGCTGTGCGGCTGCAATCGCCTGCTGCGCGGCGCTGGCGGCCTCCTGGTTGTGCTGTTCCGCCTGCTGCGCTGCGTTCGCTGCAGACTGCGCCGAAGATTGCGCGTCGTTCTGCGCTTGGGCTGCAGACTGCGCGGCCGACTCGGCCTGGGCTACGAGTTCGTCAAGTGTCGCCAATTCGCCTCTCCCTTTCCCGCCGCCCTGCTCCGATGGCGGGCAGGATATCCCAGAAGATCGCTGGTTTGGTAGGCGTCTTTGGAGGGGGTCAGGAGAGAGTCAGGCGCGAGTCAGCTGTTTGATTTCGCCGGCCGCATCTCGATGCCTGCGATGCGTGCAAGTTCCTTGTGCACCCGGCCGACCCGCTCGACTTCGCCCTTGGCGGGGAAGCGCTCGTAGAAGCCTTCGGCGCGAAACGCCTTGATCTGGTCGTGCCAGGGCGCGAGGCGCTTTTCCCAGCGGTTGACGCGGCCTTCCAGCGGCTCGGCATCGGTGTGCGCGAGGTCGGCGCAGACGCGGATCATCGCCTTGATCGTCACCGGGCGGGTCACCATGTAGTTGTCGTGCCCCCAGGCATCGTCCCAGACGCGCTCGGCCGCCTTGAGGAAATCGCGCAGCATGCCGTAGTAGCGGCCGGCTTCCTTGGCGCTGCCGCCGGCGATCTGGATCTTGCGCCAGTCGCGGTTGGTCCAGCGCTGCAGTTCGTTG
>JBBQVP010000143.1:0-10970 GCA_038211455.1 Burkholderiales bacterium
AAAGATCTACGAGACCGGGCGCAACTACACGCTGTCGGTGGTGCCGCTGTTCATCCTGATGGGCAGCTTCGTGACCCGCGCCGGGATGTCGCAGGAACTGTTCCGCGCCGCGTACGCGTTCATCGGCCACCTGCGCGGCGGCCTCGCGATGGCCACCGTCACGGCCTGCGCGGGATTCGGCGCGATCTGCGGCTCCTCGATCGCCACGGCGGCGACGATGGCCAAGGTGGCCTATCCGTCGATGAAGAAACTGGGTTATTCCGATGCGCTGTCCACCGGCTCGATTGCCGCTGGGGGCACACTCGGCATACTGATTCCGCCTTCCACCATCCTCGTGATCTACGGGATCATCACCGAGACCAACATCGGCAAGCTGTTCGCCGCCGGCATCCTCCCGGGCGTCCTCGCCACGATCCTGCTGTGCCTGGCGATCGCCTGGACCACGTGGCGCGACCCTGCCTCCGGCCCACCCGGGGAACGCACCGGATGGGCCGAGCGCTGGAGGGCATTCAAGGGCGTGTGGGCCGTCGTCCTGCTGTTCGTGGTCGTCATGGGCGGGATCTATGGCGGGGTGTTCACCGCGACCGAAGGCGCCGCGATGGGCGCGTTCGGGGCGATGGTGTTTGCCTACGCGCGCCGCGTCCTCAGCTGGAAATCACTGTTCGCCTCGCTGGTCGAGAGCGCGCGCACCACGGCGATGATCTTCATGATCCTGATCGGCGCGCTGGTGTTTGCGGAATTCGTCAACATCACCAGCATGCCGAAAGACCTGACCGATTTCGTCTCGCGCTTCCAGCTGCATCCGATCGCAGTGGTTGCCGCGATCATGGTGATTTACGTGATCCTCGGCACCGCCATGGAAGAGCTGTCGATGATCCTGCTCACGCTGCCGGTGTTCTTCCCGATCATCGTCAAGCTCGGCTTCGACCCGGTCTGGTTCGGGATCCTGATCGTGGTGGTGGTCGAGATCGGGCTGATCAGCCCCCCGGTCGGCATGAACCTGTTCGTGCTCTCGACGCTATTGCCCGAGGTGCCGACGCGCACCGTGTTCCGCGGCGTGATGCCGTTCTTTGTCGTCGACTGCATTCGGCTGGCGATCCTGGTGATGTTCCCGGCCATTTCGCTGTATCTGCCCAGCCTGATGTAGCGGGCGGCGATTGTTGCCAGTTTTTGACCGGTGTCCACGCCTGGCGTGGCTTTCAGGGTAGATTGTTGCCATTGTCTTGGAGAAAATCGGGCCGGAGTCCGATTTCCAACCCACCGGGTTTTGACTTTTCGGGTCCAGTGATTTCGCACGATTTGCGCTCGCGAAAATCGTGCGAAATCACTGGATTGGGAAAACCAACATCCGGTAAGCCGGTCGCGAGCCGCTAAGTCGCCGCCACCGCCAACTTAGCCTGTCGCCATTTCGCAACCGCCTCAGTCGCCGCGCCCAGGATTCCCTTGGGCATGTAGATGATGAAGAGCACCAGCATCAAGCCGTACACGGTCGAGTCGAGCGCGGGGTACTTGTTGCCAAACCACAGGCGCAGCCCCTCGGCCAGCAGCAGCGTGAACGCTGCGCCGACAGTCGGACCGAGCCTGACGTACATGCCGCCTGCGATCACGCCGAACACCATCTGCAGGCTGATGCCGATACCCGACACGGTTTCCGGGTTCACGTAGCGCTGGTATTGCGCGTAGAGCACGCCGCCGATACAGGTCATCAGCGCCGAGATCATTGTCACGCCAAGCTTGAGCCGAGTGACGTTGATACCGATCGCAGCCGAAGCGTCCTCCTCCTGGCTGATCGCCTCCAGCGCGAGGCGCGCCATGCTCTCATCGACTTTCCTCCAGATCCACAGGCCCATGAGCCATACGAGGAGGACGATGTAGAACCACACCAGCTTGTTGGAGAACTGCATCGCGAAGATGGACACAGAGGTATCGGCGAGCGCGGTCTTGGGCGTCGCGCCGAGCGACCCGCCGGTGTGGTCGCGCATCGCCACGATCAAGAGGCGGGTCACCTCCGAAAGCGCCAGTGTCACCAGGGCGAAATAGTGGCCGACGATCTTGAAGCGAAAGCACGGGAAGCCGATCAGGAAGGCGACAACCGCGGTCACCGCCAGCGCAATCGGTATCCCCATCCATGGGGACAGGTGGTAGTGGTTCCACGCCATCACCACGACGTAGGCACCGATGCCAAGGAACGCGCCGTGGCCGAAGCTCACCATGCCAAGTCGCCCCATGATCGACCAGCTGGTGTACACGTACCCCCACAACAGCACCATGATCAGCAGGTGCAGCGGATAGTTTCCCAGGCCGAGCAGGGGAACTACAGCCAGAACGCCAATGCCAATCCAGTTCAGAATGCCCGCCGGCATCTCACTTGCCTCCGAGGATGCCCTGGGGGCGCCAGAACATCATGCCAATGAAAAACAGGAAGGCGATCACATAACCCCACTCCACCGCAAACAAGAACCCGCCCACGGAGATGAACTGCGCGAAGATGAATGCAGCGATAAATCCGCCGAACATGTTCCCGAGCCCGCCGAGCACGCAGATCAGAAAGGTGATCGGGCCGAATGACAGGCCGATGTTCGGATGGATGTCGTATTGCAGCACCAGCAGGCAGGCGCCAAGGCCGGCGAGGCCGCCGCCCAGCGCCGAGGTAATGATGAAGATGCGCCCCGGGTTCACCCCCATCAGCGGCATGATGGCGCGATCCTGGCTGATGGCCCGGATCGCGGTGCCAAGGTAGGTGTGCCGGAGGAACAGGTACATGCCGAGCATGCCTGCGAGCGCAACTCCAAACGCGATCAGCCGCGGCATCGAGAACGAAATGTCGCCAACCACGATCGGCGGGAATGTCACGCCCAGGTTCTTGAACTCAATGCCGAATGCGAGCGTGGCGGCCGCCTGCAGGAAGAACAGCACCCCGCCGGTCACCAGCAGCTGGTTGATCGGTTCTGCCGCAAGCACCGGGCGGATCACGAACTGGTGCAGCACCACGCCCGCGGCAGCGACCACCGCGATGCCGCCCAGCATCGCGAGTATCAGCGGCCAGCCGTACACGACATGCAGGTAGTACACCGCGTACATGCCGACCATGATCAGCTCGGCATAGCAGATCCAGACCACGTCGATCACGCCAAAGATCAGGTTAAGCCCCAGTGACAGCAGGGCGAGCAGCCCGCCAAGCAAGAGGCCGTTGAGCACTGACTCGAGCAGGTAGATGTCGAAGATTGGCATGTCAGATCCCGAGGTAGGCCTTGCGGATTTCGCTGGATTCGAGCAGTTCCGCCGCCGCGCCGCTTTGCTTGATGCGCCCGGTTTCGAGCAGGTAGGCGCGGTCCACCACCTTCAGCACCTGGCGTATGTTCTGCTCCACGATCAGTACCGTGTAGCCTTCCGCGCAGATGCGCTTCACCATCTCGAAAATCGACTGCACTACCACCGGCGCAAGGCCGGCGGAAGGCTCGTCGAGCAGCAGCAGCTTCGGCCCGGACATCAGTGCGCGGCCGATCGCGCACATCTGCTGCTCGCCCCCCGACATCGTGCCGGCCAGCTGCGAACTGCGCTCCTGCATGCGCGGAAACAACGAGTAGACGTAGGCAAGCCGCTCCGCGTGCTTCGCGCGCGCCGCCGGGAGGAACCCGCCCATCTTCAGGTTCTCCTCCACCGTCAGGCGCGGAAACAACCTGCGGTTCTCCGGCACCTGCGCGATGCCCAGGCCGATCACCTCGTGCGCCGGCACCGGGTTGAGCGAGCGGCCCTCCATCCGGATGTCGCCCGCGGTGATGTCGATCAGCTTCGAGATCGCGCGCAGCAGGGTGGTCTTGCCCGCGCCGTTGGGGCCGATCACCGCGACCGATTCACCGGCGTTCACCTCGAGGCTCACGCCGAACAGGGCCTGAAAGCCCGCATAGCCGGCGGAGACGTTATCTATTTTCAGCACTGGGCGGGCCTCGTCATCAGGCGCGCGCCGCCACGGTCGCCTGCACGTCCTCGGCGTCAGTGCCCAGGTAGACCTCGATGACCTTGCGATCGTGCGCTACGGCCTCGGGCTTGCCTTCGGCAATGACCTCGCCATGATCGAGGACGAGGCAGCGGTCGACCACGCGCATCAGCACGCCCATGATGTGCTCGACCCAGATGATGGTGATGCCGCGCTTGTCGCGAATCATCGAAAGCATGTCGGCCGCCTGGTCCATCTCGGACTCATCCAGCCCGCCGAGACTTTCGTCGGCAAGCAGCAGCCTGGGTTGCGTTGCCAGGGCACGCGCGAGCTCGAGCTTCTTCAACCCGGCAGCGCCCAACCCGTCGACCCGCGCACTTTCCTCGGTCGGCAGGTTCACCAGCGTCAGCGCCTCTCGCGCCAGGGCCCAGGCCTTCGCGCGGGTCGGGCGATCCTCCTGTCCGTAGTAGGCGGCCAGCGCGACGTTCTCCAGCAGTGAGAGCTTCCGGAACGGGCGCGGGATCTGGTAGGTGCGCGCGATGCCGAGGCGCGCAACCTCGCTCGCGTGCGTTCCGCCGATCTCGCGCCCGAGGAACTCGATCGAGCCCGCCGTGGGGGCAAGCGCGCCCGAGATCAGGTTGAACATGGTGCTCTTACCCGATCCGTTCGGGCCGATCAGGCCGAGGATCTCACCCTCGGCCAGATCGAAAGAAACGCCGGCAACAGCCGTGAACCCGCCGAACGCCTTCGTCAGCCCTGCGACACGCAGCACGCGTCCAGACCCGCTTGCTCAGCGCGCGTAGGCCGAGCTTTTCGGGATAGGCAGTATCGGGTCGGCCGTCTTGATCGCCGAGGGCCAGACAATCTTGGTGTTGCCTTCCGGATACTGCATGACCACCGGCGAGGAGCGCTCGTTCTGGCCCGACATCGGAGTCCCGGGCGGGAAGAACTTGACCCCGTAGCCCTGGATCGTCCCACCTACCGGGATATCCGTTTCGAGCGCTGCCTTGCGCAGCGCCTCCGGGTCGATGCCACCGTACTTCTTGATCGCGCGCGGGATCACGTCAGTGAACAGGATCCACGACTGGTTGAAGCCCATCGAGACGTGCGGCGGAACCTGGGCGTTCGGGTCCTTCACCTCGGCGAGGTAGCGCTTGACCATTTCCTTGGTAATGTCGCCAAGGCCAGACTTGAGCGATTTCGCATCGAGCAACTGCGCCGCCACCGGGTCGACGTTGAAGATGTAATCGGCGTCCTTGCCGAATGCCGAATGCAGCTTGTCGTACTGGCCGTAGCCCGCGCCGTGGCCGATCAGCGCCGACCACTTGAGGCCTTGTTCCTTCGCCTGGCGCCAGAACAGGGTGATGTCAGGGTTGTAGCCGGTGTGCAGGATCACGTCCGCGCCCGCGCGACGCAACTTGGTGATCAGGCTGGACAGGTCGGGCGAACTGGCGGCATACCCTTCTTTGAGCACCACCTGCATGCCGAGCGACTTGCACTTGGCGTCGTTGCCCGAGGCCACGCCGGAGCCGTACGGCCCGTCCTCATAGATGATCGCGACCTTGAGGTCCTTGACCTCCTTCTTCAGCCGGCCCTTGGCCTGTTCCGCGAGGAACGAGCACGAGGCTTCGCCGAACTGGTCAGAGTGCACCTGCGCGCGGAACACGTGCTGCAGGTTCTTGTCCTTGAATACGCTCGATGCGACGCAGACGTTGGCCCACATGAACTTCTTGCGTGCGTCGACCTGCTGCGCCATCGGCACGCAGTGGGCCGAGGAAAACACGCCCATGACAATATCGACTTTTTCCTGATCGAGCAGTCGCGTCATCTCGTTGATCGCGACTTCGGCCTTGGATTGCGCGTCGGCGTAGACGGCCTTCAGCTTGTAGCCGTCGATCCCACCGCGCTCGTTGATCATGTCGATCGCGGCCTTGGTGCCGATGGCCGCCGCCAGCGAACCGCCGGCCGCGAACGCGCCGGTGTAGTCGTAAATCACGCCGAGCTTGATTTCCTTCTGCTGCGCATGGGCAGTTACGCCGATCGCCGACATCGCGAACGCAGCAATAAACGCACGCACGAACTCGCGCCGAAATTTCATGGGTGTTTCCTCCGTTGATCCTGCAGTGGTTCTTGTTTTTATGTACCCAGTGTTTCAAAGGCCCGTGCCGGTGTCAACCCGCATCCTGCAGCACCAGGTCGGCACCTTTTTCGGCGACCGCGATCACCGCCGCGTTCGTATTGCCGGACACCACCGCCGGCATCACCGAGGCATCGATCACGCGCAAGGCCGCGACGCCGCGCACCTTCAGGCGTTCGTCCACGACCGAACCCGGGTCGGTCCCCATGCGGCAGCTCGATGTCGGGTGGTACACCGTCTCGCCGGTTTCCCGGCAGAACGCGAGCCAGTCTGCGTCGCTGGCGACCCGCGTTCCAGGAAACTCCTCTTTCTTCACGTACGGCCGCATTGCTTCCGCGTTGACGATGCGGCGCAGCAATTTGAGGCCGTCGACCATGGTCCGGCAATCGGCCTCGGTATCGAGATAGTTGTACTGAATCGCGGGCGCCACGCCGGGATCGGCAGAGCGGATCCGCACCCAGCCACGTGACTCCGGCTGCAGCTGTGACAACGAGCAGGTGAACCCCGAGAACGGGTGCAGCACCCCACCGCGCTTGGCGGTGGAAAAATTGATGAAGTAGTACTGCGCATCCGGTCGGGGCAATTCCGGCCGCGTGCGGGTAAACGCCGCGGCCATCCCAGCACTGACGGTCAGGGGCCCGCGCCGCCGGAAAAGATAGTTGAGACCAACGCCGGCTTTGCGCCACAGGCTCATCATGTCGTCGTTCAGCGTGATCGGCTTTGTGCAGCGCCAGAATGTGCGCACATAGAGGTGATCCTGCAGGGACTCGCCCACTCCGGGGGCATCGTGGATGACCTGGATGCCGTGCGATTCGAGCAGGGCCCGCGGCCCGACGCCGGAGAGTTGCAGCAACTGCGGTGAGTTGAACGCGCCACCGGCGAGAATCACCTCGCGCTTCGCCCGCACCGTGCGCAGCGCGCCGCCCTGCCGGTACTGCACGCCATCCGCCCGGGTGTCCTTGAACAGCAGCCGGGTGGCGAGCGCGTCGGTTTCGACGCGCAGGTTGGCGCGCTTTTCCGCCGGACGCAGGTAGCCCACGGCCGTGCTGCAGCGCCGGCCGTTGCGTGTCGTCGCCTGGTAGTAACCGGTGCCTTCCTGCGTGGCGCCGTTGAAGTCGTCGTTGCGCGGGATGCCGACCGACTCCGATGCAGCGATGAACGCGTCGGCCAGTTCGTGCCGGTCCGGCAGGTCGCCCACGGCTTGCGGCCCGCCGATGCCATGCCATTCGTTGGCGCCGCGCTGCTGATCTTCGCTTTTCTTGAAGTACGGCAGCAGTCCCGCGTAATCCCAGCCCGGCACGCCCCACTGGTCGAAGTCCTCCCTCTGCCCGCGGATGTACACCAGGCCATTGATCGAGGACGACCCGCCGAGCACCTTGCCGCGCGGGGTGAAGATCTTGCGGTTGTTGAGGTTCGGCTCGGGCTCGGACTCGTAGCTCCAGTTGACTGCACGCTTGTTGAACAGCTTGCCGTAGCCAAGCGGTATATGGATCCACGGATCGGTGTCGCGGGGCCCGGCCTCGAGCAGCAGCACCGTGCTGCGCCCGTCGGCGCTCAGCCGGTTAGCAAGCACGCACCCGGCGGAACCGGCGCCCACGACGATATAGTCGAAAGTCGTGTCCATGAGATTCAGGCCCTCCTGGCCGCAAGGACGCGGTCGACCATCACGCCCGACTGGCCGAGGTAGTTCGCCGGGTCGCACAGCTTCGCCAGCGCCGCGCGGTCGAGGTGTTTGGTGATCTGCGCGTTCTCGCACAAGAGATCCAACAGCGGCCGTTGCTGGCTGATCGCGTCGCGGCAGATGTCGTAGACCAGGTCGTGCGCCACCTCGCGGCCGATGGACTTGCCCAGGCCCATCATCACCGCCTCGGATACGACCAGCCCGTTGGTGAGGTCGAGGTTCGCGCGCATGCGCGGCGCGTCGACCTCCAGCCCGGCCATGATGAAGTTTGTCTGCCTGAGCGCCCCGGCCAGCAGGCAGAACGCATCGGGCAGCACGATCCACTCGATCTCCCACGGCCCGGTAGAGCGCTCGTGGTCGGCAACCATCGCGTCCATCAGGGCGGCCGCGTGCTGGCGCACCACCGAGACGGTCGAGTGGATGTAGAGCGAGGACACGGGATTGCGCTTCTGCGGCATCGTGGACGAGGAACCGCGGCCGGGCGCGAACGGCTCGTACACCTCGCCGACCTCGGTCTGCATGAGCAGCTTCACATCCATCGCGATCTTGCCGAGCGACCCGCCGACCAGGCCGAGGAATGCGCCGACCTCGGCGATCGTGTCGCGCACGGTGTGCCAGGCGATCAGCGGCTGCGCAAGGCCGAGTTCCTTCATCAGCGCGGCCTGAGTTTCCATTGCGCCCGTCTCGAGCGAGGCCAGGGTGCCCGAGGCCCCCGCGAATTCACCCATCAGCACGCGCGGCTTCAGCTGCGCGAGGCGCTCCCGGTGCCGCTCGATCCCCGCGAGCATGGTGGCGGCCTTGTAGCCGAAGGTGATCGGCGTGGCCTGCTGCAGGTTGGAGCGGCCCGCCATCGGCGTGTCGCGGTAGCGCTTGCACAGGCTCGCAAGCGATGCGGATAAGGCCTTCAGCTCGCCCTCGATGATCGCCAACCCCTCGCCGATCTGCAGGACGGTGGCCGTGTCGGTCACATCCTGGGTCGTTGCGCCCCAGTGGCAGTATTCGCCCAGCTTGTCACGGCACAGCGCATTGAGCTGCGACACCACCCCGAGCACCGGGTAGCCGATCTGTTCGGTGCGCGCGCGCAGCTTGTCGAAATCGATCTTCGTCACATCGCAGTTGCGCACGATCTCCTCGGCCGCCTCGCGCGGGATGATGCCGAGCTCCCCCTGGACCCTGGCCAGGGCGCGCTCGAAGTCCAGGTACTTCGCGGTGCGGTTCTCGTCCGACCACACGTGGCGCATGGCTTCGGTGCTGAAGATATTCCCGAAGATCCGGGAGTCGATGATGCTGGCGGGCATGGCAGATGTTCCTTGTCTTGTTGCGTTCAGCGTTTCTTGATTTCCACGCCCGCTTCGCGTTCGACGAGCATGGCGATGGTGGTGAAGTCCTTTTCCGGGCCGAACGCCTCTGTCGTGCGACGCCACTGTTCGCGCACCGCGGTCGCCACCGGCATCGGGACGTTTGCTGCAGCCGCCTCTTCAAGGCAGAGCTTCACGTCCTTGTACATGAGGCCGTTGGTGAAGCCAAAATCGAAGCTGCGCGTCAGGATCGCCTTGGGGAACTTGGCCTCTGTCGCAGTCGACCGCCCGCTACCGGCGTTGATCACGTCGATCATCGTCGCAGGGTCGAGCCCCGCCTTCACGCCGAATGCGACCGCCTCGGAAGTCGCTGCCATGGCGGTGGCCGACAGCAGGTTATTGGCGAGTTTCATGGTCTGGCCCATGCCCGGCCGCTCGCCGATGAAGAACACCTTGCCGATGTGCATCAGCATCGGCTCGAGCGCATCGAACAGGTCGCGCGGGCAGGCCACCATGACGGCCAGCGTGCCCTTGACCGCGCCCGATACCCCACCGCTCACCGGGGAATCGACCGCGGTGATCCCCTTGGCGGCGAGCGCGGCCGCGATTTCCTGCGCCGCTCCCGCGCCGGTCGTCGACAGGTCGAGGACCGTCCTGACCTTGCTGCCCGTCACCACGCCGTCACGACCCAGCGCGACTTTGCGCACGATTGCCGGGTCAGGAAGGCTGAGGAGGACCGTCTCGACCGCGTTCGCCACCGCCGCAGGCGACACGGCGGCGCTCGCGCCTTTGGCCACAAGCGCATCCACGCACTCGCTGCGCAGGTCGAACACGGTGAGTTCGTAGCCTGCGTCGATCAGGCGCGACGCCATGGGCAGGCCCATGTTTCCCAGGCCGATAAAACCGATTTTCTTGTTCATATCCCCTACCTTGTCGTTCCGATGTGTGTGCCACCGTCGACGAAGATCGTCTCGCCGGTGGTCCTGGGCGCGCCTTCGATCAGCCAGACGATGGCGTCAGCCACGTCCTCCGCCGTGCTGGTCGCCTTGAGCACGTTGCCCGCGGCGTAGTGTTTCGAGTTTGCCGCCGCGCGCTCGGCACCATAGCCATCGGGGTGCCATGGCGTCTCGACGAAACCGGGCAGTACCGCATTGACCCGCACCTCGGGCCCGAGCACGCGAGCAAACGAGTACGTCAGCGCGTTGAGCGCGCCCTTGGACGCCGCGTACGCCATCGACGACCCGGTGCCCCATTGCGAGGCGAGCGAGGAGACGTTGACGATCGCGCCGTGGCCGCTCGCCTTGAGCGCCGGCGCGCAGGCGCGCGACATCTGGAAGCTCGAGACGACGTTGGTCGCATACACGTCCTGGAAATCCTCCGCAGACAGGCCCTCCAGGTCGGCATGCGGTACGAAGCGCGTCGTTCCTGCGTTGTTCACGAGGGCGTCGATGCGGCCCCACTTGTCCAGCGCCGACTTGGCCAGCCGCCGGCAATCCGCGTCCCTGGCCACATCGGCCTGCACGCTGATCGACCCGGCACACTGGGCAGCCACGTTCTTTGCCTTGTCGGCGCTTTTCGAATAATTGATCACGACGTTCCAGCCGCGGCGCGCGAGTTCGATGGCGGTGGCGGCGCCGATCCCCGACGAGGATCCGGTGATGATGGCGACGCGCTTGGTCTTGTTATCGGGCATGAAAGTTTCCTCAGACAGTGGCAACGGCGACAGATGGGGAGCCGACCGCGCCGGGCAGGCGCAACGGCGGTGCAGTCAGCAGGAACCGGTTGCGCTTTTTCGCGCGCAGCCAGTTGGCCAGCTCGGTGAGGTACCACATCTCGCCCAGGTGGATGCCGTTCTTGAACAGGCAGTGCTCGTGCAGCGGCATCGCAGCGTGTGGACGCGGCGTGAAGAGACTCATT
>JBBQVP010000144.1:0-10937 GCA_038211455.1 Burkholderiales bacterium
GGAGCTCTGCCGGCCAGACGAGTCGTGGAGCTGCGCCGAATACCACCTGATTTCGGGCGAGCCCCGGCTGGATGACGCCGGGCGCTTCATCGGGTACCGCGGCGTGGGCCGCGACATCACCGCAACAAAACGTACCGAACACGCGCTCTCGGGTGCAAAGGCGCGTCTTGAACTCGCGCTGGAATCAGGTGGGCTGGCGATCTGGGACAGCGATATCGCCAGCGGGCACATATATCTCAGTGAGGGTTGGTCGCTGATGCTGGGTGAGCCAGCGGCCGAACAACGCTGTGTGGTGCAGGAACTGGTCGAGCGCGTACACGCAAAGGATCGCGAGGGAGCTATCCTGGCGTGGCGTCGGGCCCTCAAGGGCGAAGTGCCGTCCTTTTCTGCGGAGCTACGCATCCTGACCGCGGCCGGCAACTGGGAATGGGTCGTGACTTCGGGGCGGGTCGTATCGCGCGATACGGGTGGCCGGGCATTGCGCATGACAGGCACGGTTGTCAGCATCGACAACCGCAAGCGTGCGGAGCACGCGCTTCGCGATGCCGAGGCGCGCTACCGATCATTGGTAGACGTCTCGCCGGATGGCGTCCTGCTTCAGTCGGATGGAATGATCGAATACGCGAACCGGGCCGCGATCGAGATGCTGGGTGCGGGCAGCCCGGCTGCGCTTTTCGGCCGCAGTTTGGTGGAAATGGCGCACGCGCATGATGCCGAGGCGTTGCTTGAGCGGACGCGCTACCTGCAGGCCGGTCCGGGAGTTAGCAACTTTCGCGAATGCAGGATGAGGCGATTCGACGCAAGCGAAATAACGACCGAGATCGCGGGCGTGTCCTACCTTGAACGCGGGCGGCTGGTGGTTCAGACCGTGTTGCGCGACATCACAGAACGCGTGCGCGCGCGCGAGGCTCTCGCGGAGCGCGAGCGAAGGTTTCGGGACGTGGTTGAGGCGGCTGGCGAGTACGTCTGGGAAACCGACGCTGAGTTCCGCTACACCTGGCTCTCCGAGCGGATTGAATCGGTACTCGGCTACCCGCACCTTGACCTCCTTGGCCGGCGTCCGCAGGAATTCATGCCGCTGGGCGAAGCTCGCGCGGTCGATGCGCAACTCATCAGCCTTGCGCGCCGTGCGCAGCCCTTCAGGGATCTTGTGCATCGGTCCGTTACCCGGTCGGGCCGGGCGATCTGGCAGAGCGTCTCCGGCGTCCCGGTGCTTGACGCCGGCGGGAACCTCAAGGGATACCGGGGCACTGGCGCGGACATCACTTCGCGCAAGCTTGCGGAAGAGCGGATCCAGTTCCTCGCGACGCGCGATCCGCAGACAGGATTGCCCAACCGGTTGCTCCTCGCCGACCGGACCGAGCTGGCGATTCTGAATGCGCAGCGCAAGGGCGGGCGCCTTGCCGTTCTTTCCGTGCACCTGGACCGCTTTCACCTGGTCACCGAACTGATTGGTCGTCGGGTGGGAGATGCGCTGTTGCGTGCAGTAGCGGACCGGCTTTCGAACCTCCTGCGCAGGGACGACACGCTGGCAAGGCTCGAAGGCGAAAAATTCGTACTGCTTTGGGATGGCGCGCGCGAGGTGGAGGACGTCGCGGTGGTGGCGCAGAAGCTGCTTAACGCCTTGTCGATGCCGGTCTTCATCGAGGGCCGCTCGCTCAGCGCCCCGGCAAGCATCGGGATCGGTGTCTACCCCGGGGACGGCAAGACTTTCAACGACCTTCTCAAGAGCGCCAAATCCGCGGGATTTTCCGCGAGCGAAGGGGGGGGAAACGCCTATCGGTTTTACGCGCCGGAACTGAATGCGCGCGCGATGGAGCGGCTGGAAATGGAGAGTGACCTGCATCGGGCGCTCGCGCGCGGCGAACTTGTTCTGCACTATCAACCGATCGTCCGTAACCGCGCGACGGCAGGCGGCTCGGGTGGCGCGCCCAACGTCGTCGGAGCGGAGGTACTGGTTTGCTGGCGGCATCCGACGAAGGGGCTGATCGGGCAGGACGATTTGCTGCCACTTGCGCGCCAAACCGGCCTGATGGGCCGTATTTCCGCATGGCTCATCGACCAGGCTTGCGAGCGGATTGCCGGATGGAAGGCAGAGCCCATGGCGGGACTGTGGTTTGCCATCAACGCCTCCGTAAAGGATCTTTCGGGCACGGTACGTCTTGACCGGGTGCTGGGTGAAGCGCTGATCCGTCACGGTCTGGAGGGATCGAGGATCGTGTTGGAGGTCAGCGGGCGGGGTGCGGAGCGTGACGCGAGCAGCCACCACGCAACGCTGAAGGCGGTGGCTGATCTGGGTGTGGCGCTTGCCATCGAGGACTTCGGCACGGGGCAGGCCGATCTGGTGGAGTTGCGCCAGCTCCCGGTAAGCAAACTGAAGATCGATCGCAGCCTTGTCGCGGAGATCGTCGAGCGCGAGGATGCGGCAATCATCGTAAGGACCGTCGGCGCGATGGCCAGGGGACTCGGGCTGCAATGCGTGGCGAGCGGTGTGGAAAGCGAGGCGCAGCTCGCACACCTGCATTCGATCGGTTGCGAGGAGTGGCAGGGTCGCCTGTACAGCGAACCACTTGATGCTGAGGCGTTCGAAGCACTGCTGGTGTCCGGTACGAGCCGCTCCGCCTTCGGATAATTTGGGGCGCGGTCCCGCGCGCTTGGCCCGGGAGGTACAATTCAGCCGGTCTTGTCCGCAGTCCTGAGTACCGAAAATTATGCTCAACGTCCTGGCCGTCGCGCTGGTTCTTGCCGGATTGGCAGGTCTCCTCGCAGCGCTACCTGCAACGCGCAGGCTGATCGCGGAGTTGCCGGTTGGCCCGATGCGGGTGCAGTGGCGCCGCTTGGGCGGCGTGATCGTGTTCCTGGCGCTGGGCTACGGCGCGTACCTGGTGTTGTTCTGGGGCCATCACCAAAGGGCGGCGGATCTGCTGGTTCCGGTACTGCTTGTGGGCAGCGCGGCATTTGTTTTTCTGGCTGCGCGCCTGTCCCTGGGGACGGTGATCCGCGTGCGGCGCATGTCGACGCTCGATCGAGAGAAGGTTACCGATGCGCTCTCCGGACTTGACAGCCGCCAGTACCTGGATCGGCGGATGCGTGAGGAAATCACGCGTGCGCAGCGGCACGGGCTCGCGGTTTCGGTCATGCTGCTGGATATCGATGAGTTTGCGAGTGTCAATTCGACCTATGGGCATGAAGTGGGCGACCAGGTCCTTACCGAGATCGGAAGGATTCTCAGCGGCGGGGTGCGCGAGTCGGACGTACTCGTGCGCTACGGCGGGGAAGAGATCGCCGTGGTGGCCACGCATACCCCGCCGGAAGCCGCACTCGCGGTGGCGGAACGGCTGCGGCGTGATGTAGAGATCGGCGCACGCAAGGCACTGCGCGAGGCGCAGGGTGCGCGTCGTGCCATCACGGTCAGCATTGGTGTCGCCGGACTGGAGGCAGGCGACAAAGGCGGCAGCGATCTTTTCACCATGGCCGAGCAGGCGCTGCGCCGTGCCAAGTCCGAAGGCCGCAATCGCGTCGTGCTCGCGTCATCCTGATGCGTTACGGGCAGAGGGGACGACCTGCATGGCACACGGGTTTCCTTTCGCGCACAAATGCCGTAGGAAAATGGGTCGGATCGCTGCTTCTCAACTGGCTGTGGGGCTACGGCGAGAAGCCGGATCGACTGGCACTTACGATGGTGGCCAATATCCTGATCTTTGGGACGCTCCAGGACTGGCTGGGTGGCGTAAAGGGCGCCGGCTGCTGGGATCACGTTTACTTCAGTGGCATCACCTTCCTGACCACAGGCTACGGCGACCTTTCACCCGTGGGCGCGATTCCGCGCTTTCTCGCGGTGCTCGAAGGTGCTGCAGGCATTGCGACATTCGGCATGCTGATTGCTTCGGCAGCCAAGAAGATCATGTACAGATAGGTGCCAGCAGGGCGCCGGGACGCTCGTTCGGGCTATATGCGGCGCGCCTTGCAAGGAGTACGCTGCGCACGAAGGTCGTAATAAGGGGGGGCGCATGCCGTTGGTCGCCATAACGCGTGAGATGGGATCCCTGGGCAAGGATGTTGCGTCCGGACTTGGCCACTCCCTCGGGTTGCCCATCTACTATCACGAGGTTGTCGACAACCTCGCTGACCGGATGCGGCTGCGCAAGAGCCATGTGATCAGGCTGATCGACGGGAAGGCGGGCCTGTTCGAGCGGCTGACGGCGGACAAGACCAGCCTGGCGATTTATTCCGCGGATGAGATATTTGATCTTGCGTTGCAGGGCGACGGTGCAGTGGTCCGCGGCTGGGGGGCGACGCACCTGCTGCGCGACGTTCCCCATGCGATCTGCGTGCGCGTGTGCGCGCCGCTCGAGTTGCGCAGGCGGCGCATGATGGAGCGCCTTGATACGACGGACGAGGAGGCGGTGAGGGTCGAAATCCATTGCAACGACGAGGCCCATACGGCGATCATGCGGCGCAACTTCAGCTTGCAGTGGACCGATCCTGAGAACTACGACGTAGTTTTCAACACCGAGCGCGTTAATGTCGACGAGTGCGTCGACGAAGTGGTCAGGCTGGTGCGGTCACCGGCATTTGCCGAAACCGATCAGACCCGCCGGCAGCTCGGGGATCTCGCGCTTGCCGCCCGCGTGCGCGCCGCGCTTCGTCTCTCTCCGCTGACGCGGGACACCAAGATTGCGGTTACAGCGCAGTCGGGGCGGGTGACACTTGCCGGTGAAGTCAGTACCGACGCGCTCCTCGCAGTCGCGGAGGTCGTATCCGTCGTACCGGGCGTCAGCGATTTCGACTACCGGCTGCTGATCCCGGAAAAGCCGTCTTCGAAGGGAAACTGAGCGGGACGGCGTGTCGCCGGTTCATCGCACAGAACGGCGGCCGGGCTACTTCGTGAGCGTTTTCATGGCCTTCTCAAGGCCGCCGATGGTCGTCGGGTACATGCGGCCGCCCATCAGTTCCTTCATCACCTGCACCGACTGCCGGTAACCCCAGATTTCTTCGGGTTCAGGATTCAGCCAGACGCATCTCTGGTACACGTCGGTGATCCGCTTGACCCAGACCGCACCGGCTTCCTCGTTGAAGTACTCGATCGACCCGCCCGGCTGCAGGATCTCGTAGGGGCTCATCGTCGCGTCGCCGACGAAAATCACCTTGTAGTCGTGGCCGTACTTGTGCAGCAGGTCCCAGGTGCGGGTGCGTTCGCCGTGACGCCGCCGGTTGTCCTTCCAGACGAAGTCGTACAGGCAGTTGTGGAAGTAGAAATACTCCAGGTGCTTGAATTCCGTCTTGGCCGCAGAGAACATCTCCTGGCAGAGCTTGACGTGGTCGTCCATCGAGCCGCCGATGTCGAGGAGCAGCAGTACCTTGACCGTGTTCCGGCGTTCCGGCCGCATGTGGATGTCGAGATAGGCCTTCTTCGCTGTTGAGCTGATCGTATTTTCGAGGTCGAATTCCTCCGGCGCGCCCTGGCGCGCGAAGCGGCGCAGGCGGCGCAGCGCGATTTTGATGTTGCGCGTACCCAGTTCTACCGAGTCGTCCAGGTTCTGGTATTCGCGCTGGTCCCACACCTTCACCGCACTGCGGTTGCGCGAGCCCTTCTGGCCGATGCGTATGCCTTCGGGGTTGTAGCCATAGGCGCCGAACGGGGAGGTGCCGCCGGTTCCGATCCACTTGTTGCCGCCCTGATGGCGCTCCTTCTGCTCTTCGAGGCGTTTTTTCAGCGTTTCCATGAGCTTTTCCCAGCCGCCCAGGGATTCGATCATCTTCTTTTCTTCATCGCTCAGCGTCAGTTCGGCCTGCTTCAGCAGCCACTCGAGCGGGATCTGCGCCTCGATGCCCGGAATGGCTTCGACGCCCTCCCAGAACTCGGCAAACGCGCGGTCGAATTTGTCGAAATTCGCCTCGTCCTTCACCATCGTCGTGCGCGCCAGGTAGTAGAAGTCGTCGATCGACGATCCGATCACACCCTTCTGCAGCGCTTCAAGCAGCGTCAGGAACTCCTTGATGGAGACTGGCAGCTTGTGGCTCTTCAGCTTGAAAAAGAAGTCGATTAGCACGTTAGTCGGAACCCCAGTCGTAGAGAGCTGTTAGGGAGGGGGCACGGGGGAACCGTCAGGTCCCCCTGTACCTAGTTATTCTTTGCGCGCGTCATGAACACGAGTCGCTCGAACAGGTGCACGTCCTGCTCATTCTTTAGCAACGCGCCGTGCAGCGGCGGGATGATGGTCTTGCGGTCCTTGGAGCGGAGCGCCTCGACCGGGATGTCCTCGGACAGCAGGAGTTTCAGCCAGTCGAGCAGTTCTGACGTGGAAGGCTTCTTCTTGATTCCAGGAACCTCCCTGATCTCGAAGAACACTTCGAGCGCCTCCCGCAGCAGGTTCTTCTTCAGCTTCGGGAAGTGCACGTCGACGATCTTCTCCATCGTTTCCTTCTCGGGGAAGCGGATGTAGTGGAAAAAGCAGCGGCGCAGGAAGGCGTCGGGCAGTTCCTTCTCGTTGTTCGAGGTGATGAACACGATCGGTCGCTGCTTCGCCTTGACCAGTTCGCGCGTCTCGTAGACGTAGAACTCCATGCGGTCGAGCTCGCGCAGGAGGTCATTGGGAAATTCAATGTCGGCCTTGTCCACCTCGTCGATCAGCAGCACACACGGAGTGTCCCGGGAAAACGCCTGCCAGAGCATCCCCTTGATGATGTAGTTGTGGATGTCCTGCACGCGCGGGTCGCCCAGTTGCGAATCGCGCAGCCGGCTGACCGCGTCGTACTCGTACAGGCCCTGCTGCGCCTTGGTGGTCGACTTGATATGCCATTCCAGCAACGGGACGCCCAGCGCCTTGGCCACCTGCACCGCCAGCATGGTCTTGCCGGTGCCGGGTTCGCCCTTGATGAGCAGGGGGCGCTCCAGCGTAATCGCGGCATTGACCGCGAGGGTGAGGTCTTCTGTGGAAACGTATTCTTCGGAGCCGGCGAAGCGCATAGGGTTGAATCCTCAGATAAACCTCAATTATAGCGGCGCCGAAAACGTCCGGGTTGAGGCAGGGGCCGCGTTCGGATAGAATTTTGACTTTAAAACCAAAGCGATCCAATCCGCATGCGCAACCCAAGAATGATCGTGGCACTGCTGGCCGGTGCATCCTTTACGGTGCTTTCGGGCGCCGCGCTTGCCGAGGGTGCAGCAGGCAACGCCGAAGCAGCCAAGAACAAGCTCGCCATGTGCATCGGCTGCCATGGAATCCCTGGGTACAAGACCGCCTATCCGGTCGTGTATCACGTGCCGAAAATCTACGGCCAGCAGCCTGCCTACATCATCAAGGCGCTGCAGGGGTACCGCTCCGGCGAGCGCAGCCACCCGAGCATGCAGGGCATCGCAAAGGGGCTTTCCGATGCGGACATGGCCGATCTTGCGGCCTACTACGGCGGGGGTGCGAAATGAAACGCGCACTGACGATCGCGGCGGCGGCGGCGTTTTCGCTCGCCAGTGTGGCTGGACACGCCAAGGGCAATGCCGAGGCCGGCAAGGCCAAGGCAGCGCAGGTCTGCGCCGCTTGCCACGGCGCTGACGGCAACAAGCCCACCGGGCCGGATTTTCCGATTCTCGCCGGGCAGCACGTGGACTATCTGAAGCAGGCGCTCTCGGACTACAAGAGCGGCAAGCGCAACAACCCGATCATGAAGGGTTTCGCGGCGACGCTCTCGACCAAGGAAATGGATGATCTGGCCGCGTGGTTCGCGAGCCAGCCCTCGAATCTGATCTCGCATCGCTGAGCCTGATTCGCGATTCTGAACAAAGCCCGCCGGCGCTGAGCCAGCGGGCTTTTTTTATTGCCTGATCCGCTTGTCGAGGTTCTCGAGATAGGCGACCGGATCCGGAGGGGCGGCGTCCCTTTGCGCGCGCCAGACCATCTCCGCCAGGCATTCGATTGCCTCGTGCAACGCCGCGTGCCGGTCGCCCGTGCGTGCAACCAGTTGCTGGAAACGGTCGGCGACGCCGCGCGGCTGGTCGATCGAGATCTGCTCCTCAATGGCCAGGTGCAGGCTCATGTGCAGAAAGGGGTTGGTTTCCCCGAGTTCGGGAAAGTATTCCTGCTCGCGAAAGCGCCCGGGCTGGTCGAGCACCGCGTGGTATTCGGGGTGGAGCAGCGCGATGTCCAGGGCGACGGTCTCGAGCCCGGCCAGCGCCTCGCCGGCGCGGTACTTGCGCCAGGTATCGAAGAAGAACTCTCGTACCTGCTCGCGGCTTGGGTTGAACACGGCTCAGTCCCGGGTCTTCGGCTTGTACTCGCACAGGTCGCGGATGATGCACTCCGGGCAACGGGGCTTGCGTGCGACGCAGACGTATCGCCCGTGCAGAATCAGCCAGTGGTGCGCATGCTGGCCGAATTCCGCGGGCGTGAACTTGACGAGCCTGCGTTCGACTTCCAGCGGGTCCTTGCCGGGCGCCATCCCGGTGCGGTTCGCCACGCGGAAGATGTGCGTGTCGACCGCAATCGTCGGCTGTCCGAACGCAATGTTGAGAACCACATTTGCGGTTTTGCGGCCTACGCCGGGAAGGCTCTCAAGCGCTTCGCGCGATGCCGGTACCTGCCCGTGGTGCTCCGCAAGCAGGATCCGTGACAGCGCAATGACGTTCTTTGACTTGGTGCGGAACAACCCGATGGTGCGTATGGCTTCGGTCAGGCGTGCTTCGCCAAGCGCGACGATCTTCCCCGGCGTATTTGCGACCGGAAAAAGCCGGGCGGTGGCCAGGTTGACCGACTTGTCGGTCGCCTGCGCCGACAGTACGACCGCCACCAGGAGCTCGTAGGGCGACGAATAGGCCAGGTCCGAGCGTGGCTCGGGATTCTGCTCCCGCAGGCGGGTGAAGATCTCGCGGCGCTTCTGCGGATTCATCCGGGGCGGCTTGCCTTTGCGGCGCTGCGTGCACGCGCGCGTTCGATCGCCGCCTTTACGTTCGCACGCCGTTCGTCCTGCGGACGCAGCGGCTGCGCAGCCTCGCGCGCCAGTCGTGCCTTGCGTCGACGTACCCGCCCTCGCGCGGCCGCCGCGTCCGCAGCACTCCATTCGCCTTTTGCGGCGACCATCGCAATGCAGTCGACGGGACAGGGCGGCAGGCACAAGTCGCAACCAATGCAGTGCGTCTCGATGACGGAGTGCATCATGCCGCGCGCCCCGACAATCGCGTCCACCGGACAGGCTTCGATGCACAGCGCGCAGCCGATGCAGCGGTCCTCGTCGATGACCGCAACGGTGCTGCGCTTCACGCGACCGGCCGGCGGACGGCGACCTCGCGCAGCGCCTGCGCGCATTCGGCGACGAGCGCGGGGCCGCGGTAGACCAGCCCGGTGTAGACCTGCACCAATGAAGCGCCGGCGGCGATCTTTTCCATGGCATCGGCCCCGTTCATGATCCCGCCAGCGCCGATCAGTGGCACTTCGCCGGCCAGCTTTGTGGCAAGCGCGCCCAGTACCTGCGTGGCGCGTGCCCTGATCGGCGCGCCCGACAGGCCACCCTGCTCGGCACCGTGAGGCAGGCCTTCCACCCCTGAGCGCGCGGTGGACGTATTGGTGGCGATGACGGCATCGATCCGGTGGGTCCGTACGGCAGCGGCAATATCCGAAATCTCGCTTTCCCCGAGGTCCGGCGCGATTTTCAGCGCCAGCGGAATGCGCTTTCCATGCACATCGCTCAGGCGCTCGCGGCTCGCCACGATGCGGCCGAGGAGCGCATCCAGCTCGGTTTTCTCCTGCAGGCCGCGCAGCCCCTTGGTGTTGGGCGAGGAGATATTGATCGTGATGTAGCTTGCGGCCGGGTAGACGCGCTCAAGGCAGAAAAGGTAGTCGTCGGCGGCTTTCTCGAACGGGGTATCCAGATTCTTGCCGATGTTGATGCCAAGCACACCCTTCCAGCGCGCGCTTGCCACGTTGGCGAGGAACCTGTCCACACCCACATTGTTGAAGCCGAAGCGGTTGATCAGCGCATTGGCCTGCGGCAGGCGGAATATCCGCGGCTTGGGATTGCCTGGCTGCGGACGCGGCGTCACCGTGCCGACCTCGATGAAGCCGAAGCCGAGTGCGGCGAGTGCATCGATATGCTCCGCGTTCTTGTCCAGCCCCGCGGCCAGGCCCACCGGATTCGGAAACTCCAGTCCCATTGCCCGAACTGGCGATGGGGGAATCCGGGTCGGGAACAGCGCGGCGAACCGGTCGGCTGCCTGCAACGTCAGATGATGCGCGCTTTCAGGGTCGAGTGCGAAAAGGAGGGGGCGCAGAAGTTTGTAGAGCATCGTTAATTTTACCGGGTGTGACGGGCGTCATGTGTATCTATATCGATACACTAACTGCCACAGAAGCTACAACGGTAGCCGTACTATAGAAAACAATTGATCAAATTTAGATAGATTCCCGGGCAACGGTGCGGTCCTAGAAGTCGCTCTCGTCCAGGCGACGCCAGACGCCACCCACGAAACCCTCGATCGGCAGGAAGCGCGATTTGTAGGCCATCTTCGGGCTTTCGCGGATCCAGTAGCCGAGGTAGAGGTAGGGCAGGCCGAGCGATCGGCAGGCTTCGATCTGGGCGAGGATGTTGTAGGTGCCGAAGCTCGCGCCGCGCCGGTCGGGTTCGAAAAACGTGTAGACCGACGACAGGCCGTCCGGCAGGAAGTCGACGATGGACACCATCACCAGCTGGCCCTCGTCCCTGAATTCGACCAGCCGTGTGTCGACACGGCTCTGCAGCAGGAAATGGGAATACTGGTCGCGACTGTCGTTGTCCATTCCCCCGCCCGAATGACGCTTGGACTGGTAGCGCAGGTACAGGGCGTAGTGCTCGAGCCGGAATTTCAGCGGTTGGGTCTGGCTGACGAGGTGGGAATGCAGTTTCCACGCGCGCTTCTGCGCGCGCGCGGGAACGTACTCGTCGACCGGGATGCGCACCGGAACGCAGGC
>JBBQVP010000145.1:0-10747 GCA_038211455.1 Burkholderiales bacterium
TCCACGGAAAGGCCGATCCTGCGCTTGAGGTCCGCGACGATCGCGCCGGGCCGGACGGTGATGCGGCCGATCTCGAGCAGGTACTGCATTTCGAGCAGGACGATCGGGCATATTGACACCGACTCGCGATTGATCGTGGCCGCCGCGCGCGCACTGAGGCGTTCTGTGTCCCCTGCGTAAAGCCACAACGCGACGTGCGTATCGACGTAAGTGCTCATTTGAGGCGCTCATTTGAGCCGAGCGGCCCACTTCCTGCGCCACTTGGCTTCATCGAGCGTCCTGGTCCTGTCCAGGCGCCCGCCGTCGCCCACAATCAGGCCGGGGCGCTTTATCAGATTGGCGAGTTTTTCACGCGGCTCGACCGGGACGATGCGCACCTTCTTGCCGCGCAGTTCGACTTCCACCGGGACCCCGCTTGTGACGACACTGTCGATCAGACGGTAGAGGTCTGCCCGGAGCTTGGTCGCGGAGATGGCCATGGGATTTCCTGGAAAGCGGCGAAAATCCCATTCTAGGCTCGCTACCAAACGTACGCAATTCAAAAGTAGCACGTACGTTGTTCGCGTGCGCGAGCCTGTCCGCGTGAGCAAGCCGGACGGCGCTCAGCCCATTTCGACGTGCAATGGTTGCGCAACGACCCGTTCAAGCCATGCGCGCAGAGCGGGGAATCGAGCGAGGTCGAAGCCACCCTCAGCAGCGCAGTGGGTATAGGCGTACAGCGCGATGTCGGCGATGGAATAGTTCCCGGCCGCAAACCAGTCATGCATTGCAAGGTGCCCCTCCATCACCCCGAGCGCGGCATAGCCGGGCGCCATTTTGGCGGCCAGCGCCTCGCGGCGCTCGGGCGGGCTGCCCAGATACCTCACGATGTAGCGTGCGGTGGCGATATTGGGTTCGTGGCTGTACTGCTCGAAGAACATCCACTGCAGCGCCTGCGCGCGTCCAAGCCGGTCGGCCGGGACCAGCGACGAACCTTCGGCGACATACCACAGGATCGCATTCGACTCGGGCAGGAAGGTCCCGTCCTCCAGTTCGAGGAGCGGAATCCGCCCGTTGGCGTTCCGGGCGAGGTATTCGGGAGTGCGCGACTCACCCTTCATGATATCGACCGCGACCCACTCGAAGGTCTGGCGCAGTTGCGTCAGCGCGAGCTTGATCTTGTAGCAGTTACCCGACCAGACGTCTCCGTAGACGCGCAGCATGGTCTCTACGTATTTTGAACCACGATATTCGGGAACTTCGCCGTCATGTCTTTCTGCGATTCCGCGATCTTCACCGCGCAGCGTCGCGCGATCGACCGGTAGATCTCAGCCACCCGCCCGTCCGGGTCGGACACCACGCTGGGCTTGCCCGAGTCGGCATGCTCCCGGATTGCGATGTCCAGCGGCAGGCTGCCGAGCACGTCCACCCCGTACTCCTTGCCCATGCGCTGCGCGCCGCCCGCGCCGAAGATGTGTTCCTCATGCCCGCATTTCGAGCAGATGTGGGTGCTCATGTTCTCCACGATGCCGAGGATCGGGATGCCGACCTTCTCGAACATCTTGAGGCCCTTCTTCGCGTCCAGCAGCGCAATCTCCTGCGGCGTGGTCACGATGATCGCGCCGGTCACCGGGACTTTCTGCGCCAGCGTCAGCTGGATGTCACCGGTGCCGGGCGGCAAGTCCACGACGAGGTAGTCGATCTCGCGCCAGCGGGTTTCCTTCAGCAGCTGCTCCAGGGCCTGGGTCACCATCGGGCCGCGCCAGACCATCGGCGTGTCGGCGTCGATCAGGAAGCCGATCGAGATCGCCTGGATGCCGTGGCCTTCCATCGGCTCGAGGCCCTTGCCGTCCTTGGATTCCGGTCGCCCGCTGATGCCGAGCATGGTCGGCTGGGAGGGCCCATAGATGTCGGCATCGAGCATTCCGACGCTCGCGCCCTCGGCCGCCAGCGCGAGCGCAAGGTTGACCGCGGTGGTGCTCTTGCCCACGCCGCCCTTGCCCGAGGCAACAGCGATGATGTTCTTGATGCCCGGTACGAGCTTCACGCCACGCTGGACCGCGTGCGAGACGACCTTGCTGGTCACCCCGACGCTGACGTTTCCCGCGCCCGGCAGCGCGCGCAGCTTGGCGAGCACCTGTTTGCGGATCAGATCGAATTGGCTTTTGCCCGGATAACCGAGTTCGATGTCAAGCGACACATCGTTGCCGGAGACCTTGATGTTCTTTGCCGACCGGGTCGAGACGAAATCGCGGCCGGTGTTCGGATCGACCAGTTCCTTGAGGGCTGACTGGACCTGTGCTTCGCTGAGGGACATGGCGTGACCGGGTTGTGCAGATTCTGGGGAGGGCGAGTGTACCCAAATCCCCGCGCCAGGACACGATTACGGCGCAGAGACCCTACCCGCTTTGTTAGAATTGCGTCTTTGGTTCGGTTCCCCAGATGCACGCCCCCGCCCGCAAGATTTTCGTCACGACGGCGCTCCCCTACGCCAACGGGCCATTCCACGTCGGTCACATCATGGAATACATCCAGGCCGACATCTGGGTGCGTTTCCAGCGGATGCGTGGAAACACGGTGCATTTCGTCGGCGCCGACGATGCGCACGGTGCGCCGATCATGCTCAAGGCCGAAGCCGAGGGCATCACCCCGCAGCAACTTGTGGCCCGGATTGCGGCCGACCGCCCAAGGTACCTCGACGGGTTCCACATCGCGTTCGACCACTGGCACTCCACCGAGTCGAAAGAGAACACCTGGCTGTCGCAGGACATCTACCGGCGCCTCGCCAAAGGCGGATTCGTCTACAAGAAGCCGATCGAGCAATTCTACGACCCGGTCAAGGGCATGTTCCTCGCCGACCGCTACATCAAGGGCGAGTGCCCGAACTGCGGCGCAAAAGACCAGTACGGCGACGCCTGCGAGAACTGCAGTTCGGTCTACGGACCCACCGACCTGAAGAACCCCTACTCCACCATTTCCGGCGCGACGCCGGTTATGAAGTCCTCCGAGCACTACTTCTTCCGGCTGTCGGACGAGCAGTGCGTGAACTACCTGCGCGAGTGGATCGACCTGCCCGGCAGGCTGCAGCCGCAGGTGGCCAACAAGGCGCGCGAATGGCTGGAGGGCGAAGGAGAGAAGGCCCTTGGCGACTGGGACATCTCGCGCGACCCGCCTTATTTCGGCATCCGCATCCCGGATATCCCGGAGGAAAAATACCTCTATGTCTGGCTGGATGCCCCGGTCGGGTATCTCGCTTCGCTGAAGAGCTACTTCGACTCGGGCAAGGCGAAGGCCGCCGGTGAAACGCGCACGTTCGATGAATTCCTCGCCGCACCCGACACCGAGCAGGTGCATTTCATCGGCAAGGACATCATCTACTTCCACACCCTGTTCTGGCCGGCGATGCTGAAGTTCGCGGGCGCGCCGTACAAGGTTCCGGACCACGTCTTCGTGCACGGGTTCATCAACGTCTCCGGCGAGAAGATGTCGAAAAGCCGGGGCACGGGAATCTCGCCCCTGCGTTACCTGGAACTCGGCATGAATCCGGAGTGGCTGCGCTACTACATCGCAGCCAAGCTCAATGCCAACGTCGAGGACATCGATTTCAACCCGGACGACTTCCTTGCCCGCGTGAACAGCGACTTGGTCGGCAAGTACGTGAACATCGCCAGCCGCGCGGCCGGATTCCTTTCCAAGCGTTTTGAGGGTGCGGTGCTGCCGCAGGAGCGGCTCACGGATGCAGGGCGGCGGATGGTCGCCGAAGTCGAGGCGATGCGCGACGCAATCAGCGACGCCTACGAAAGCCGGGAGTTCGGCAAGGCGCTGCGCGAGATCATGCGCACAGCCGACATCGCAAACGCATTTGCCGACGCGGAGAAACCCTGGATCCTCGCGAAGGACACGGCGCGCGCGCTCGAACTGCACCAGGCCTGCAGCGCCCTCGTGCGCGCGTTCGCAACCATCACCCGCTACCTCGCGCCCGTTCTCCCGGCCACCGCACGCCAGGCGGGCGCGTTTCTCGGCATCTCGTTCGATCGCTGGGAAGACACCCCCGCACTCGAGCACGTTCACCCCTATGCGCACCTCATGTCCCGCGTCGAGGCGAAGCAGCTCGACGCGCTGTTCGACCTTCCCGCCGCACCCACACCGAAAGAGAAAACCGCCGTGAACAGCACAGCCACCCCGCCCGCGTCGCCTGCGGCACCCGCCGCCGCCACAGCGCCCGCGACGATTTCCATAGACGACTTCGCGAAAGTCGACCTGCGCGTGGCGCTGATCGCCAACGCCGAAGCGGTCGAAGGGGCCGACAAACTGGTCAAACTCACCCTGGACCTGGGTGCCGACGCCGCAGGCGTCCCGCAGTCCCGCACCGTGTTCGCCGGCATCAAGTCTGCCTACGCACCCGAACAGCTCAAGGGCCGCCTGACCGTGATGGTGGCCAACCTCGCGCCGCGCAAGATGCGCTTCGGCCTGTCCGAGGGCATGGTCCTCGCGGCCTCGGGTAGTGACCCGGGCATCTTCCTTCTGTCTCCCGACAGTGGCGCGCAGCCCGGGATGAAGGTCAAGTAGCGTGGCCGGCGAACCGGAACCGGGTCGGCGGCGCAGGTCCGCCCTCCCGCTGCACCCGTTCCGACCACGCCTTGTCGACTGCCTGAAAGGCTACAACCGCGCGACCCTGGTTGCCGACCTGACGGCCGGGATCACCGTGGGCGTCGTCGCGCTGCCGCTGGCCATGGCGTTCGCCATCGCCTCGGGCCTCAAGCCCGAGGCAGGGATCTTCACCGCGATCGTGGCAGGGACCCTGATCTCACTGCTGGGCGGCTCGCGTGTGCAGATCGGCGGGCCGGCCGGCGCGTTCATCGTGATCGTCTACGGAATCATCCAGCAGCACGGGCTTGCCAACCTGATGGTGTCCACGGTGATGGCCGGAGTGCTGCTGTTCGTGATGGGCCTCACACGCATCGGCTCGCTGATCCGCTTCATCCCGGTGGCCATCATCATCGGCTTCACCAATGGGATCGCCGTGCTCATTGCGCTATCGCAGCTGAAGGAATTCTTCGGCCTGCGCATCGACAAGATGCCCGCGGACTTCTTCCATGCCACGCGCGCGATCTTCGACGCGTTGGACACCACCAGCGTCCCAACGCTGGCGCTCGGCCTGGCTTCGCTCGCCGTGATCATCGCGTGGCCGCGCTTCGGCAACCTGGTCGGTGGCGCGCGACGCGACGCGGCGACCACCGGCCGGCTGCAGCTGGTTGGCCGCCTGCCGGGCACCATCATTGCGCTCATTCTCGCAACGACGGCAACCGCCCTGCTCAACCTCCCCGTGGAGACAATCGGATCTCGCTTCGGGGGCATACCGACCGGCCTGCCATCGTTCGCGCTGCCCGAACTCTCCTGGGACGTGGCACGCAACCTGGTCGCGCCGACGATCACCATCGCGCTGCTCGGTGCGATCGAGTCGCTGCTGTGCGCTCGCGTCGCCGATGGCATGATCGACGACCGCCACGACCCCAACCAGGAACTGATGGCACAAGGCGTGGCCAATTTCGTTTCACCATTTTTCGGCGGCATGCCCGCGACCGGCACCATTGCGCGCACCACCACGAACGTGCGCGCGGGCGCGAAGACGCCGATCTCCGGAATCGTCCACGCGATCACGCTGCTGTTGATCATCCTGGTGGCGGCGCCGCTGGCTTCCAGCATCCCGCTCTCCGCGCTCGCCGCCATCCTGCTGTTTGTCGCCTGGAACATGGGCGAATGGCGGGAATTTCCGCGCCTTCGCCAATTCTCGCCCCAGTACCGCACGGTGATGCTGTCGACCTTCCTCCTCACGGTGATCATCGACCTGACCGTGGCCGTGGAGATCGGTTTGGTACTGGCGGCCCTGTTCTTCATCTACCGCGTGTCCAGCCTGACCTCGATCGAGCAGGTGAGCGATGCTTCACTGCAGGAAGACCTGCAGGTCCCGCCGCATACGGTCGCCTATCGGATTTTCGGGTCGCTGTTCTTTGGCGCCGTGGGCAAACTCGAAATGCTGATCGAACACGACGACCCCGCGATCCGCGTGATGATCCTCGACCTGCACAAGGTCATCAATATCGACACCACGGGGCTCGACACGCTGGAAGTGCTGCGCAAGACGCTCGCCAAGCGCGGCTGCACCCTCGTGCTGAGCGACGCCAACCACCAGCCGCTTTCGCTCATGCGCCGCAGCGGATTCATCGACAAGCTCGGCGTCGACAACCTGCAGCCGCACCTGCCCGCCGCGATCGGCCGCGCCGAAATCCTGACCCCCGCCCACGCCCCCTAGAAACAAAAAAGCGGCCGTAGCCGCTTAGTGAACCAACCCCAAACCCGGCACCCTGACGCGATTGGAGCACCCGGAGGGGTACGGGGGGATCGGGAGGGCCCCGCGAAGCGGAAGGGGCCCGAGCCCCCCGTTCCTTCAGGGCCCGAACACCCTGTTCCTTTACCTCCCGCCGCAAGTCACCGGCATGGCCTGCCCGGGATAGCCTTTGCAGTTCCAGGCAACCTTGCCCCCGGCAAGCGTCGGGATCAACGCAAACTCGATCGCGTTCTTTTCGTTCCAGCCGCGAATCACGCCGTTCGCCTCGACGACCCACTTGAGCTCGCCGTACTTCGGGTCGGTCTTCGGGGGGAGTTTCACGTTCGCGCCCGCACCGGTCAGGTTGCCGGATTTCTCCGCCGCCGCAGTCACTTCGGCCTTGGCCGTGTTGGCGCCGGACACCAGAACGGCCGCCGCATCCCGTGTCCCCCCGCTCTCCATCTGCGGCAGGATGAACGCAACGGCGAGATACCCGAGCAGTGACGCAATTGCCACGACGATGAGTACGATCCGCATTTTCTTATCCCCTTTTACGGCAGTCGATTGTTACTTTTTGCGTCAACGAACACTTTTCATCAGCTTACCATAGGGGGATAGGTGCGCAACCACAGTCGGCTGCCTGCTCGTGCGGCACGCTCGCGGGCCAATCTCGTGAAACGAGATATCTTCTCGTCCCGCGGCGCACTCCTGGCGCCGCATGGATTCGGGGTCGAACGGCCGGGCTGACGACCCTATTTCCGCAGGGCGGCCGCGACCCAGTCGGCCGCCTGCGCATTGGAGCCCGCGACTTGCACGCCAGCCGCCGAAAGTTGCGCCACCTGGCGTGAGTAAACTTGCGGATCGGCGTCGGTCCCGGTGACCGAGGCGATGATCGCCGGAAGGGATGACCGATTGACCGTCCGCGCCGCTTCGACCGTCCGGGCGATCAGCCCTGCAGGATCTGCGTGGGCACCGTAGCCGATTACCACGTCCAGCAGCACCACCGCGACGCCGGGATCGGCGAGCGTCTTTTCGAGCAGCACATTGCGCAGTTCGGGGTCGATCATCGGGTGCGGGCGTCCGCGCGTGTATTCGTCGTCGCCGAGGTCGAGCAGGCAATGCGCGTCGATCTCCAGGTGCGACGCCTCGCCGGCACCGGGCACCGGCACGTTGGATTTCACCGGGACTCCGGCTGCGAGCAGGACCAGCTGCGCCTCATTGCAAAGCGTTCCACCGCTGTACAGGCCGCGCAGCCACCCGGTGCGCCTCTCGATTTCCGGCGGCACGTGCCCGGCAAGCGGACGGCCCAGCGCGTGTTCTGCCGCCGAGGCCAGGGTCATGCCACCCGATCCAAGCAGGCAGAGCGTCACCGGCTTTGCGCACCTCCCGACACGCTCCGCGATCAGCCCCGCGACGCGCGCGGCCGGCGGTTTGGAGATGATCACGATATGCCGTGTCCCTGGGTCGGACTCAAGCGCATCGATGGCGGCGAGTGTCATCAAGCCACCCACCTCTTCGGAGAGGTCGCGACCGCCGACACCGATGCCGTGCGAAATCCCCCGCCCGGCGCGCGCGAGCAGGCAACTGACTTCCTGCAGGCCGGTTCCCGAAGCGGAAATGAGGCCGACGTCGCCGCGCGGGACGACGTTGGCGAACGCCACCGGGGCACCACCGATCAGCGCGGTCCCGCAGTCCGGCCCCATCATCAGCAGCCCGCGGTCGATCGCGTCGCGCTTGAGCGCGATCTCGTCTTCGACGCTGACGTTGTCCGAGAAAATCATCACGTGCAGCCCGCGCGCCAGTGCGCGCTGCGCTTCGGCCGCGGCAAACTCGCCAGGTACCGAGATCAGCGCCAGGTTGGCGTCCATGAGCGACGCCTGCGCCGCGGCAAGACTGCGGAAGGACTTGATCCGCCCCTGCGCACCAGCCGCGCCTCCCGACTCCGGTCGACCGGACAGCAGTTTCTCGGCCTCGGCCAGCGCCACGTCGGCGGTCGCAACGTCCATGGCGCGAACCGCAATCACAAGGTCGTCAGCCTCGGCCTTGCCGCCCTCGGCGTCGAGCAGCCCGGAATCCGCCAGCAGGGCGCGATTGGTCGGCGTGCCGATCATCAGCGAAGCTTCTTCCACCCCCGGCAGCTGCGACAGGCTGCGCGAGATGCGCATCAGCGCGACCGAATCGGCATAGAAGCCGCGCCGCACCCGGTTGACGGTCACGCTCATCGCGGGGTTCCGGACGCTGCGCCCAGCGCGGCTGCCAGCGCGACCAGGCCCTGCTCGAAGCAGGCGAGCGGCGCGCGCGCGACACCCGCACCGACCTGGCCCACGCCCGGCTTGCGGTGCGCGATCCCGGTGTTGATCGCCGGCTGGATGCCCGACTCCACGACGCGACGCACATCGATCCCGGTGGGCACGCCCTCGAAGTCGAGCGCCGGCATGGTCCATTTCGGATTCTTCGCCAGCGTGATCTCGCCCATCGCGCTGGTGAATCCCAACGCGTCCTGCACGCTGCCCGCGCCGACGAAGCCGACCACCGAGGGCGCAGTCGCCATCGCGAACGCGCCCACGCCGATCGTTTCCATGATCGCCGAGTCGCCCATGTCGGGGTTCGCGTCCGCCTCCGAGTAACCCGGGAAATACAGGCCCTGCGGCATCTCCACCGGCGCTGTAAACCAGGTGTCGCCGGTTCCCGATACCCGCACCCCGAAGTCGGTGCCGTTCCTGCACATCGCGGTCACGACGCTGGATGCTTCGATCCCGCGCACCGGGTCCATGATGCTTTTCCCCATCACCATGCCGATGTTGAGGAAGAACTGCTCGTTGCCGGCGATGAAGGCGAGCATCTTCGAGAGCTCATTTCTGTCGGCGACAATTTTCGCGAAATGCGGTGCAAGCGCGCGCAGCGTCAGCGCCGAGCACGCCACGTTGCGCTGGTGCATCTCGTCGCCCATCGCCAGGCCGCGCGAGATCAGCGGCACGAGGTCGAGCCCGCCTGCTGCGCGCAGCGCTGCGCCGAACGCCGGGCCGAAACTGTCGGCCAGCCAATGCAGGCGCGCGAGCACCTCGCTGTCGTTGGCGCCAAAGCGCATCACCTTCCCGAGACCCTCGTTGATCATGCAGTAGGCGCGGTTATGGAAGGCTTTGTTCTCCACCACCATTACCGGCATCGAGCGTGTGGTGATGCCGGTCATCGGCCCGACCGCGTCAAAATGATGGTTGGGATGGAACTCGACGCCACCCGCGGCGGCGAGCGCCGTCGCGGCCTCAAGATCCGGCGCCCAGCCCTCAAATACGATCGCGCCTGCAATCGCGCCCTGGAGCGGGCCGCACATGCGCGCCCATTCGATCGGCGGGCCGGCGTGCAGGATCATCCTGTCGCCCAGCCCCTTGATCACCTCGCCGGCAGGCTTGACGTCGAGCAGCACCGGATTGGCGGCGAGCATGCGGCGCAGCGCTTCGGCATTCGCCTCGGCGATGCGCGCCTCGTGCCCCGCAAGGCCGGCGAGCGCTTCCTCGACCTTAAGGCTGCTGCGTGCCGGCGGACGCCAGTCGACCTGCACGACCGGCGTTCCCTGTGCGGCGAGGTCCGTGGCGAAACCGGACAGCCCGATGTTGACGACGCGCGGAACGCCCGAGAGCAGCTTCTGGATGGACATGGTTTTGCCGGATCGCCGCAGGGAATCCGCGGCCGTGTTTCGCCAAAATTATACCGTCGCGCTGCTATCATCGCCAGAATGGATCCCATGCCAGAGAAACTCGTCGTCGCCATCGGCGGCAACGCCACGCACCCGGAGAACATCCGCGGGACCACCGAGGAGCAGGAGATCGTTGCCGCGCGGGGCGCGAGGTCGCTGCTGCCGCTGCTGATGCTCGACAACAAGCTGATCCTCACGCACGGCAACGGCCCGGTGGTGGGCAAGATCCTGCTGCGCCAGTTCTACGCGCGCGAGCACGTCCCGCCGATGCGCCTCGATGTCTGCGTCGCGCACAGCCAGGGCGGCATCGCCCACCTGATGATGCAGGGCATGGAGGACGAGCTCGCGCGCGCGGAGCACGCGCGGCGCGTCGCGTGCATCCTCACGCGCGTCGAAGTCGACGCCGACGATCCCGGGTTCACCCATCCCTCCAAGCCGATCGGCCCGTTTTTTACCGCCGAGGAAGCGCTCGAACTGGAGAAGCAGCTCGGCTGGACCATGATGGAAGACGCCGGGCGCTGCTGTCGCTACATCGTCGCTTCGCCGAGGCCGAGAAGAATCATCGACATCGACCTCATCGAGTCGCTCGCGGACCAGGGCATTGCCGTGATTGCCGCGGGCGGCGGCGGCATCCCGGTCATTGCGCGCGCCGACCGTTCGCACCAGGGCGTCCCCGCGGTCATCGACAAGGACCTGACCTCGGCGCTGCTCGCCAACCAGCTGGGCTACGACACGCTGATGATCCT
>JBBQVP010000146.1:0-10745 GCA_038211455.1 Burkholderiales bacterium
AGCGGGTGGCTGGTACCGCACCGGCGACCTCGCCACCATGGACGCATCAGGCAATGTCGCGATCACGGGACGTGGCAAGGATGTGATCAACCGCGGCGGGCACAAGTTCAACCCGCGCGACGTCGAGGACCTGCTCGACGCGCATCCCAAGGTGCTCCAGTCGGCGATCGTGCCGATGCCGGATCCGGTGCTGGGCGAGCGCGCCTGCTGTTTCGTGACGCTGCGTCCCGGAGTCGACACGCTCACGCTGGAAGAACTACTCGCCTATCTTTCCGAGCGCCGGATCGCGAAGGTGAAATTTCCCGAGCGCCTGGTCGTCGTGGCCGATATGCCGTTGACGCCCACGCGCAAGATCATCAAGGGCAGGCTGAAGATCCCTGCGTAACTTCGCGCAGACCGCGTTTCAGCCGATCACGCGCTCGGTGAGGCGCCGCGCGAGGGGCGCGACAAAGATCGCGACCGGGAAGGCCACGCACCAGGTCAGCAGCCATGCGCGGAGCCAGCGGAACAGGAAATCGGGCGT
Organism: Burkholderiales bacterium; assembly: GCA_038211455.1. GTDB lineage: Bacteria > Pseudomonadota > Gammaproteobacteria > Burkholderiales > SG8-39 > SZAS-79. The sequence continues at coordinate 524 of JBBQVP010000146.1, forward strand.
GATGCCGACGTTCAGCAGGGTCGTGACGCCGCTGATGACGAGCACCATGACCGAGGAGAGAAAAAACGCAAAGACGACGGGAAAGAACTTCTTCGGGATCTTCATGGTGAGGCGCATTATCCCCGACCGCGGTGCGCAAGCCAATACGGGTTTGCACCACAGCCGGGTCCCCGCGACCGGATCCTGAAGCGGGCGTAGCGCTGCAAAGAAAACCTACATGCGACTGCCGATCGCTCCGCCCAGAATCGCGCCGGCTGCGGTCGTGGCGATCCTGCCGCCGCCATGGCCGAACTGGCTGCCGATCACCGCACCGGCGACGGCGCCGACCACACCGCCCAGGTGCGGCGCCTGGGCGTAACCGACCGGCGGGTAACCGACGGGGGCAGCGTAGACCGCGGGGGCAGGCGCATATACGACATCCGGTTGCATGTAGACCACGCGAGGGGGCGCATAGATCACGGGCGGTGCCGCGTAGATCACGCGCGGCTGGGCGTAGACGACCCGCGGGCCGTAGTACGCCGGCGCATAGCGGCTCCCGCGATAGTGCGTTTCGCGATGACCGCGATCGCGGCCATCGTCGTAGCCCCGGCCCGCGAACGCCGGTGCATGGTGATTCCCTCGGTAGTGCGACTCACGGTGCCCGCGATCGCGGTCATCGCCGTACCCCCGGTCCGCGAACGCCGGCGCCGCAGCGCCCAGCGAAGCGCCGGATATCAGGATGCAGAGTGCTTTCTTGATAGTGTTCATGCCGACCTCCTGTTGTAATGTGGCTTGCACGCGCGGGTTTGCTCTCGCACGCAACCCAGTGTCACGCAAGGACGGGCGCGCGGGAGATACGGTTTGCGAACAAGTTGCGATGAAGTGTTTCGCGCGCGACCGAAATGTAAGCAGGTGTTACCTCAGGCCGCAGGTGCAACGTCTGCTGACAAACGCAAGGGCAGGGAGATGATCGAAGGTCTTGCAGGGATTCTGCTGTTCCAGGGACTGGGAGAACTCGTGTCGCGCTTTGCCATGCCGCTGATACCGGGTCCGGTGGTCGGCCTCGTGCTTCTGCTCGCGTACCTGTCGGTCCGTAAGGCCGTCCCGCCCACGATCGACCTGGTCGCCTCTGCGCTGGTCCAGCACCTGGGGCTGCTGTTCGTCCCGGCCGCTGTCGGGGTGGTGCTGTTTTGGCCGCAGTTGCGCTCGCATGCGCTTGCGGTGACGGTCGCGCTTTTGTGCAGCGTCGTGCTGACGATCGCGGTGCCGGCGCTGGTACTGCGGCTGATGGCGGGGGACGACTGACATGAAGCCGGACTTTCCGGCGATCCACGAGATCTGGGTCTATCTATCCGGCAGCCCGTTACTTGCGCTGATCCTTACGCTGGGCGCCTACCAGGCCGGCCTCACGGTTTACGAGCGCACTGGAAGGAACCCCCTCGCCAATCCCGTCCTGATCGCAGTAGCCCTGGTGGCACTCGTAATCCAGGCGATCGAGATGCCCTATCCGAAATACTTCGAAGGCGCCCAGTTCGTGCATTTCCTGCTCGGCACCGCCACGGTGTCGCTGGCCGTGCCGATCTACAAAGGCCTGGGCGCGTTGCGCGGCCGCATCCTTCCGCTGCTGGCCGCACTGGTTTCGGGCGGTCTGGTATCGATTGCCAGCGCGGTCGGCATCGCGAGGCTGCTGGGCGCGGACCGGTCGATCGCCGGGGCGTTGTATGCCAAGTCAGTCACCGCGCCGATCGCAATGGGCGTTGCCGAGCGGATCCACGTGTCTCCCACGTTGACGGCGGTATTCGCCATCACTACGGGTATCCTGGGTGCGGTGCTTGCGCGGTCCGTCCTCGATCTCGTCGGGTCGAAGGCCTGGTGGCAGCGCGGATTCGCGCTCGGCGTCGCGGCGCACGGCATCGGCACCTCGCGCGCGTTCAGCGTAAGCCACGAGGCCGGAACCTATGCCAGCCTGGCGATGGGGTTGCATGGCATCCTCGGCGCGGTTGCCATCCCGCTGCTCGTGCTGTGGCTTGCGGTGTAGCCTGAGTATCCCCGGCACGGCGGTAACGTTCTGTAACAAATTTGGCCGCTTTTCGCCCGGCGATGCGCTCATCATGCCAGCGTGCCTCAACCACGGAACATGATGATCAAAGCAGCGCGCATCCTCGCCTTGTCCGCCCTTTCGCTCACTGGCTGCGCGGTGGTGCCGGCCTACGGCCCGCCAGGCGCATATGCCGTCGTCCCCGCGCCGGTCGTGGTGGTTCGCCCCTACGTGGGGTACTACGGGTACTACGGCTACTATGGTTATCGCGGCTACGGCGGCCCTCGCGGCTACGGCGGCCATCGTGGTTACGGCGGCCCTCGCGGCTGGCGCTGAGTAAAGCGCAAGCCCGGGTGACATAAGCCACGCAGGACGGTGGCCCGGCTTGGTATGCTTCGGGTCATGGATCTGAGCCTGCAAATCGGGAAGTACGACATCCAGCAACTGCTGGGCAAGGGCGCCACCGGCACCGTCTATCACGCGCGCGATACGTTTTCCGGCGCGGAGGTGGCGCTCAAGGTAATCGAGCCTGAGGTATTCAGCGACCCCGAATTCGGCACGGTATACCGGGCGCAGTTCCTCAACGAAGCCTCGCTCGCAGGTAAGCTTAAACACCCGCACATCGTCTCGATCTTCGACGCAGTGGTGCTCGAGGATGCCGGGCACATCGCGATGGAACTGGTCACCGGCGGTGACCTCTCGCAACACGTGAAGCCGGAGACCCTGTTGCCGATCGCGGATGTGCTGCAGATCGGGTTCAAGTGCTGCGGGGCGCTCGACTATGCGTTTCGCGAAGGCATCGTGCACCGGGACATCAAGCCCGCGAACATCATGATCGCGCACGGAACCGACGTGAAGATCGCCGACTTCGGCGCCGCGCTGCTTCGCAAGACGCAGGTCGGGCAGACCGCCTCGATGGGCTCGCCCTACTACATGTCGCCCGAGCAGTTGGAAAACCGCGAACTCACGCTGCACAGCGACATGTACAGCCTTGGCGTTTCGTTGTACGAACTCCTGACTGGCGCCCGGCCGTTCACGGCGGACAGCATGGAAGGATTGATGGAAAAGATCCTGAGGCAGGCTCCCGCTCCGCCTTCGAGCCTGAACGCAGACCTGCCCAAGGACGTCGACCGGATCATCCTGCAGGCGCTGGGCAAGAAGCCCGAGCATCGCTACCCGACTTGGGCGGAATTCGCGCTTGACCTGGCGAAGGTCGTGCGCCTGGTGCTGCCGATCGAGCAGATATCGGACAGCGAGAAGTACGTCGCGCTGAAGCGTGTGGAAATGCTCTCCGCGCTGGCCGACTCGGAGCTCTGGGAACTCGCGCGCGCCGGTGCGTGGCGCCGGGTGAACCGGGCGACACCGATCGTCACGGAAGGCGAGCCGGGAGCAAGTTTCTTTTTCCTCGCCCAGGGGCAGGTCAAGGTGATACGCCAGGGGCGCTTGCTCAACACGATCGACCAGGGTGAGTGTTTCGGCGAGATGGCATACATCCGGGGTGGCGATCCGCCACGGCACGCTACCGTCGAAGCCATGAGTGACACGGTGCTGGCAGAGTTCGAGCCCGTCGCCCTGGGCCAGATGAGCCTTGGCGCGCAGCTCGCGCTCACGCGTGCCCTGGTGCGCAACGTGGTCGATCGTCTCGAACTGGCGAATTCGCGCGTGTCGCGCTAGGCTCATGCTTTCAAGGAGGGGATCAAGATGAAACCTGAAATGCTGCTGCTGCTCTGGGCCGTGGGGCTGACATTCCTGCAGATGCTTATCGCCACCACCGGCGCCACGCTGCAGGTCGGGTTGCCGCTGCTTGCCGGCAACCGGGAGAAATTTCCTGAACTCACCGGCTGGGCTGGGCGCGCCCAGCGCGCGCACCGCAACATGCTGGAGAGCATGGTCCTGTTCACCGCGCTGGTGTTCCTCGTGATTGCGGCGGGCAAGTCCAACCAGATGACCGTGCTCGGCGCAGAGCTCTTTTTCTGGGCGCGCGTGGGTTACGCGCTGGTCTACCTCGGCGGCATTCCGTGGCTGCGCACCGGGGTGTGGTTTGTCTCGGCGATCGGGATGGTCCTGATGTTCGTGCAGTTGTTCTGAGGTGGGCGCGACCCGCATCTGCATGGTCCGCCACGGCGAGACCGCCTGGAACGCCGAGGGCCGCGTGCAGGGCCAGCTCGATATTCCCCTGAACGAGCTCGGCCGCGCGCAGGCGCGGGCGACGGCAGAGGCGCTGGCGGGCCACGATTTCAGCGCGATCTATTGCAGCGACCTGGCGCGCGTGCGCCAGACCGCGGAGCCGACCGCAAAGAGGCTTGCCTTGCCGGTCGCGTACGACGCCGAGCTGCGCGAACGGCACTATGGCATGTTCGAATCGCTGACCTACGTGGAAGTGCGCGAGCGCTACCCGGAGCAGTACGGTCGGTTCACGAAAAAGGATCCGGATTTCGATTTCGAAGGCGGCGAGTCGCTGCGCGGGTTTAACCAACGCTCGATTCGCGCGGTGCGCGCAATCATCGAACGCCATCCCGGGGAACAGGTCCTGGTATTCACCCACGGCGGTGTGCTCGAGATGGTGTATCGCCATGCGCGCGCAATAGGATTGTCCTCGCCGCGCGATTTCGAGATCCCGAACACGGGCATCAACTGGGTCGAAGTGGCGCAGGGGCAGTGGCAGGTCCACGCCTGGGCTGACGTGTCCCACCTCGAAGCCGCGCTCGACGACCTGCGCGAATAGCACTCAAAAGGAGTACACGATGCCAAGGCACACCGGTTACATTCCGCACGGCGTCATTCCCGCCGTGCTGCTGCCGTTTTTCGAAGACCTCTCGATAGACGAGGACGCCTACCGCGCGCACCTGCGCGACGTGGCTGCAGTCGATGGAATTTCGGCCATCACGATCAATGCGCACTCGACCGAAGCCGCCTCGTGCACATTCGAGGAGCAGAAGCGGGTCCTTGAGGTCACCCAGGACGAGGTCGGCGCACGGATGCCGATAGTCAATGGCGTATACGCCGACGGCAGCCTGGAGGCGGCGCGGCTTGCGCGCATGGCCGCCGAGGGCGGCGCCTCGGCGCTGCTCGTATTCCCGCCGGGGCCGTTCACCATGGGCCAGCACCCGGGCATGGTGATCGAGCATTTCCGCCGCATCGCGGACGCGAGCGGCCTGCCGCTGATCGCATTCCAGTACGCGCTGGCAGGCGGGCAGGGCTATCCGCTGGCCACGCTGCTCAAGCTCGTCGAGGCCGTGCCTCTGGTGCGCGCGATCAAGGACTGGTGCGGCAACCCCCAGCTCGCCGACCGGCAGATCCGCGTGCTCCAGTCGCTCCAGCCGGCGGTCAACGTGCTGAGCACCCACAGCGCGTGGCTGTTCAGTTCTCTGGTCATGGGCTGCAACGGCCTGCTTTCGGGCAGCGGCTCTGTGATCGCAGACCTGCAGGCGCAGCTGTTCCGGGCCGTCAAGGCGAACGACCTCGCGACGGCGCGAAAGCTGCACGACCGCATCACGCCGACTGTCGAGGTGTTCTACACCGATCCGTTCGTCGACATGCACAACCGCATGAAGGAGGCGCTGGTGCTGCTCGGCAAGCTGCCGCGCGCGGTGGTGCGGCCGCCGCTGGTCAAGGTGTCCGACGCCGAGATCGCGCGCATCCGTCAGGCGCTGATTTCGGCCGGGCTGCTTCCTGCGGTGGAGCGACGCGCCAAGGTGGCCGCGGCCGGCTGAGGCGCCGCGCGTTCCATCGGCTCCCGCGTGGCGCGCAGGTCCAGGGCGACGCGCGCGAGCCAGGCCTCCTCCGGATGCACTCCGGTCCTGAATCCCAGCTTTTTGGCAAGGCGCAGCATGCCGCGGTTGTCCTGCATCACGTCGCCATAGAGGCGGGAGATGCGCGAACGGCAGGCCTCGGCCACGAGCCTGCCGATCAGCGCGGTGCCCAGGCCGATGTGTTGCCATTCGTCAGCGACCGCCACGGCAAATTCCGTTGCGCCGAGGGCCTCGACGGAGGGCGCGTAACGCGCTTCACCAATGATGACTTCGCGGCCGCTTTCATTGGCCACGGCAACGAACGCTGCGTGGCCGCGACCTGAGGCCCGGGTCAGTTGTTCGAGCAGCGCCGGATAAAGCTCATTCAGCCCGCTCTGGAAGCGCTGACGGCGCGACGCAGGCGACAGGTGGCGCACGAACGTCTGCAGCAGTGCAGCGTCGCCGGGAACGAGCGGGCGGATCACGGCTGGAACGCGGCGTGACGGCCGCCGCCGCGCCGGATGTCGGATTGCGGCTCGACTCCGTCCTCGGCGCAGAGCAGTGCGTTGCCGCCCAGCGCCTGGACCATGACGTGCCCCGGCCGGACGAAGGCATGGGTATCGCCGGGTTCGAGGATGATGTCGCGCGGGTCGCGATCAATGGTCAGCCAGGTGGAGCCGCTGATGCCGGTCATGCGATGCCCGGCCCCGACGTGGAGGCGCACGGGCTCCCGGGGCCGGAGTTCGATTGAAGCGTGGGCGATCTGCAGGTCCATGATCTCTCCTTGAGGAAGACGTTGACGAATGTCCCTGGCGCATCTATCGTTCGCGATGGCTGCGCCTTCGGGATGGCTGTGATTCTTCTCCTCCCATAGGTGCCTGACAAACGCTGAATCAGAATCCTATGCATGCACTGGAAGAATGAATAACAGGCGCTGGCAGCTGCCGCCGCTGGACCTGCTGCCGGCTTTCGAGGCTGCGGCGCGACACCTTTCTTTCACCCGGGCGGCGGAGGAACTGTTCCTGACCCAGTCGGCCGTGAGCCGCCAGATGCAGGCCCTGGAGGAGAGCCTGGCCTGCAGGCTGTTCGAGCGGCGAACCCGCGCGTTGCTGCTGACCGAGGCGGGGCAGGTGTTCTACCGGGTGGCGCGTCAGGCAATGCAGGAGGTCCAGGACGCAGCCGAGACACTTCGCGGAGCGACGGCCGCGCGCGTCGTTACGCTGACCACCACGCCGGGTTTCGCCACGCTCTGGCTGATTCCGCGACTGGCGGGATTCACCGCCAGCCGTCTCGAAATCGATGTGCGGATCTCGGCCTCGTACCGGCTGGTGCAACTGGAGCAGTCGGGTGTCGATCTGGCCGTGCGTTACGCGGCGGTGGGCAGCATGGGGGATGCCAGCCCGCTGTTCGGCGAACAGGTCATGCCCGTCTGCAGCCCGGCGCTCGCCGCCGATCCCTTGCGGCCGCTGCTCGAGCCGGCCGACCTGCGTCGGCACGTGCTTCTGCACCTGGACGACGAGCGCGCCGCGCTGTTCGAGTGGGACCTCTGGCTGCGTGCGTTCGGCCTGCCGGAATTCAAGCCGGCCGGCGCGCTGCACTTCGGCAGCTACGACCAGGTGATCCAGGCCGCCGCCGCCGGGCAGGGCGTCGCGCTCGGGCGCCTGCCGCTGGTGCGGCGCATGCTGCGTGACCGGCAGCTCGCCGCCCCGTTTGACAAGGCCGTCGCATCCTCACGTGCCTATTTTCTGGTTCGATCCCCGCGCAGCGCCGGCAAGATCGAAGTTGACGAGTTCGCACGCTGGCTCCTCGAGGAAACGGGTAAGGAGGCATCAGCCGAAGCACCAACAGAACCCCGGCGCAAGCAGGCGCGCCGGCCCGCGCGGTCGAACGCGCGCCCGAAGCGCTGACACCAGTCGCCGTTCCAACCTGAAGACGAGGTTCCCATGGCCAGAGACATCCGATCAGTCCTCATTGCCGGTTACGGCACCATGGGTCGCGCCGTCGCGAAGACATTCGCCGATGCCGGGTTCGAGACCCGGGTCTGGTCGCGCCGCGCCAATCGCCTGGACAACCTCCCAGCGGGTGTCACGGCCGACGTCCTTCTTCCTGCCGTTGCACCGGACCTGATCGTCGAGTTCCTGCCAGAGGACCTGGCGCTCAAGCTGGCTTTTTTTGCGCAGGTTGAAGTCACATACGGAGATGCGGACTTCCTGCTGGCGACGGGCACCTCGGGCATCGACATGGCGGCGCTGGCCGCACCGCTCGCGCATCCGGCGCGGCTGCTGGCGCTGCACTACTTCATGCCCGCGGATGTTTCCCCGGTGGTCGAGGTCGGCGCCGGTCCGGCGACGCCGCCCGAGGCGCTCGAAGCCGCCGCCGACGTGATGCGCCGCACCGGCAAGGAGCCGGTCGTGGTTGCCGAGCCGATCATCGGATTCCTCATCAACCGCATGCAGCACGCGCTGCTGCACGAGGCCTACTACCTGATCGAAGCGGGTATTGCGGACGCCGCGGCGGTGGACTACGCCGTGCGCCGCCTGCTTGCGCCGCGAATGTGCATTTCCGGACTTGTGCTGCAGAAGGACCTGAGCGGCCTGGTGGTGAACGCCGCCTCGCAGCGATCGATCGTGCCGGCGCTGTTCCACAACCGCACGCCGAACCCGATGCTGCAGGCGATGCCCGCGCGCGGCGAGACGGGCCTGGCTTCCGGGCTGGGCTTCTACGACTGGTCGGGTTGCGATCCGGACGCGGTGCGCGAGCAGGCGGCGGGGCGGCTGCGGCGCCTGCTCGCGTTCCTGGACGCGGGCCTGGGGCAAGACGCACCGAACACAACGCCGAAACCGCGGACAGTAGAAAAGCGGGAGGAGGCAGGGTGAGCGGTTTCGATACCGGCTTCTGGAAGGGCGCGGGCGAGCACCGTGCGTGCTGCTGAGTCTCTGCGTCCGCCAGGCGCGGACGTTCACAAAGAGGTGCCTGCTTCGGACTGCTTCGCACCAGGCAGCCCTGCCACGATGATGCACAATGCCGCTCGCTTCGCCTCGCGGGCCGCCAATGGTAAAAAGTGCAATGAGCACTAACGAGCTTGAGCACGATGACGCCGACAGCGCGTCAATGGCGCTCGCGGAGATTCCGCGTCCGGAATTCTCGGCCGCGCGGAAGATTTCGATCCTGATCGCCCTGATCATGACGACGACACTGTATGGCACGACTTTGCTGATCGTCGCCACGGTGCTGCCGCAGATTCAGGGCACGATGTCCGCGACCGCCGATGAGATCGCCTGGGTGGTGACCTTCAATATCCTTGCGACCGCTATTGCCACGCCGATGTCAGGCTGGCTGTCGGCACGATTCGGAACCCGCAATGTCATGATCTGGAGCATGACCGGATTCACCGTGGCTACACTGATGTGCGGTGCGTCGGAGTCGCTCGAGACGCTCGTATTCTGGCGCATCCTGCAGGGCGCATTCGGTGCGCCGTCCACACCGCTTACGCAGTCGATTTTGCTCGATACCTTCGAGAAGAGGCATCACGGCATGGTGCTCGGGATCTTTGGTATCGGCGTGGTGATGGGCCCTGTGATCGGCCCGGTTCTGGGCGGTTCGATGGCGGAGATCTATACCTGGCGCTGGGCATTCTACGTTCTGGTGCCGGTCGGTGTGCTGAGTGTTTCGTCGTTGTACCTGTTCCTGCCTGAAGAAGCGCGCAGGCGCACGGCAAGGCTGGATTGGACGGGTTTTCTCACCCTGTCGGTCGGATTGAGCTGCATTCAACTGGTGTTGTCGCGCGGGCAGCGACAGGATTGGTTCGACTCCCGGGAGATCGTGCTTGAGACGTTGATTGCCGGCATCGCGATGTGGGTGTTCATCATCCACAGCCTCATCGCACGCGCGCCATTTTTGAACCCGCGTCATCTGCTCGATCGAAACTACGCCCTGGGGCTGGTGCTGGTGACGATGTACGGCATGCTCAACTTCACGCCGATGGTGTTATTGCCACCGCTATTGCGCGAATACATGGGCTTCAGCGAGCATTTAATCGGCGTCGTCATTGGGTTTCGCGGCGTGGGCGGGATGATCGGGTTCCTGGCTGCCGGTTACGCGAGCCGATTTGATCCGCGCCTGAGCATGATCTCCGGCTTTGGCATGCTGTTCATCGCGGGCATCTGGCTGATGAGCATGAGCCTGGAGATGTCGGCTTTTTCACTCGCCGCCAACGCGATGCTGCAAGGTGTGGCGATCGGTGCAATCTGGGTGCCGTTGACGGTTGTGACTTTCGCCAATGTCCAGCCCCGCGCGCTGGCCGAGACCTCGGCGGTGTTTCATTTGTTGCGCAATCTCGGATCGAGCTTCTTTATCTCACTTTGCGTGGCCGAAATCGTGCGCTCCTCTGGCGCGAACTACTCGTACATGGTGGAGTTCATCACGCCATTCAACGAACGGCTGTCATGGTCCTGGGTGCTCGGTGCCTGGGATG
>JBBQVP010000147.1:0-10637 GCA_038211455.1 Burkholderiales bacterium
CTGTGACGCGCGTCATCGCCTGCTGCGGAAAGGTGTATTACGACTTGCTGCTTGCGCGCAGGGAAAGGCGCCTTGACCATATTGCGGTCATCCGCGTCGAACAGCTCTACCCGTTTCCGCACAAGCCGTTCGCGGCAGAAATGAAGAAGTATCCCAATGCCCACGAAGTCGTATGGTGCCAGGAGGAGCCGCAGAACCAGGGTGCCTGGTACCAGACCGGGCACTACCTCGCGGAAAACATGCGCGCCGACCAGAAACTTTACTATGCGGGCCGGCCCCCGTCGGCCGCACCAGCCGGCGGATACATGGCAAAACATCTCGAGCGCCAGAAGGCGCTGGTAGACCAGGCATTCGGGAAGTACAAATAGCAGTCAGAACGCACGCACACATGCAGGCCCGGCGCGTTACGCGCCTGTTTTTTCGACAACCCGCGGCGAGGCTTAGCCGGACCCGGGGAAAAACGGAACGGGGAATCAAATGATCGTAGAAGTCAAAGTACCGCAATTATCCGAGTCGGTCTCGGAGGCCACGCTGCTGGCCTGGCACAAGAGCGTCGGCCAGGCCGTGGCGCGTGACGAAAACCTGATCGACATCGAGACCGACAAGGTGGTGATGGAGCTGCCCTCGCCGGTGGATGGTGTGCTGGTCAGCATCGTCAAGGGTGAGAAGGGAATCGTCGTGGCCGGCGAAGTCATCGCCACGATCGACACGGAGGCCAAGGCGACGACCGCGCCGTCACCTGCACTTGCACCTGCACCTGCACCTGCGCACGCGCCGACTGCGCCGGCCGCGCCTGTGGCCGCCACCGCAGCTTCACCGGGCGCCACCGTCATGCCTGCCGCGCGCAAGATTGCCGCCGAGAAGGGTGTCGATACTGCGATGGTCCAGGGCAGCGGACGCGACGGGCGGGTCACCAAGGGCGACGTGCTGCAGGCAGCGGCAACGCTCGCGCCCGTGGCGGCGAGCGCCGCCGCGCTGCCGCAGCCCTCGCCGCCGGTGAATGTCGATGCGATGCTCGCCAACCGCCCGGAACAGAGGGTGCCGATGTCCCGCCTCCGGGCCAGGATCGCGGAGCGCCTCGTGCAGTCCCAGGCGACTGCAGCCATCCTCACGACCTTCAACGAGGTCAACATGCAGCCGGTGATGGACCTGCGCAAGAAGTATCAGGACCGGTTCGAGAAGGAGCACGGGGTGAAGCTCGGGTTCATGTCGTTCTTCGTCAAGGCCGTGGTCGCTGCGTTGAAAAAGTACCCGGTGGTGAACGCCTCGGTCGACGGCAGCGACGTCGTCTATCACGGCTATTTCGACATCGGCATCGCCGTCGGCAGCCCGCGCGGCCTGGTGGTGCCGATTCTGCGTGATTGCGACCAGCTCGGCTTCGCCGGCGTCGAGAAAAAGATAGCCGAATACGGCAAGAAGGCGGCGGATGGAAAGCTCGCGATCGACGACCTGACCGGAGGGACGTTCTCGATCTCCAACGGCGGCGTGTTCGGCTCGATGCTGTCCACCCCGATCATCAACCCGCCGCAGTCGGCGATTCTCGGCGTGCATGCGACCAAGGAGCGTGCCGTGGTGGAAAACGGCCAGGTGGTGGTGCGCCCGATGAATTATTTCGCCCTTTCTTACGACCATCGCATCATCGATGGGCGCGAGGCGGTGCTGTTTCTCGTCGCGGTAAAGGAAGCGCTCGAGGATCCTGCGCGCCTGCTGATCGAGGTCTGAGATGGCCGGCACCTTTGATGTGTTGGTGATCGGCTCCGGTCCGGCCGGGTATATCGCGGCGATTCGCGCGGCTCAGCTGGGCCTGTCCACGGCGTGTGTGGAAAAGTGGCAGACGCCCAAGGGCGAACTGCGGCTGGGCGGGACCTGCCTGAACGTCGGCTGCATCCCTTCGAAGGCGCTGCTCGAGTCTTCCGAGAACTACGAGCGTGTGACCCATAAGTTCAAGGCCCACGGGATCAATGCAACCGGCGTGAAGCTCGACCTTGCGACGATGCTGGCGCGCAAGGAAAAGATCGTCGCCAAGATGACCGGCGGGATCGCGGGCCTGTTCAAGAAGAACAAGGTCACCTGGCTGCAGGGGCATGGCAGGCTGTCTGGGAAAGCAGCCGAGGGCTGGCAAGTCGAAGTCCTCGGCGCAAAGGAAACCGCGGCGGTGACCGCCAGGCACGTGATACTCGCGACCGGCTCCAAGGCGCGGCACCTGCCGGGGATACCGGTCGACAATGTGACGATCTGCGACAACGAAGGCGCGCTCGCGTTCGATTCCGTGCCTGAGCGGCTCGGCGTGATCGGGGCAGGCGTGATCGGCCTCGAACTGGGCAGCGTTTGGCGCCGGCTTGGCTCGAAGGTCAAGGTCGTTGAGGCGCTGCCGGCTTTCCTCGGCGCGGCCGATGAGTCGGTCGCGGCGGAAGCCTGGAAGATCTTCACCGGGGAGCAGGGTCTCGACATCGAACTCGGGGTGAAGATCAAGGCCGTGAAGCAGGGAAAAAAGGAAGTCGTGATTGAGTACGAGGCTGCAGACGGCAGCGCGAAGAAGCTCGAGTGCGACCGCCTGATCGTATCGGTCGGGAGGGTGCCCAACACCGACGATCTTGGCGCGGAGAAGGTCGGCCTCAGGATCGATGCGCGCGGGTTCGTCGAAGTCGACGGGCAATGCCGCACCGGGCTGCCCGACCTGTGGGCGATCGGCGATGTGGTGCGCGGTCCGATGCTCGCGCACAAGGGCGAGGAAGAGGGCGTGATGGTCTCCGAACTGATCGCCGGCCAGAAGGGCCACGTGAATTACGACACGATTCCCTGGGTGATCTATACGTCCCCGGAGATCGCCTGGGTCGGGCGCACCGAGCAGCAGCTGAAAGCCGACGGGGTCGATTACTCGGTGGGGAAGTTCCCGTTTGCCTATAACGGCCGGGCGCTGGGGCGCGACGAGCCCGAAGGGTTTGTGAAGATGCTTGCCGATGCGAAGACCGACCGCATCCTCGGTGTGCACGTCATCGGCGGCCAGGCTTCCGAACTCATCGCAGAGGCGGTGGTGGCGATGGAATTCTCCGCATCGTCGGAAGACATCGCCCGGATCTGTCATGCGCATCCCTCGATGTCGGAGGCGATGCACGAAGCCGCGCTCGCCGTGGACAAGCGCTCGCTCAATAGTTGATGCGCAGCTAGTGCGCGACTGCTAGCGAATGCGCGACAGCGCGCTGGATCTCGACACATACGGGCGCGAAGGCGCGGACGACGGGCGTCTCGACGTCGTCTCGCTGTACCGGAAGAACCTGGCGAAGCGCGGTTTCGTCTCCGACGCGGCCCAGTGGCTCGCAGTCGAGCACCTGCAACGCCTGTACGACGAGTGGTCCGCCTACAAGGCGCGTCGCAACACCGCGTGGAAGCGGGTGCTGGTCAAGCCACTGCTGCCCAAGGGCGTGTACCTGTGGGGAGGGGTCGGGCGGGGCAAGAGCTTCCTGATGGATTCGTTCTACCTGTGCGTGCCGCTGGTAAGGAAGCGCCGGGTGCATTTCCACCACTTCATGCGCGAGATCCACCGCGAAATGAACGAGGTGAAGAGCACCGAGGACCCGATCGCCGAGGTTGCCGAGCGCACGGCCAAGCGCTATCGCCTGATCTGCTTCGACGAATTCCATGTGTCCGACATCGCCGATGCGATGATCCTCGGGCGGTTCCTCGAGCAGGTCATCGAGCGCGGCGTGGTGTTCTGCATGACCAGCAACTATTCGCCCGACGGGCTGTACCCGAACGGCCTGCAGCGCGAGCGTTTCCTGCCGACGATCGAGCTCATCAAGCGGCATATGGACGTGGTGGAGGTGGATGCGGGCAACGACTACCGCCGGCGGGCCATGGAGCAGGTGCGGGTGTACCACACGCCGCTGGACGCCTCCGCCGAAGCCGCGCTCGAGCAGATCTTTGCCAGCCTCAAGGACGTGGAGGAGGAGACCCAGCCGCTGGACGTGGAGGGCCGTGAAATCCCCTATCGAAAGCGCGCCGGCGGCCTGGTATGGTTCGATTTTTCAGCGCTCTGTGGCGGACTGCGTTCCTACACCGACTATGTGGACCTCACGAAGCGCTTCCACAGCGTGATCCTGTCGGGCATACCGCGCATGTCGCCGAAGAACGCGGACTCCGCGCGCCGGTTCACCTGGCTCGTCGACGTGTTCTACGACGAGCGGATCAAGCTGATCTGTTCCGCAGAAACCGTGCCCGAGTCGCTTTACACCGAAGGCGCGAACAGCGCCGAATTCGCGCGTACCGTCAGCCGGCTGACCGAAATGCAGTCGCTTGATTATCTGCAGGCAGACAAGCCAAAACACTAGCAACCGAACCGGAGGGATAGATGGACAAGCCAATCGAAAAATTCAGGGCCTACAAGATCACCGAAGTCGACAAGAAAGCCAGCGCGGCCTTCGTCGACTTCGCGTTCGACGACCTGGACCCGGGCGAGGTCGTGGTCAGGGTCGCGTACTCGGATGTCAACTTCAAGGATGCGCTCGCCGCGACCGGCAAGGGCCGCATCCTGCTGCGCCCGGAATGCATCGGCGGGATCGACCTGTCCGGCACGGTCGTATCTTCCACCGACGCGCGCTTCGCCAAGGGCGACGCCGTGCTCGCCACCGGGTTCGACCTGGGCGTGAAGCACCACGGCGGCTACGCGGAGTACGCCCGCGTGCCGGCCGACTGGCTGGTGAAGATCCCAAAGGGCATGAGCCTGTTCGACGCCATGGCCTTCGGGACTGCCGGCTTTACGGCGGGGCTGGGCATCGTGCGCATGGAGCAGAACGGCTTGAAGCCCGCCAACGGCCCGGTCATCGTCAACGGGGCGACCGGCGGCGTGGGATCGGTCGCCATCGACGCGTTGTCGCGACTCGGCTATCACGTGGTTGCGCTGACCGGGAAAGAAGCTGAGGCCGACTACCTCAAGAAACTGGGCGCAAAAGAGGTGATGCTGCGCCAGAGCCTTGACCTGGCGAAAATCCGGCCGCTCGACCGCGCACAATGGGCCGGTGCGGTCGACAACCTCGGCGGCGAAGTGCTGGCCTGGATGGCGAGCACGATGAAAGTCGGTGGCACGATCGCCTCGATCGGCCTGGCGGCCAGCCCGTCGCTTTCGACGACGGTGCTGCCGTTCATCCTGCGTGGTGCGAGCCTGCTGGGCGTGGATTCGGTCAATTGCCCGATGCCGCTACGGCAGGAAGTCTGGAACCGGCTCGCCACCGACATGCGGCCGGTGCATCTGGCAGAGATAACGAGAACCGTTCCGTTCGCCGATCTGCCCACGGTGTTCAACGCCTTCATCGAGTCGAAAATGAAAGGCCGGATCGTGGTAGATATGTCTGCCTGAGGAACGCAGCAGGAGGGGATATGGCGACGATACAAGAGTTTCACCGCCGTTCGATCGAGGACAAGGAGGGATTCTGGGCCGAGCAGGCGCGAATGGTCGAATGGCACAAGCCGTTCTCCACGGTGCTCGACTATTCGCGCCCGCCCTTTGCGAAATGGTTCGGTGGCGGGGAAACCAACCTGTGCCACAACGCGGTCGACCGTCACCTGGCTGCGCTCGGCGACCAGAAGGCGCTGGTGTGGATATCGACCGAAGTCGATCGCGAAGAAAGCTATACCTACCGCCAGCTGCACCTGGAGGTCCAGCGGGTCGCGGCGATGATGCTGTCGCTCGGCGTGAAGCGCGGCGACCGGGTGATCGTCTACATGCCGAACACTCCCGAGGCGGTGTTCGCGATCCTCGCCTGCGCGCGCATCGGCGCGGTCCACTCGGTGGTGTTCGGCGGGTTTGCGGCGGCGAGCCTCGCTGCGCGCATCGACGACGCGAAGCCGGCCCTGATGGTGACTTCGGACGGCGGCAGCCGCATGGGCAAGCCGGTGCTCTACAAGGCGCTGGTCGACCAGTCGATAAAACTGGCGCAGTTCCCCCCGAAACACGTCCTGATCTTCCGTCGCGGCCTCGACCTGGACATGCCCGTGGTTGCCGGGCGCGATGTCGACTGGTCGGAGCTGGCCAGCCGCCATGCGGGCGCGGAGGTGCCCTGTGCGTGGCTGGAATCGAACCAGCCCTCCTACATCCTCTATACCTCGGGCACCACCGGCAAGCCCAAGGGCGTGCAACGCGATGTCGGTGGCCACGCGGTCGCGATGGCCGCCTCGATGCAGCATATCTACTGTGGTGGTCCCGGCGAGACGATCTTCACCACCTCCGACATCGGCTGGGCGGTAGGACACTCGTACATCATCTACGCGCCGCTGATCGCCGGAATGACGAGCATCATCTACGAAGGGGTGCCGATCCGGCCGGACGCCGGCATCTGGTGGAAGATCGTGCAGGACCACAAGGTCAAGGTGATGTTCTCTGCGCCGACTGCAATCCGGGTGCTGAAAAAGCACGACATCGCCTGGCTGAAAAAATACGACCTCTCCTCGCTCATGCACCTGTTCCTTGCCGGCGAACCGCTCGACGAGCCCACCCACGCCTGGATATCCGAGGGCCTGGGAAAGCCCGTGATCGACCACTACTGGCAGACCGAGACCGGCTGGCCCGTGCTGACCGCGATGCCCGGTGTGGAAAAGACCCCGGGCAAGTTCGGCAGCCCGTCGTTTCCCGCTTACGGGTACGACCTCAAGCTGTTGCGCGAGGCAGACGCGAGTGAGGCCGGGGCGGACGAAAAGGCGGTGGTGGTGATCGAGCCGCCCCTGCCGCCCGGCTGCATGTCCACGCTCTGGGGCGACGACGAGCGTTTCGTGAAGACCTATTTCTCTACCATCCCGGGCAGGCTGCTCTACACGACCTTCGACTGGGGCATACGCGACAAGGATGGCTACTACTTCATCCTCGGGCGCACCGACGACGTCATCAACGTCGCTGGACATCGCCTGGGCACGCGTGAAATCGAGGAGGCGGTGAACATGCATCCGGGCGTGGCCGAGTGCGCGGTGGTGGGCGTTGCCGACCTGCTCAAGGGTCAGATGCCGATGGCGTTCGCCGTGGTCAAGGACGCCGCCCAGGTGGCGACGCTGGAAGGACGCATGATGCTCGAAGGCGAGATCATGCGGACCGTCGACAAACAGCTGGGCGCGATCGGGCGGCCGAGCCGGGTGTTCTTTGTCACCCTGCTGCCCAAGACGCGGTCCGGCAAGGTGCTCAGGCGCTCGATCACGGCGCTGGCCGAAGGGCGCGATCCCGGTGACCTGACCACCATCGAGGATCCCGCTTCGCTCGAACAGATCAAGGCCGTGCTGGCGGCGAAATAAATCCAATCCGACAATCCGACAATCCGAAAGGAAACAAATGAAGACCCGTCCCGTGCTGACGCTCGAAGACTGCAGGAAAATCAACGCCGCCGCAGAAGCGGAAGCGGCAAAAAACAAGTGGGAGGTCGCGATCGTGATCCTCGACGATGGCGGCCACATCCTGCATGCGCTGCGCAGCGACGGCGCGACGCCGGCGAACATCACGATCGCCACCGAGAAGGCGCGCACGGCCGCGCTGACCCGCCGCCCGAGCAAGATGTGGGAAGAGCGCGTGGCCGGCGGGCGCGTGTCAATGCTGAAGATGCCCGGGGTGCTGCCCGTCGAAGGCGGGTTGCCGATCATTGTCGAGGGCGTATGCATCGGCGGCATCGGCGTGTCGGGCGTGCAGTCGCATGAGGACGCGCAGATCGGCCAGGCTGGCATCGACGCGCTCAAGGCCTGAGGCGGACCATGCCCGCCGCGACGCCAACGCAGTTGATCGACAATGAACGGGTGTGCGTGACCGAGTGGCGCTTTGCGCCCGGCGCCTCCACCGGCTGGCACCGGCACGCGCACGATTACGTGGTGGTGCCGATGCTCGACGGCAACCTGAAGATCGTTGACGCCGGCGGGGAAAAGGTCTCCGAGCTGAAGAAGGGCGTACCCTACTTCCGGCAGAGCGGCGTGGAGCACGATGTGATCAACGCCAATGCCTTCGAGTATGCGTTTATCGAGATCGAGCTGAAGTAGGGTAGACGCAGAAATCTGAAGGAAATTGTTTACGAGTCCGGCTCTGGGCTAGGGCCGCAAGGCAGTTTGTGTTTCGATACCGATACAAATATTCTTAAGCCGGAGCGTGGCGATTTCGCCTGACGGGCCGGGTGATCAAGGAGAAGGGACCATGCCGGCAGCCAGGCGTGTACTGATTGTCGATGACGAGGAATCGATGCGGTTGTTGCTGCGCCGGGTCCTCGAGTCGCTGCCGGCGGTCGAGGTCAGCCTCGCGGACGGCCACGCAGAGGCGCTGCGCCTGGCCGAATCACAGACCTACGACCTGATCCTGCTCGACCTGCTGATGCCCGGGATCGACGGAATCGAAGTCCTGAGCCGGATCCGGAGATCCACGCCGAACAAGGCGACGCCGGTAGTCATCGTTTCGGTAATAACGGACCAGCACACGCGGATTGTCTGCCAGTCGCTTGGCGTGAGCGACTACGTGGCCAAGCCGATCGATCGCAATGCACTGCTCGCGACGGTCGCGGCCCGGCTGGGTACCGCGGGCAATTGATCCTTCCCCGCGGCCGGGCGCCGCGAACACTGACCAATCCGGAAAGTACCGATGTCCGAAACTGGAAACCAGGCAGTACTCGAGATTGCGCTCGATCGCGAGCGTGTTCGCAATGCGCTGGACCTTGCGACGACGGAGCGCGTCCTGCTGGCGATTGCGCAAGCCCGCGAGGATTCCGGCGTGCGCGCGGTCCTGCTGCGCGGCGAGGGGGCGGGATTCTGCGCTGGCAGCGACGTGAAGGAGATGGCGCAGGCTTCGATGCAGCAGAGGCTGGATATCGCTGCCCGCAAGGCCGGGTTGATGCGCGCCCTGGCCGAACTCGACAAGCCGGTGGTGTGCGCGGTGCACGGCTTTGCGCTGGGCGGGGGCTTCATGCTGGCGATCGGCTGCGATGTCGTCGTCACCGCGGCGGATGCGGCCTGGCGCCTGCCAGAGGTCGAACTCGGCTTCTTTCCGCCCTGGGGCATAGAGGCGCTGGTGCGCCGCGTAGGGATCGCGCGGGCGCGCTGGCTGGTCTGGGGGGCTGCCCACGTGACGGGCGCGGAAGCCGTCAGGCTCGGACTGGCCGAAATCGAAGCGCCGGCAGGGAAGGTTCTTGCCGAGGCGCGCGTCACCGCGGCGAGGCTCGCCTCGCTGCCAGCGGAATCGGCCGGGGCGACCAAGCGGTTTTTTCGCGAGCAGGTCCCGGTGCCTGGACTGGACGACCTGGCGCGCGAGGTCTACCGGCAGAACTGCGAGGCGGGTGCGGCCGAATCGGCTTTCGCCCGCTTCAGCCCCAGGGCAGGCTGACGAGCTTGGCTCCCTCGGCGCTGACCTCCAGATAGCCTCCGCGCTGGTACCAGTCCGGCAGGACCCAGCGCTCGCATGCATGGCGGTCGATTTCGAGGATGTGGTGCGCCGTACGGTGCGTGTGTCCGTGGATCAGGCGGGTGCAGTCGTGCGCGCGCAGCGCGGCGCGCACCGCCGTGTCGCTGACGTCCATGATCGTCGCGGGCTTTGCCCGCTTGTCGGCTTCGCTTTTCGCGCGTAAAGCGAGCATCTGCGTGCGTCGCGCCTCGAGGGGTTCGGCGAGGAACGCGGCCTGCCAATCCTCGCTGCGGCACACGCGGCGCCAGTCCTGGTAGGCGGCATCGTCGGTGCAGAGGGTATCGCCATGCATCAGCAGTGTCCGGACGCCGAACAGATCGAGCACGGTCGGGTCGGGTAGCAATTCGGCACCCGAGGCCTTGCAGAATGTCTCGGCCAGCAGGAAGTCGCGGTTGCCGTGCATCAGGCGTACCGGCGTCCCGCTGCGGACCGTGTTGGCGAGGAAACCGGCGACGATCGCGTTCAGCGGGTCGGCGAGGTCGTCGTCGCCGATCCAGTACTCGAACAGGTCGCCGAGGATGTACAGCGCATCCGCATCGCTCGCTTCGTTCTCGAGAAAGGCGAACAGCGCCTCGTTCGCAGCCGGGCGCTCGCTCGCCAGGTGCAGGTCGGAGATGAACAAGGTGCGCTTCATGCCTTCACGACCGTGGCGCGCTTCATGCCTTCACGACCGTGGCGCGGTTCATGCCGAGGCAAGGCCCGCCGCAGCGAATTACTTCTTCGCGGCGTCGACGATGGAGACCGATTCGATCACCACCTGCGCCCTGGGCACGTCTCCCGCCTCGGTGGGCGTCTCGCCGATCTTCATGACAACGTCCATCCCGGCGACAACCTTGCCGAATACGGCATAACCCCAGCCCTGCGGCGACTCCCCGCTGTAGTTGAGGAAATCGTTGTTCTTCGTGTTGATGAAGAACTGCGAGGACGCCGAGTCACGCACCGAGGTGCGGGCCATGGCGACCGTGCCGATATCGTTGACCAGGCCGTTGGCCGCCTCGTTCTTGATCTGCGCGCGGGTTGCTTTCTGCCGCATGTCCTTGTCGAAACCGCCGCCCTGAATCATGAAGTTCTTTATTACGCGGTGAAAAACGGTGCCGTTGTAGTGGCCATCCTTGACGTACTGGAGGAAATTCGCCACCGTCACCGGCGCTTTCGCCGGGTAAAGCTCCAGGCGGATCGTGCCCTGGTTGGTTTTGATGTCGACCTGCGGGTCGGCAGCTGCAGCCCCCTG
>JBBQVP010000148.1:0-10586 GCA_038211455.1 Burkholderiales bacterium
GCCGCGCTCAACGCGCAGTTCATCACGATACGCAGACTGCCCGAGTCGATCGTCAACCGGATCGACGCGCACAGCACCAGCTTCTGGGCGGCGACCCAGAACACCAGCAAGGATTCCGGCGGCTTCGGCGTGCTCGAGCGCCAGCGCGTCAAGGTCTGGATGAACCACGCCTACGAGCAGTTCGACCGGCTCGGCCTCTGACCCGCGAGACATCCGCCGGGGAGTGAATTCGGTTTCCCTCTCCGGCGCCCCGCCTTATCATGGGTGCGCGGCCCGCAACAGGAAACCATCGCGTGGGCGCTCGGAAGGGGAGTAGCGTGCAAACGAATCTACCGGGAACAATGTTCAACTGGCGCGGCCGGATCGCGCGGCAGGGTTTCTTCTGGTCGGCGTTGCTGGCCGCCGTCGTGTTCCTGCTGCTGTTCGTATTCCTCGATACGTTGATCGCGCGCGCCGCGACCTGGCTGATCTACCCGCCATTCTTCTGGGTGATTTTCTGCCTGGCCGTCAAGCGCCTGCACGACGCCGGCACCTCGGCGCGCTGGCTGCTTGTGATCGTGATCCCGGTGCTCGGGCCGCTATGGCTCGCCTGGCTGCTGCTCTTTCGCAAAGGCTCGCCCGGAGAGAACCAGTACGGCAACGACCCGCTCGAGACGGGCGACTACCTTTCGGTCGACATCCACGCGCCGGGCGGCATCCAGTGACGCCCTCGACGAAAGGAGCGCCATGACACCGTCGACGAAAGGAGCGCCATGACACCGTCGCTGATCGTCAACGATGTCACCCAACTCAACCCGGTCGAAGTCTGGGCGATCACCGCGCCGATGACGATTGCCGAGGTGCAGGACGCGCTCAAACGCGCCACCGGCCCGGTGTCGGTGGGCGGCGGGCATTTTTCCATGGGCGGCCAGACCGCGAGCCCGGGCAGCCTGCATATCGACATGCGGCGCATGAACCGGATGCTGCATTTCTCCCCGCTGGAGAAGGCGATCCGCGTGCAGGCGGGGATCCGCTGGTGCGACATCCAGCGCTTCGTCGACCCGCACGACCTCTCGGTCAAGATCATGCAGACCTACGCCAACTTCACTGTCGGCGGTTCGCTCTCGGTGAACGTGCACGGCCGCTACATCGGCCTCGGCCCGCTGGTGCTCTCGGTGCGCGAGATCCGGCTGGTGCTCGCCAGTGGCGAGGTCGTCGATGCGAGCCCGGCGGCGAACAGTGAGATCTTCTACGCGGCGATCGGCGGCTACGGGGCACTGGGCGTGATCGTCGAGGCGGTGCTCGAGCTCGCCGACAACACCCGAGTGGAGCGCATCGCGGTAAAACTGTCCGCGCAGGAATACCCCGAATATTTCAAGCAGAACGTGCGCAACGGCGGCCATGCGGTGTTCCACAACGCCGACCTCTACGCGCCCGACTACACGCGGGTGCGCGCGGTGACCTGGGCGCTGACGAAAAAGCCCGTCACCACCGCCTACCGCCTGCAGCCGCACCGGCGCCGCTACCCTCTGGAGAACTACTTCCTCTGGGCGGTGAGCGAAACGCCGCTGGGCAGATGGCGGCGCGAATACCTGATCGACCCCCTGCTGTATCTGTCGAAAAAAGTGCACTGGCGCAACTTCGAGGCCGGCTACAACGTTGCGGAACTCGAGCCGCCCTCGCGCCGGCACCGAACCTACGTGCTGCAGGAATACTTCGTGCCTGTTGAGCGCTTTAACGAGTTCGTGCCGAAGATGGCCGAGATATTCCGGCGTCACCGCGCCAACGTACTCAACGTCTCGGTACGGCACGCCTTCGCCGACCCGGACACACTGCTCGCGTGGGCGCGCGGGGAGACCTTCGCCCTCGTCGTGTACTACAAGCAACGCACCCGCGAAAACGCGCGTAATCGCGTCGCGGTCTGGACGCGCGAGCTGATCGAGGCCGTCCTCGAGTGCGGTGGCACCTACTACCTGCCCTACCAGCCACACGCCACGCCCGCACAGTTCCACCGGGCCTACCCGCGCGCGCGCGAATTGTTCGCGCTGAAGAAAAAGCTCGACCCCGGGTTCCGTTTCCGCAACGTCCTGTGGGACAAGTACTACGACCCGCTGCATATCGCCGTACCGAAGTCGCCGCTATCGGACACCGCCGTGCCGGATTCCGAATTCCATGCGGTCTACAGCGTGGTGGACTGGGCCGACCGTTTCTACCGCTTCCTGCAGAACGTCTATCGGCTGTATCCGGAGGACCGCTTCCATACGCTGATCCTGGAGGCCTGCGAAAAGCACGCGGACGACGAATCGATCTACCGCTTCCTGCAGCTGCACCTGCCCGCCATCAAGCCGCTCCTCGGCGACCTCACCTACGCCCTGCCGGCGCTTTTCAAGCAAAAGCGCGAGATGACCCGGCAGACGCTCGAGCTGCTCGGCGGCCGGCGCTCGATCGATGGGTACGTCGAAATCGGCTCTACCGGGCGCTATGTCAGCGACCTCAGGAAGCACCTGCGGCTGACGGGGCCGCTGTTCCTGGTGAATGACGTGGCACCGACCAATTCGCCGGTGGACATTGCGGAGCGCGGCCGGTACGCCATGCTCGGCAGCTTCGTCCCGCTCTCTGACTACGCGCCGCTTGCAGAGTCGATTTCCGACGAATCGGTGGACCTCGTCACCTGCTACATCGGCCTGCACCACATCCCGCCGGACAGGCTTGATCCGTTCATGCGCTCCATCCACCGCGTGCTCAAACCCGGGGGGATGTTCATCCTGCGCGACCACGACGTCACCTCGGTGCGGATGGACCGGCTCGTCGCGCTTGCCCACAGCGTATTCAACGCGGGCCTTGGAACGCCCTGGGAAACCAACCGCGCGGAGTTGCGCTACTTCGTACCGGCCGACACCTGGTCGGAACGGCTGCGGGCCATCGGGTTCACCGACACTGGCAAGCGACTCGCGCAAGCGCACGATCCGACCGACAACCTTCTGATGTCCTTCGTCAGGCACAGCGTCGGCGGATGAGACTACGCGTTGCCCTGCTGGCAACGGTTCTTGTCGCAGGACCTGCGGGCCCTGCCGGGGCCGGCCCGCTCGACGAGAAGCGGATCGCATCGGCCTCGGTTCGCACCCCTCCTGAAGACCAGCGCGGCACCGAGCAGACCTTCCTGACGTTTCCCGAGTGGTTCCTCGTGCACAGCCCGGCCGAATACGCGGCCTACGTGCGCACGCACACGCCCTCCGCGTTCCCGTTCCTCGGCCACATCCGCCAGTTCTGGCAAAGCTACGCCGCCGTGTCAGGGGCCGCGAACGAAGGCTACCCGTTCAACTTCGGCTACCACGTCATGATCATGGTGATCGGCTCGAGCACCTCGGTGGAATACGCGCTGCGCTCGGCCTATGAGAACCTTGTCGGCCGGCTGTCCGAAGCCACCCAGGACGGCAGCGCCACGCCGGAGGACGCGTACGGCGCGCGGGTCGCGCAGGAGTATGTCGACTTCATCCGCGTGAAGCCCTGGTACGAATTCGACTTCGCGGCCAGGCTGGCCGGCCTGTGGCGCGATACGCCGCTCACCGGACCGGATGCGATCCGCAGGTGGGAGCGAAAATACGCACTCACTACCGAATACGCAGTCAAGGCCGCCTACGGATGGGCCATTGGGCTCGCCACGCAGGCCAGCTACGACGCGGCTGCGGAAACCACGGTCGTCGTGCTCGACCGCGCGCCCGAGGATGCGGTGCGCAACACGCTCGCCCAATTGAAGCTGCTGAAGCCGCTTTACCACGGCGAAATGCTGGCCAGCGTGCCACGCTACCAGGCCTTCACCGACTATGCGGCGGCGCTGGCATTCCAAGGCGTCGAGTTCGTTGAGATCGCCGGAAACCGTGGGCCGATCCTGGTCAGCGTTGTCACCGACCGTCCCGCCGGCACCTCGTGGGGCCCGGCGCGCGTGCTTTTCGAGCAGCCGGTGCTGAGCGATCCCGGTAAAACGCGCGTGGCACTCGTGGTCCCGGTCGGGAAGTTGTCCGGCCTGCTGCGCGGACTGTCGGCGCAGGGCGTGGTGCTGGAGCACGTGTACGACTATTGATCGCACCGGCGCAGTTCTTACTTGACCGCGGGGCCGGCCGCAATCTAGATTCTCCCCGTCGGGATCGGACCGGCACATGTGGGGGGTCGACATGCAGCGCTCCTTCAACTCGCGCGCCATGCGGGCGCAGATTTCCCTCGCTGAGCGACTGCGCGCGACGCTGCGCAGTCTTGCGATTCCGTTCCTGCTGATGGCCGCATTTGCGAGCTTTGCCCAGGAACGCGTCGCGACCGTTGGCTACCTGGGCTGGCAGCAATCCGGCCCTTACGAAGAGGCAACCCGCAGGGGCTTTGCAGAGGGCTTGCGCGAAGAGGGCTACATCGAAGGCAGGAACCTCAGAATCCTGCGCCGCTATGCCGATTTCGACCCCTCTCGGTTTCGTCCCCTCGCGCAGGAAATGTCGGACGCCGGCGTGGATGTGTACTTCGCATCCGCCACACCGATGGCCACCGCGGCCTGGCGCGCCAGTCGAAGCACGCCAATCGTAATTGCCACAATCCTGGATCCCGTCGAACTGGAATTCGTCAAGTCGCTCGCCCGTCCCGGCACCCGCGTCACTGGCGTGACCACGATGAACAAGGAACTGAACGGAAAACGCCTCCAGCTGCTGGCCGAGATCATTCCGGGAGTCAAACGCGTGGGCGTGGTGATTGACGAGGCCATGCGACATGCCTGCGCGCAGGAGATCGACAGTCTCGAAGCCGCGGCGAAAGCGCTCGGCCTGCGCCTGATCTACGCGCAGATCGACCAGGCCGGAACGGTGGATGGCGCGTTCCGCAAGCTGGCGGCCGACGGGGCGCAGGCCGTGATTACCACATTGACGAGCACTCGCAACGGGCTCGAGAAGGAGTATGCCCAGGCCGCGATCAAATACCGGCTGCCGTCGATGAACGAAATGACCTACAGCGCCCGCTTGGGCGGGCTGGTCAGCTACGGCCCGGATATCAGCCGCGTGTTCCGCCGTGCAGGCAACTATGTCGGGCGAATCCTGAAGGGCGCAAACCCGGCAGATATGCCAATCGAGCAGCCTTCGAACTTCTTGATGGTGGTGAACACGAAGACGGCGACCGCGCTGGGGATCAAGGTTCCCCAGGCGATCCTGCTGCGTGCTGACGAGATCATCGAGTAGCCGCAGCCCGACGCGCACTACCGGGCGACAAGCGCCCACAGCCCGTTGCACAGGTAGAACACCCCGATCACCGTCACGACGCGCCGCGTCCAGAGGCGGAAGTCCTTGTCGCTCATGGCCTCGAGCACTTTGCGCGAAAGTGTGGTTCCGATGACCGCCAGCGCGACCATCAGCAAAGCGAACCACCACTCGACGCTGCCGTGCGCTGATGTGAGCAGCACGCCGAAATAGACGATCTTCACAAGGTGGGAAAAGGTCTGCGAGGCGGCCTTGGTTGCCACCACGCCGCGCCGGTCGAGTTTCGAGGGCAGGAAGAACACGTCGAGCAGCGGACCCGACACCCCCGCGAGCAGCGCAAGCACGGTGCAGACCACCCCGCACAGGAACGCATGCCCGCGCCGGTCGACGTTGAGCTTGAGCGAGGCCGGCAGCATGTAACTGATGAACGGCGTGATCCCGAGGATCAGGTAGACCACCGGCCGGCTGCCGACGAGCTGCAGCGCGCTGAACGCCGCGAGAACCGCCAGCGCCCCGTAGGAGGTGCCGCGGAACACGCGCCAGTCGATCTCACGCCGCCACAGCCAGGCGCGCCATCCGTTCGAGGCCATCTGCGTGATCCCATGCAGCATCATCGCCGCGGGGACGGGCATCAACATGACAAGCACGCCCATCAGGATCATGCCGCCCGCCATGCCGAGGATCCCGGAGATGAACGAGGTGATGACTACCGTGAAAGCGATGGCAACAAGTGCAAGGGTGGGAAGCATGCGGGGGCTGTATGTATCTATATCGATACATAAACTAACACGAAACCCGCTACAGTATTAGGTTTCTGGTCAAGAATCTTTCAGATTCAGGCTCGGGCGGCGTTCCCCGGAAGCTCACTCTGCTTCTTCAGTGCGGCCCGGCTCGGAAAGAAGAACGAGGCCGCCAGCGTGCACGCGGCGAGCACCGCCAGCAGCATGAACACGCTACGAAACCCGCTGGTCTTGTGGAAGTGCACGATGATCGGGATCGCCATCGACGCCACGCCGAAGGTGACTAGATAGCGGATCGCGAACACGCGCGAACGATACTCGTCCGGCGTGTATCGCCCGACGATCGCGTCGTTAAGCGGAATCTGCCCGAATACCGAGAGCATCATCAGCACGGCGACCACCAGCATCGGCCAGCCGTCCAGTTGGCTGGCGAGAAAGAGCAGCGCCACCTGGGCGAGGGTAATCGGCATCAGTAGCGTGCGCAGGTCGTGCTTGTCGATCATCGGCCCGATCACGACCTGGGAGAATGCGGCGATCGTGTACACCATGCTCACCAGCAGGCCGATTCCCACGCTGGTGGAGGTCAGCGCCGAGAGCCGCTCGTCGAACACCTTGGGCATCGAAATCGTGGTCGCGTTGAAGATCAGCCCGCCGCACGAAGTCGCCACGAGCAGCACCAGGATGATCCGGACCATGGTTCGCGTGTCAACATGCAGCGCAGCCTTTTTCCCGGTGCGTACGATCGCGCCGGGATCGCGCACGAACGTCAGCCAGCCGAACCCGGCGAGCATGCACAGCGCGCCCGGGACGAAGAACGCGGTGCGCCAGCCGTAGGTGTCCATCAGGATGCCCGACACCACCGCCGCGAACGCCAGGCCGAGGTTGCCGTACAGCCCGTTCCAGCCCAGCACCCGCCCCATGACCTTCGGATCGGCGACGATCATCGCAGTCGCCACAGGGTGGTAGATCGCGGCGAACATGCCAAGCACCGTCAGGCCCACCGCAATCTGCCAGGTTGCGGTAGCGAAACCCGTCAGGACCAGTGCGCCGCCAAGACCGAAGAAGAACACCGTCATCATCTTGTAACGGCTCCAGCGATCGCCCAGCCATCCCGCGGGCAGGCCGAGCACACCGAAGGCGATGAACCCGCCGAGCGACAGAGGCAGCAACTCGGCGTAGGGCCGGTTCAGGTCGTGCGAGAGTGCCAGCACCACCGTCGGGAAGATCAGCATCACGAGGTGGTCCAGCGCGTGCCCGAGGTTGATGAACGGCAGCAGGGCGGGGTTGTTTTTCATGGGCTCTCCATCAACTTGGCGCACAACGTACGCCGGGCATGGCGCACAGCCTACGCCCGGGCCTTGCGTCCGTCACGCGACTAACGGACAATTTCTGTTGCGCAAGTGACAGGCAACCCGCCCTTGAGTTCCTCTGCCCCCCGCAGCACCCGCAGCGATGACTACCAGGCCGTGCCGCGCCCGGTCGCCGCCATGGCCCGCGACCTGCCGCCCGAGTACGAAATTCCCTGGCACAGCCATCCGCGCTACCAGCTGGTGTACGGCGCGCAGGGCGTGATGACGGTCGACACGCGCGGAGGAAACCAGGGTGAGACCTGGGTGGTGCCGCCGCAGCGCGCCGTGTGGCTGCCCCCGCAGGTCGAGCACCGGATACTTACCAGCGGGCAGGTCAAGTTCCGCACCCTGTACGTCGCGGCCGCGGCCGCGCAGGGGATGCCGCAGCGCTGCGTGGCATTTGCGATCACCCCGCTGCTGCGCGAGCTGATAGTGCGTGCCACCGAACTGCCGGTCGAGTACGACGAGGCCGGTACGGCGGGCCGGGTAATGCAGTTGATCCTCGACGAATTGGCGTCGCTCGTCAGCTTGCCGTATAACCTGCCGATGCCAGCTTCCAGAGTGCTTTCGCGGATCTGCCGCGCGCTGATCGACAATCCCAACGACCGGGTCACCATCGAAGCACTCGGTGAACGCCACGGCACCACCACGCGCACGCTCGCGCGCAGCTTTCGCCGTGAGACCGGCATGAGCTTCTCGGAATGGCGCCGCCGGGCGCGGCTCCTGCGCGCTCTGGCATGGATCGCGGAGGGGCGCGCGATCCTCGCGGTCGCGCTTGACCTCGGCTACGACAGCCCGAGCGCGTTCTCGGCCATGTTCAAGCGCGAATTCGGCTTGCCTCCTTCGCAGTACCGCGCGAGTGCGGGCGTGCCCGCATGAGCAACTCAAGTGCCAACGCTGGCACCACTAGCGAGGTAACCGGCATCGTGCTCGCCGGCGGCATGGGCCGGCGCATGGGCGGCGTCGACAAGGGCCTGCAGCCGCTCGCCGGGCGCGCGATGGTCGCCCACGTGATCGAGCGGCTCTCCCCGCAGGTCGGGACGATCGTGATCAACGCCAACCAGAACCTGGAAGCCTATGCAAAGTTCGGCCACCGCGTGGTGCCCGACGAGGTCGGCGGATTCGCCGGGCCGCTCGCAGGACTTCACGCCGGATTGCAGGCGGCGAATTCGGCGCTGGTGGTCACGGTTCCCTGCGATTCGCCTTTCCTACCACTGGACCTGGTCGCACGGCTGCGCGCCGCACTTGGCGACAACGATCTCGCGGTGGCGAAGACCGGCACGCAGGCGCATCCGGTGTTTGCGCTGGTGCGCCACCGCCTCGCTCCCCATCTGGGAACGTACCTTGCCGGCGGCGGTCGAAAAATAGACGCCTGGTACGCCTCTCTGAAGGTCGTCGAGGTGCAGTTCGACGACGAGCCCGAGGCGTTCAGCAACATCAACACCCGCGAAGAACTCAAGGCGCACGAAGCATGAATTCCATCAGCAGGATCGTCAGCTGCCTGGACGGCTACGAACCCGACGCACTCCGCGTAGACAAGGCCTGCGAGGCGATCCTCGCCTGCCTGTCCCCGATCGGCGGCATCGAGCGTGTTGCGACCCGCGCCGCGCTCGGGCGCGTGCTCGCCGAACACATCGTCCCCTCCATCGACGTGCCCGCGCACGACAACTCGGCCATGGACGGCTATGCGCTGCGCGCCGCAGACCTCGTGAACGGCGCCGAGACCGCGCTGAACGAGATCGGCACCGCACTCGCGGGGCGCAAGTTCGAGGGCACGCTGGACGCACGTTCCTGCGTGCGCGTGATGACCGGTGCCGTGATGCCGAAAGGCGCCGATACTGTGGTGATCCAGGAGGTCGTCAGGAAGGAAGGCAAACAGGTTCTCATCCCGCCCGGCCAGAAGAAGGGTCAGAACGTGCGCGCCGCGGGCGAGGACCTTAAGACCGGCGTACCGGTGCTCCACCCCGGCCACCTGATCCGTCCGGCCGAACTCGGGCTGATCGCCTCGCTCGGCATCGCCGAGGTCATGGTGAAACGCCGCGTCAGGGTCGCGTTCTTTTCGACCGGCGACGAACTTGCTTCGATCGGCACGCCGCTGCCAGAGGGCCATGTCTACGATTCCAATCGCTACACCCTGTACGGCATGCTCGCGCGCCTGGGCGTGGAGATCCTCGACATGGGCGTGGTGCGCGACGACCCGGCGCAACTGGAAGCCGCGCTGGTGACCGCGGCGCAAAATGCCGATGTGATCATCACCTCTGGCGGAGTCTCGGTGGGCGAAGCCGATTTCATCAAAGCGATGATGGCCAAACTCGGCGAAGTGCTGTTCTGGCGGATCGCGATGCGCCCGGGACGGCCAATGGCGTTCGGCCGGATCAACGACGCGTTCCTCTTCGGCCTCCCGGGCAATCCCGTGGCCGTGATGGTGACCTTCTACCAGTTCGTGCGCCCCGCCCTGCTGCGTCTTGCCGGACGCGGCGACGAGGCGGGCGTGCCGCTCCTGCGCGTGCCATGCGAGTCGGCGATTCGCAAAGTGGCCGGGCGCACGGAGTACCAGCGCGGCATCCTTTATCGTACCGGGGAACACTGGCAGGTCAGGCTTACCGGCCAGCAGGGCTCGGGCGTGCTGCGCTCGATGTCGGAAGCCAACTGCTTCATCGTGCTGGAACACGCGCGCGGCAACATTGCCGCCGGCGAACTGGTCGATGTACAACTCATGGAGGGCCTGCTGTGAACCCGCTGCTGCAACTCAACGGATTCGGCCAGTCGATCTGGCTGGACTACATCCGCCGCGACTTCGTCACCGGCGACAGCCTCTCAAGACTGATCGCTGACGACGGGCTTGCGGGCATGACATCCAACCCCGCGATCTTCGAAAAGGCCATCGGCGGCGGCAACGAGTACGCGCCCGCGATCCGCAAACTCAAGGACAAGGGGCTGGACGCCATGGGCCTCTACGAGGCGCTGGCGATCGTGGACATCCAGACCGCGGCGGACCGGCTGCGCCCCGTGTTCGAGGCGACCGGCGGCCGCGACGGCTATGTGAGCCTCGAGGTCTCGCCCCACCTTGCAGACGACACCGCCGCGACGGTTACCGAGGCGCGCAGGCTGTGGCGCACGGTGGCACGGCCGAACCTGATGATCAAGGTGCCGGCCACAAAGGCAGGGCTGCCCGCCATCGAACTGCTGATCGCGCAGGACCTGAACGTCAATGTCACCCTCCTGTTCGCGCGCGGGATGTACGAGCAGGTGGCGGAGCGCTACATTGCGGGCCTCGAGCGCCGCGCAGC
>JBBQVP010000149.1:0-10453 GCA_038211455.1 Burkholderiales bacterium
GGTTGAACCGGGCGCATACTTTACCAACAAGTCCCGCGCGAGAAGACATGACTATGAAACTGTTCCCCGTCACCGAGAATTTTGCCGCTGAAGCCGGCGATATCGACCTCGCCCAGCCGCTTGATGCGCAGACCCTGCAGGGAGTCCGGGAGGCCTTCGCGAAGTATGCGGTCCTGGTATTCCCGGCGCAGACGCTGACGCAGGACCAGCACCTCAGCTTCGCCCGCCATTTCGGCCCGCACGAGCGCACGGTGCAGGTTGCGATGCGCAACGAGAAGCTGCGCGTGAGGGAAGAGTTCGCCGACATCGCCAACCTCGATGCCGAGGGCAAGGTGTGGGACCGCGATGCGCGCATCCGGCTGTTTCAGCTGGGCAACCGGTTGTGGCACACCGACAGTTCGTTCAAGGCGCCCAGCGGCTACGCTTCCCTGCTGTATTCGCGCTCGGTCGCACCCGTCGGCGGCCACACCGAATTCGCCGATATGCGCGCCGCGTACGACGCGCTCCCCGCCGCGATGCGCGCGCGCCTGCAGGGGCTGATTGCCGAGCACTCGCTGATCTATTCGCGCCGCCGGCTCGGCTTAATGAAATTCACGCCTGAGGAGCTGGTCTCCTTCGCCCCGGTTCGCCGCCCGCTGGTGCGCCGGATCCCCGAGTCCGGGCGCGACACGCTGTACCTTGCCTCTCATATCGGGCGCATCGAGGGTATGGACGATGCAGAGGCCGAGGCCCTGGTCGCCGAACTGACGGCGCACGCCACGCAGCGCCAGTTCGTCTACACCCATCGCTGGCGCGTCGGTGATCTCGTGATGTGGGACAACCGCTGCACCATGCACCGCGGCACCGAGTTCGACGACCTGCGCTGGCCGCGCGACATGCAGCGCTCCACGACCGCCGACCGGCTCGATGCGTTCGGTGTCGAGGAAAAGCCCAGCGCGCTGGCGGCATCCGCGTACTGACCAGCACGCCGCCACCGAGCCACCCGTAAAAAAGGCGCCCAAGGGCGCCTTTTTTGTTCATTTCGTAACGGGGGGTCTGAGGGGGGATTCTCCCCCCTTCAAGCCACTCCATTTTTCTTGAACCACGCCAGCATCCGCTTCCAGCCGTCTTCCGCCGCTTCCTTACGGTAGCTCGGCCGGTAGTCGGCGTGAAAGGCGTGCGGCATGTCGGGGTAGACGTGGATTATTGATTCCTTGTCCTTGCCGAACGCCTGCAGCGCGGCGCGCATGCGCATCACCATGTTTTCCGGGATTCCCGTGTCGGCGCCGCCGTACAGGCCGAGCACGGGGGCGTTGAGCTGGTCGGCGATGTCGAGCGGGGTCAGCGGCATGGCGGGCGGCGCAGGATTCAGGCCGCCGTACCAGGACACGCCTGCCTTGATCTTCTTGCTGTGTGCCGTGTACATCCACACCGTGCGCCCGCCGCGGCACATGCCGGTGATGCCCATCTTCTTCGCGTTCGCACCGGGCTGCTTCTCGATCCAGCCGACGAGTGCATCGAGGTCGGCGAGCATCTGCGTGTCTTCGAGCGAGTTGGCCAGCGGCAGAACCTGCTTGATGTCGCTCATCTTCGCCAGGTCGCCCTTGCGGAAATACGGGTCGAAGGTGACGGCGTAGTAGCCGAGCTTCGCCAGGCGCCGGCAGATGTCCTGCTGGTAGCGGTGCATGCCGAAAATCTCGGGCACCACGATCACCACGGCGCGCTTGCCGGCTTTTTCCGGCATCGCGGCGTAACCCGGCATCTCGCCGCCCGCGACGGGGACCTTGAAGTCCATGCCCTTGAGGCCTTCTGAGTCGGTGGTGATGGCGGTCTGCGCGGAAACCGGGCCTGCGCTCAGCGCAAAGCCGGCGGCAAGGCCCGTGGCGACCGAGCCGGTGATGAAACCGCGCCGGCTGACCTGGGGCTGCGGGACGAGGCTGAGGAAATGCGGGTCGATCTGAGGGTTCTGGACTGCGGGTTTATTCACAACTGTCTCCATGAAGTCGGATATGCGGGGGGAAATGCGGGGTCGTAGCTAAGGAAGATAAGCTACTAGAATACGCTCCCAGCCGGCACTTTATTCCATTCGGAATCACAATGAACCCCAAACCCATCAGCCGTTTCCCCGTCCCCGAACTTGCATCGCTCCCCGAGGACATCCGCACCAAACTCGTCGGGGTGCAGGAGAAGGCCGGGTTCGTCCCCAACGTGTTCCTCGCGCTGGCCCATCGGCCCGAGGAGTTCCGCGCCTTCTTCGCTTACCACGATGCCTTGATGGAGAAGGAAGGAGGCCTGTCGAAGGCCGAGCGGGAGATGATCGTGGTCGCCACCTCGGGGGCCAACGAGTGCCAGTACTGCGTGGTCGCGCACGGCGCGATCCTGCGCATCCGCGCCAAGGACCCGCTGCTCGCCGACCAGCTGGCGATCAACTACCGCAAGGCCGACGTCACGCTGCGGCAGAAGGCGATGCTCGACTTCGCCATGCACATCGCGCTGGACGCCGGCAGCGTCGGCGACGATGACCTCGACGACCTGCGCGAGCACGGGTTTTCGGATGAGGACATCTGGGACATCGGCGCGATCGCCGCGTTTTTCGCGCTCTCCAACCGCATGGCCAACCTGACCAGCATGCGCCCGAACGACGAGTTCTACCTGATGGGTCGGGTAGCGAAGGAGCAGGGGGTTCGGGCCCCTTCCGCCTCCGGCGGGGCCCTCCCGACCCCCCGCACCCCCGGTCGCCCCGCCTAGCGCAGTCCATGGGCGTCGGAATTATTCTGTTTGCGCACGGCGCCCGGGATCCGGCCTGGGCCGGTCCCGTGCTGCGTCTGCAGCGCATGCTGACCGAGCGCATGCCGGGCGCGATGGTCGAACCGGCCTACCTCGAATACATGACGCCGACGCTGGAGGCGGCGGCCAGCGCGCTGGTCGCGCGCGGCGCCACCGAACTCTCCATCGTGCCGGTGTTCCTCGCCAACGGCGGGCATTTGCGCGACGACCTGCCGCCGCGCGTGGCCGCCATTGGCGCGAAGCACCCCGGCATCAAGGTCCGCATCGCCCCGCCGATCGGCGAGGTCGACACCATTCTTTCCGCTATTTCCGGCTGGATCGAGGGGATGCACCGGGGTTGAGGGGTTCGTGCGGCTGGTATCGATGTCAGGAAGTCGGCGCGTCTCCCGTGCCAGAAGCGGGCTCCGCCCGAAAAATGTCAGCAAGTCGGGCTCCGGAAAAATCAGGGTCAGAGTCTCGATTTTCAAGGTCGATGTAGGCCGACAGGCGGTTCTTGGCGTCGGAGATGGAGACGGATTTCACCTGGCTACTTTGGCCAGATTGTACGCGCGGCCCGCAGCTTGATATTGCCGTCTCCCCTGCCGGCACCGGCCGCCTACCAATCGCGTGCCCCTAAAGCTGCGCCGCGTTGAACGTATCGCACTTCCCCGCGCAAACGTCGCGCCCGACATTGCCTCCCCGCGCCCAGCATGCAATCATCGTCTTTGACAACGAAATCGCAAGGCTCAGCATGGGTGGCACACGCCGCATCCAGCGACCGCGAGGCGCCGCAAGCTGCGACAGGCCAAACCAAGCGGCCTCAAGGAAGACGCTCGCGTCTTTGGCGACGGCGCTGGCTGCCGGCAAGACCACCAGCCGCGCGCTGACCGAGGAGGCGCTCGGCAGGATCGAGGACAGGAACGGCGAAGGGTCCCGGACATTCGTGCGCGTGTTCCGCGAGGCTGCGCTCGCGGCTGCGGAGGCGAGCGACACCCTGAGGAAGGCCGGCATGGTGCCCTCCCCGCTCGCAGGTATCCCGGTATCAGTGAAGGATCTGACCGATGTGGCCGGGTATGTCACGCAGGCGGGGTCGGCTTCCAGCAAGGACGATCCGCCGGCGGCCGGGGACGCCACGGTGCTCGCGCGACTGCGCTCGGCCGGCGCAGTCGTCATGGGCACGACCAACATGACCGAGTTCGCCTTTGGCGGGCTCGGGATCAACCCGCATTTCGGCGATTGCCGCAATCCGTGGGATCGCAAGACCGGTCGGATTCCGGGCGGCTCGTCCTCGGGCGCGGCGATTTCAGTCACGGACGAAATGGCGTACGCGGCGCTGGGGACGGACACCATGGGCTCGATACGGATGCCGGCCGGGCTCTGCGGCCTCGTCGGGTTCAAGCCTACGGCTGTGCGCGTCCCGCGCGAGGGCATCTACCCGCTGTCGACCACCCTGGATTCGGTCGGACCGCTCGCGAACTCGGTGGCGTGCTGCGCTTTGATCGACGCGATCTTCGCCGGCGAGGAGCCGAAAAAGCTGAAGCCGGTGCCCGTTTCGGGGCTACGCCTGGGCGTGCCGAAAACGCTGGTGCTCGAGGGCCTCGACCCCGAAGTCGCCAGTGCGTTCGATGCGGCGTTGAAAAAGCTCTCGAAGGCCGGCGCGAAGATCGAGGAGTTCGACTTCCCCGAGGTGAACGAGATCGCGGACCAGACCAGGCGGTGCGGGATATCGATGCTCGAGTGCTGGGCCCTGCACCGCAAGCGCATCCCCGGGCGCGAGGCCGGCTACGACCCGCGAATCCTTGCGCGCATCCTGCTCGGCAAGAGCATCGGGATGGCGGACTACTACGACGCGTTGCAGCTTCGCGCAGCGCTGGTGAGGCGGAGCGCGGAAACGACGGCAAGGTTCGACGCGGTGGTGATGCCGACGCTTCCCGTGATCGCGCCGCCGATCTCGAAGTTCCACGCAACCGAGGCAGGCCGCAAGGATGGGTTCCCGATCCTGATCAGGAATACGAGCGTGGGAAATTACCTGGACCGGTGTGCGTTGACGATCCCGTGCAATGCGCCCGGGGAGGCGCCGGTGGGGTTTATGCTGATGGGAGAGAGGATGGGGGACCGGAAAATACTCGGGATCGGGGTAGAGATGGAACGCGTTCTCTCGAGGCGAACCTGACGATCCGGCGGCGCAAAGACAGCTCTCCCTGCCCAAAGTCGCCTAAAGCCGCGCCGCCTTGAACGTGTTGCACTGATCCGCATCCCCTGTCTCGAACCCCTGCTTGAACCAGCGCACGCGTTGTTCGGAGGTCCCGTGGGTGAACGTCTCCGGCACGACCACCCCCCGGCTCTGCTTCTGCAACCGATCGTCCCCGATCGCCGTCGCCGCAGTCAGCGCCTGCTCGATCTCTCCGGGCTCAAGCATTTTCTGCATTCTGTCGGCGCGCTTGCCCCAGACGCCGGCGAAACAATCCGCCTGCAGTTCCACGCGCACTGACAGCGCGTTGCCCTGCGCTTCGTTCATCTTGGCGCGCCGCGCTTCGACCTGCGCGGCGATGCCGAGCAGGTTCTGCACGTGGTGGCCGACCTCGTGCGCGATGACGTAGGCCTGGGCGAATTCCCCCGGCGCATGAAAGCGCTCGCGCAGGTCGCGGTAGAACGCGAGGTCGATGTACACCTTGCGGTCGCCCGGGCAGTAGAACGGCCCCGCCGCGGACTGGCCGGTGCCGCAGGCGGTGGGCGTGCTGCCGGTGAACAGCACGAGCTTCGGCGCGGTATAGGTCTTGCCACCCGCGCGAAATAGCTCGCCCCAGACGTCTTCGGTAGAGCCGAGCACTTTGGATACGAAGTGCGCCATGCCGTCGTCGGCCGGGGGTTTGTGCGCGGGCGCGCTGCTGCTGGAGACCTGCGCGCCGTTCATGACGTTGAGCACGGTGGAGGGGTCGATGCCGAGGAAGTAGCTCGCCACCAGTGCAATGACGATGCCGCCCAGGCCGAGGCCGCCCGCACGGATCCCGCCACCGCCGCCCCGCCGGTCTTCCACGTTGTCGCTTTCGCGTTGGTCGTCCAGGCGCATGCGGTCATGGTACACGCCACGACACCCGGCCCGTTGTGCTCCTCTCGCCCTTCCGCCTTCCGCGCGCTCGTCGCCTCCGACGCCATTGCTAAGGGCGCGCCTGACGGTTAGGCTGGGATGGTGGTCGCGATTGGGGCGCACGCGATCAGCATGCGATCAACACCAGCCTGTACTCGAAGCCCGCCATTTTCCCGCGACATCGAATCCGAGATCCGAAAATGAGACAAGCGTGTGAAGGCCCCGGCCGCGATGGCCGGCTGATGACGCCGCCTGTGCAGCCGCGCGCCGCAACGTTCGCGCTGGTGTGCGCCCTGCTCCTTGCGCTGGGTTGGCAATCCGCATCTGCGCAGGGCTACCCAAGCAAGCCGATCCGCATCATCGCTTCCTACCCGCCCGGGGGCGGCGCGGATGCCACAGCCCGCGCAGTGGCCCCTGAACTCGCCAAAATCATCGGCCAGTCCGTCGTCGTCGAGAATCGTGCCGGCGCAGGCGGGACCATCGGCGCGGAATTCGTCGCGAAGTCGGCGCCCGACGGCCACACGGTCCTCATCTATGCAGATGCGAACACCATTTCCGGGTCGCTCTATCCCAGGCTTGCCTACGACCCGATCCGGGACTTCACCCCGGTCACGAAGCTTGTGCACGGCGCGCATCTGTTCGTCGCGCACCCGTCGGTGCCATTCACCAGCATCGCGGGCCTGATCGACTACGCCAGGCGCAATCCCGGCAAGCTCAGCTATGGGAGTCCTGGCAGCGGCACCGCGCAGCATCTGGCATTCGAACTCTTCAAGTCCCAGGCCGGCAATCTGGAGATCGTCCATATTCCGTATCGGGGCGGCGCGCCACTGATCACTGATATGGTCGGCGGACAGGTCTTGCTCACCGTACTTGGGCTTCCGGTCACCGGGCCGCACCTGCGCTCGGGCCGCTTGATTGCGCTTGCGGTCACCACGCGCACGCGGCTTCCGGCATTGCCGGAAATCCCGACCATGATTGAATCCGGACTGCCCGGCTTCGAGACAGAGCTGTGGTTCGGCACCGCGGTTGCGGCCCGCACGCCGGCACCCGTGGTCAGGAAGTTGTTCGAAAGCCTCGTGAAGGCGATGCAGGATCCCGCGGTCATCGCGCGGATCCATGGCCTTGGGCTGGACCCGGCGACCAGCGAATCGCCCGAAGCGTTTGCCGCATACGTCCGCGCCGAGGCTGAGCGCTGGGCTCCGATCGTCCGGTCCAGCGGTGCCCGCGTTGACTGAACCCCGCGACTGAAACCTGCGACTGAAACCCGCGACTGAAACGCCTCTGAATCTGCTCGCGCCGGCCGGAGTCAGACCTTGACGTGCGCCTGCCGGAGCGAGGCGACGTAGCCGCGATTCCAGGTCGGGCTGATCACGACCTCGTTCAGGCAGACGTGCCTGGGCAGCATCGCGACATAGCGGATCAGGTCTGCGACATCGTTCGACTGGAGCATCAGCGCGCGCTCCTCGGCGCTGACCGGCACCGGCCGGCGGTCGAGGATCGGGGTCGCGACTTCCGCCGGGCAGATCGCAGTCGACCGTATCCCGTTGGCGCACTCTTCCATGTTGATCGTGTGGCTCATGGCAACCACGCCGTGCTTGGCGGCGGTGTAGGCCGGGCCCGAAACCAGGCCGAGGAAGCGCCCGGCCCAGGAGGCGGTATGGATCAGGACGCCGCTCTTTTGCGCGCGCATGATCGGCAACGCGGCCATCGCGCAATAAAAGGCACTCGACAGGTTGGCGCCGAGCACCGCGTCCACGCGCGCGCTGTTGAGCTGGCGCCAGCTGCGCTCAAGCACGTTCGCGCCGGCGTTGTTCACCAGGATGTCGAGCCGGCCCAGGCGGCGCTTGATCGTGCCGGCCAGTCGCCGGGCGGTCGTGGGCTTGCTCAGGTCGCCCGGCAGGACCAGGGCGCTGCCGCCGGCGGCCTTGATGCGCCGCGCGACACTCTCGAGCGCTGCCTTGCGTCGCCCCGTCAGGACGACTTTGGCGCCGGATCGCGCGAGCAACAGGGACGCGGCTTCGCCGATGCCGGAACCCGCGCCCGTGACCCAGGCAACTTTAGCTTTCAGACTGGCCATCGATTCCCCCGCTGCGATATGAACGAATGCGCATTAGATCATCATGCGCAACGCGGCGTCGAACGCACGCGGCACACCGCCATGCCGCGAGTGTTGCGAGAGGTGTTGCGCGAAGCGCTCTAGGGTGCCGGTTCGGCGAGCCGCGCCTTGAGCGCCTCTAGCGCGCGCTTGTTCGCACTCCGAATCGCGTCCATCGAGGGCGGCTCGACGCTGATGTCCCCGAGTTCTGCGAGAGCCACATGCACTTCATCGTGCCCGTCGACCAACTTCATGTCCGCGAGCCAGCGGCGCAGGTTGGGGAACGGCGCGAAGTCGAACAGGTTGGTGAACTCCGGTTGCAGCTGGCCGATCTCCACGTAGGCGGCGAAGTCGGCGAGCGTCAACGTCGCCCCGGCGATGTAGCGCGTCTGCGCAAGCCAGCCCGACTCCAGCGCGTTGATGGCCTTGCCGAACGTGGCGTGCGAGGCCTGCAGCATGGACTGCGCGAAGACCAGGTCCTTGCGGATCTTCGGCGCGACGAGTCCCACTGAGGCTTCGCGCACGTTGCGGTGGTGGTAGTGCAGGTAGCCGTCCACCTTCGCGCGTCGCTGCGCATCCGCTGGGTATATGTCCTCCCAGCCGTGCTTGTTGGAAAGATAACAAAGGATCGCGTGTGCTTCGCCGAGCGTGAAACCGGTGTCGGGCTCCTCGATCGTCGGGATCGTCCCGCCGGGATTCTTCGTAAGGTAGGCCGGGTTGCGGCTGCCGGTGTCGCCCTTCGAGCCCGGGTTGATCAGCACCATTTCGAACGGCATGCGCTTGTAGAGCAGCAGCCACATCACTGCACGCACGGGTTGGGAAAACGGCACGCCGTAGAGGATCAGGGGTCGCGCTGTTTCGCTCATGGTTTCACTCATGCAGCCAATGGTACATGCGGGTGCCGCCGGTTCGACGCCGGGTTGTACTACCCTGCCCGTAGTGCAATCTCCAGAGAATACAAGCATGGCCAGCTACACCACCGGCTGCATGTACTGCACCGCCCACACCTCCGAGAGCGCGGCCGTGGTGGATGGTGTGCCCGCAGACAAGGTGGCCGCGGTCTGCCTGTTCGGCTGGCTGAACCGCTTTAACGACACCATGGCCACGCCGCTCGAGGAAGGCCCGCTCGCGTTCGGCGCGAAGCACATGGCGGCCTCCGGTTGGCGGCCCGGGAAGCACGTTTCGGGCTGATTTTCCGGCAGGCAGATGGCAGCAATTTGACTGGAAAGCCGCGCCAGTCGGTGGCTTTGTTAAAAAAGTGGCAGCAATAGGTATTTCAGGCAGGGCACGGATTGCGCTTCGATTCCGGGACCGGTAGAATTCAATGGTCCAATCATTGAATTTCACTCCATGGCCCTGGCCGCCGTAAAGACCCAGCGCAACTTCGAAGCCGTCAGCGAGCAGATCCGCGCCCAGGTACGTTCAGGCGCCCTGCGGGTGGGCGACCGCCTGCCGAACGAGCGCGAACTGGCGAAAACCTTCGCCATCAGCCGGCATGCGGTCCGCGAATCGCTGCGCGAGCTCGAATCGATGGGCATGGTGAACCTGAAAAAGGGCGCCACCGGCGGGGCCTTCATTTCCGAGGGCCGGCCGGACGCGGTGTCGGATGTGATGCGCGGGATGTTTTACGTGGGCGGAATCTCGCTCGCGCAACTGACCGAAGCGCGCCTGTGGATCGAGTCCGTGGTGGTGCGCGTGGCGACCGAGCGCGCCGACGCGGCGGCCTTCGCGCTGCTGGAAGAAAACGTGCGCCTCGCCGAACAGGACACGCTGGCCGGGCGGCTGCCGGTCAAGACCCAGCTCAATATCGAATTCCACAACCTGCTCGCGCGCACCACCGGCAACCCGGTGCTGACCATGACCATGGCCGCGATGATGAGCATCCTGCGCGAATTCGTCGGCCAGGTCGGTTCGGTGATGGGTCTCGACGTGATCGAGTCGCGCCGCAGGCTGCTGGCCCACATGCGTGCCGGGGATGCCGACAGCGCTGTGGCCGAAATGGAAACGCACCTGAAGATCCTGCACGGACACTATCGCGCGGTTGCCGAGCGGATCAAAACCCAACAAGGAAAGAACAATGTCGCAAAGTAATGCCAGCGAAGAAAACATCAGGCCCATGGTCGAGGCCGTGCGCCGCTTCGTTCGCGAGGCGCTGATCCCGGCCGAACACCAGGTCGAAGAGGACGACGACATCCCAAAGCACATCACCGATCAGCTGGGGGAACTGGGCCTCTTCGGGATGACGATTCCCGAGAAGTACGAGGGCCTCGGCCTCACGATGTACGAGGAGGCACGCGTGGTGTTCGAGATCGGCTACGCGTCGCCGGTGTTTCGCTCGTATTTCGGCACCAGCAACGGGGTGGGGACCCTGGGCATTCTCAAGGATGGCACGGAGGAACAGCGCCAGCGCTACCTGCCGCCGATCGCCAAGGGAAAAATGCTGGCCTCTTTCTGCCTGACCGAACCGGATGCGGGTTCGGATGCCGCTGCGCTGGTCACCAAGGCCACGCGCGATGGCGACCACT
>JBBQVP010000150.1:0-10405 GCA_038211455.1 Burkholderiales bacterium
TCAACGCACAGGCTATCGCCCGGGCTGACCCGGTGACGTGAGCGATTGTTACCAGTTGTTACCGCAAGCGGTTGCCGCGAATCGGGCTACGCCTCAGGCCGCATCTGCGGGAACAGGATCACGTCACGGATCGACGGGCTGTCGGTGAGGATCATGACCAGCCGGTCCACGCCGATGCCGGCGCCGGCGGTGGGCGGCAGGCCGTATTCCAGGGCGCGAATGTAATCGGCATCGTAGAACATGGCTTCCTGGTCGCCGGCGTCCTTCTTCTTCGCCTGGTCAAGGAAGCGCTGTGCCTGGTCTTCCGGGTCGTTCAGCTCAGAAAATCCGTTGGCCATTTCCTTTGCATCTATGAACAGCTCGAACCTGTCGACCAGCTCCGGGTCTCGATCAGCGCGCCGCGCAAGCGGCGAAACTTCAGCCGGGTATTCGGTGACAAAGGTCGGGTCGACCAGGTGCTTTTCGGCGACGGCCTCGAACAGCATCAGCTGCAGGGAGCCCCAGCCGTGGTGGTCGTCGACAGCGCCGCCGAGCTGCTTCACGCGCGCGGCGAGCCAGGCGCGGTCGCGCAGGTCGGCGGTTGCGCTCGACGTGTCGTACTGCCGGATCGCTTCGGGGATCGGCAGGCGCGCGAAAGGCTTGCCGAAATCCAGTGCGTTGCCCTGGTAGGTCACGCGGTCGGCGCCCAGCGCCGTGCGTGCCGCATTGCGAACCAGCTTCTCGGTGAGCGCCATCATGTACTCGACCGTCTCGTAGGCGCAGTACATCTCCATCATCGTGAACTCGGGATTGTGCCGCGTCGACATACCCTCGTTACGGAAATTCCGGTTGATCTCGAATACACGCTCGATGCCGCCGACCACCAGCCGCTTCAGGTACAGCTCGGGCGCGATGCGCAGGAACAGTTCCATGTCGAGGGCGTTGTGATGCGTCTTGAACGGGCGCGCGGCGGCCCCGCCCGGGATCTGGTGCATCATCGGCGTCTCGACTTCGAGGTAACCGTCGCCGGTCATGGTGTCGCGGATCGACTGGACGATCTTGGAGCGCGCGGCAAAGACCTTGCGCGAGGATTCGTTGACGATCAGGTCGACGTAGCGCTGGCGGTAGCGCACTTCCTGGTCGGCCAGGCCGTGGAATTTCTCCGGCAACGGGCGAAGCGCTTTCGTCAACAGCCGGATCTGCGCCGCCTGCACCGTCAGTTCGCCCTTGTTGGTCTTGAAGAGCGTCCCTTGCACGCCCACAAGGTCGCCGAGGTCCCAGTGCTTGAACGCCTCGTGCGCGGCTTCGCCGGTCTGGTCGTTGCCGATGTAGATCTGGATCCGCCCCGAGCCGTCCTGCAGCGTGGCGAAGCTTGCCTTGCCCATGACGCGCTTGAGCACCATCCGGCCTGCCACCGACACGGCCGCCTTCCTTTCCTCCAGCGCGGGCTTGTCGAGGCTGCCGAACTCGGCGGCCAGCGCGCCCATCGCGTGGTCGCGGCGGAAGTCGTTGGGAAAGGGGTTGCCGCCCTCGCGCAGCCTGGCGAGCTTCTCGCGCCGCTCGGCGACGATCTTGTTCTCGTCATGCGGGGCTTCCTGCGGCTCGTCGTGCGATCGGGCCGGCTGTTTCTGTTCACTCATGTCAAACCCCCTGCTTCAGGCTGGCGGTGATGAATTCGTCCAGGTCGCCGTCGAGCACGCCCTGGGTGTTGCCTATTTCCACGCCGGTGCGCAGATCCTTGATGCGCGACTGGTCGAGCACATACGACCGTATCTGGTGGCCCCAGCCGATGTCGGTCTTCGAGTCTTCCAGCTTGTCCTGCTCGGCCTGGCGCTTGCGCAGCTCCAGCTCATACAGCTTTGCCTTCAGCAGCGCCATCGCCTCGGCGCGGTTGCGGTGCTGCGAGCGGTCGCTCTGGCACTGCACGACGGTGTTGGTCGGCAGGTGGGTGATGCGCACCGCCGAGTCGGTCTTGTTGATGTGCTGGCCACCGGCGCCCGAGGCGCGGTAGGTGTCGATGCGCAGGTCAGCTGGATTGATCTCGACCTCGATCGAATCGTCGACCTCGGGGTAGATGAATACGCTCGCAAACGAGGTGTGCCTCCGTGCGTTCGAGTCGAACGGGGATTTGCGAACCAGCCTGTGGATGCCCGACTCGGTGCGCAGCGTGCCGTAGGCGTAATCGCCGGAGACCTTGAGGGTCGCGCCCTTGATCCCGGCGACCTCGCCGTCGGACTGCTCGAGGATTTCGATGCCGAAGTCGCGCTTTTCGCAGAACCTCAGGTACATCCGTTCGAGCATCGACGCCCAGTCCTGGGCTTCGGTGCCGCCCGAGCCGGCCTGGATGTCGATGAAGCAGTTGGCCGGATCCAGCGGGTTG
The DNA here is from genome assembly GCA_038211455.1 of Burkholderiales bacterium. Taxonomy (GTDB): domain Bacteria; phylum Pseudomonadota; class Gammaproteobacteria; order Burkholderiales; family SG8-39; genus SZAS-79. The sequence continues at coordinate 2,360 of JBBQVP010000150.1, forward strand.
TTGAACATGCGCTGGAACTCGAGCTTCTCGACCGCACCGCGCGTGGCCGTGACGTCGCCCTCGACGCTTTTGAGCATGCCGGGGTCGTCCTCGGCGCGTGCGAGGTCGAATAGTTCGCGGGAGTCGGCGAGCCCGGAGGCGATTTGATTCAGGCCGTCGACGACGGCATCCAGGGTTTTTTTCTCGCGCCCCAGGTCCTGGGCGCGCTTCTGGTCGTTCCAGACTGCGGGGTCTTCGAGCTGCCGGCTTACTTCGTCGAGGCGGGACTTCTTTGCATCGAAGTCAAAGATACCTCCGCAACTCGGCCGACCGCGCTTCGAGGTCGGAGAGCAGGGAGGAGAGCTGGTTGATGCGTTCGGCTTCCATGAGGCAGATGTCTTGGGTCGTGCTTGAAGGCGCGGATTATACCGTGGGGTCGTTTTTCGCCCCGCTGCGCTCTGCAGCGCACATATGCCGGCGCGCAAAGGGTCTAGAATCGCGCCGGACGGCGAAACGGCCGGACTGGACGGGGTGGCATGCATGAAAAATCTGATCGAAAACGTGATTCTCGTTGCGGGATGCATGTTGGTATTGTTCTCGGCGCAGGCGCAGGCCCAGACAAAGGCGGCGCGTCCGGCCAGCGAAATTCCGATGTACGGTGACCCGGACAAGCCCAAGAAGCTGAACGCGAACGACGCGGCGTTCATCGCCTCGATAGAAAAGTCCGGGCATACACGCCAGGAAGTCGCGAAGGACGTCATGTTTACGGGCTGGGGCCTGTTCGCGAAGCGTGACTACAAGGGCGCGATCCGGCGCTTCAACCAGGCGTGGCTGCTTGACCAGGAGAATCCAGACGTCTACCACGGCTTTGCGGTGATCTCGGCGCAGCGCGACAACGCGCCTTCGATCGCGGAAAAGTTCTTCCGCCTCGCTGTGGCATTGCCCGGCGTCAACGTGAACGCGCATGTCGATTTTGGCCGCTTCCTCCTGGAGAATTTCCGCCTCGACGAAAGCCTGGTTCAGTTCGAGAACGCCATCGCGGCGTCGCCGACCGCGCCCAACGCGCGCTCCAACGCGTCGATCGCCTACGCGAAGAAGGGCGATTTCGTGCAGGCCTGTGAATGGGCAAAAGGTGCGCTCGCAAACAAGGACACGCTCGCGGACGGCTATGTCGAGGCAATGTGCAAGCGGGCGGCGGAGAAATGACGGCTGCGCCGGTGCACGGGATGAGCGAGGCGGAATACGCAAACTACCGCCGGCGTCTCGCTGCGGTGTTCATCCTGCGCGTGGTCGGCGCGATCGCCATCGTGTATGTCTGGGACGCGCTCGATTCCCTGCAGAAAATCCTCGCGATCATCGCTGCGGCCTTCGTCGTGCCGGGACTGGGCACGGTGAGAACGTTGTTCAAGCCGTACGCTCGCTACGTAAGCGAAAGCGCGGCAGAGGCCGGGGGCGAACGCAGCGCCTAGGTCAGTCCGGCCAGGTCAGACGCGGCGCGAAGTGTAGTCCTCTTCGATGTTGTCCTCGAAGTAGCTCGCTGCGTTCGGCGCGGCCATCAGGCGGCGCCAGGTTTCGTGCGACACGCGCAGGTACTGCGTCACCTGCCCGTTGCCGAACTCGATTTCCAGCGTCTGGGATCGCTCGTCGTAGCCGGCCGAGCGGATCTTCGCGGAGCTCAGGCGTGTGCGTTGCATGCCGGTTCTCCCGGTTATCGCTGTGGAACCACGTAGAGATAGATGATCGTGGTGGTGACGCCGGTGATGCGCACTTTGTCTTCGAGGTCGAAGGTCTTGATTTCCTTTGCCGTCCAGCCAGAGAGCGGGTAATCGTGCGAGATGACGCGGGTTCCGGGCCGCAACTCCTTGCGCAGCTTCCCGGAGAGCATGTTCACCGTCTCGGGCAGCAGGTACATGGTCAGCACCGTCGCCTGCGAAATGTCGGTCGTGAACAGGTCCTGCTTGACGAAACGCACGCGCCCGGCGAGGCCCTCCCGCCTGGCAGCTTCGTTCGCGCGCTGCACAAGCGGCTCCTGGATCTCGACACCCATGCCGCGCGCGCCGTACACCTTCGCGGCGGTCAGCACGATGCGCCCGTCGCCCGAACCCAGGTCGATGACGTAGTCCTGCGGGCCGACACCGGCCATGCGCAGCATGTCGGCCACCACGCTCTCCGGCGAGGGTACGTAGGGCGCAGCGTTGATCTGCTGGGCGATCGCGGCGGCCATGAACAGCCACGCGGTCAAAACGCTGGCGATGCGGACCGTGAGCAGGGAGGGCAGGTGATGCGAAAGGTGCAGGACCATTTGGGCTTTTGAGGTGCTCAGGCCGGTTCGGCGAATTCAAGGTTGATCTGCACGCTCTTCATCCCGTTGTATTCGTTGACGCTCAGCCGGTAGGCGGCGCGGACCCGTGCGGGCAGCGCTTGGAGCGAGTTGAACCAGATCGCCTCGATGCGGCGGCCTTCGCGCGCAAGCCGCAGCTTGGTGTGCTTCTCGCCGACCACGCGCTGCGAAACGACGTCGAAGGTATCGCAGAACACCGGTTGCGGAAAGCCCTGGCCCCAGATCTGGTTCTCCAGCAGTTGCGCGACTTCGAGCGTGAGATAGGCAAGTTCCAGCGGGCCGTCGGTCTCGACAGTGCGCTCGAGTGCCTCCCGCGGGATCATCTGCGCCGCGGCGGCCTCGAACGCCGCGCTGAAGCGCGCGAGGTCGGCTTCGCGGATCGTCAGTCCCGCGGCCTGGGCATGGCCGCCAAAGCGCAGGATCACCCCTGGTTCGCGCTTGGACACGAGGTCGAGGCAATCGCGCAGGTGCAGGCCGGAGATCGAGCGTCCCGAGCCGCGCAGCATCGCCTCGTCCTGCGCGTCGACGGCGGTCTCGCTGGCGCGCGCAAACGCGATCACCGGGCGATGCAGCCTTTCACGGATTCGCGAGGCGAGGATCCCGACCACGCCCTGGTGCCATTCCGCATGAAACAGCGCCACGCCGGCGCCGGGCACCTCGGGCAGGTCGGTGACCGCGGCCAGCGCGCCCTCGAGCATCCCGCTCTCGATCGTGCGGCGCTTGCGGTTGAGTTCGTCCAACTGCCGCGCGCAGTTGGCCGCGCGCGCCGGGTCGTCGGTAATCAGGCATTCGATCCCCAGGCCCATATCGGCCAGCCGCCCTGCGGCATTCAGGCGGGGGCCGATCACGAAGCCAAAGTCGAAGGCCGTGGCCTTGCGCGGGTCGCGGCCGGCGACCTGCATCAGGGCGATGAGCCCGGCCTTGCCCTTGCCTTCGCGCAGCCGTTTCAACCCGTGGCCCACCAGGATCCGGTTGTTCGCATCCAGCCCCACCACGTCGGCGACAGTGCCCAGCGCGACCAGGTCGGTCAGCGCGGAGAGGTTAGGCTCTTCGATCCCCTTGAACGCGCCGCGCCGGCGCAACTCGGCACGCAGCGCGAGCATCGTGTAGAACATGACACCGACGCCCGCCAGGCTCTTGCTCGGGAAACTGCAACCGGCCTGGTTCGGGTTGACGATGCAGGTTGCGGCAGGCAGTTCGGCGCCCGGCAGGTGGTGGTCGGTGATCAGCACGCCAATGCCGAGCTGGTTGGCGCGTGCCACGCCCTCCACGCTGGCGATGCCGTTGTCGACCGTGACGATCAGGTCCGGCGCGCCCTGCGCGGCGAGGTCCACCAGCTCCGGCGAGAGCCCGTAGCCGAGCTCGAAGCGGTCCGGGACGAGGTACGTTACGTTCGCGCCGAACGCGCGCAGCGCGCGCACGCCCACGGCGCACGCGGTCGCACCGTCGCAGTCGTAGTCGGCCACGATCAGGATCTTTTTTGCATCGCGGATCGCGTCTGCGAGCAGCCGCGCCGCGTCCTCGGCATGCGCGAGCAGGTTGGGTGCAAGCAGCCGGGCAGGATCGGTTTCCAGCTCGGCGGGCGAGCGGATGTTGCGCGCCGCGTAGACGCGCGCAAGCACCGGGTGCATTCCCGCGCGCGTCAGGGCGGCGTAGTCGGCCTCGGCAAAGGTTCGGACGAGGAGCGTCATCTCGGATGAGGAGTTACTGACAAATTTAGATCAAAGCCCGCGCCAACACTGGCTTACAGGGCAACTTGCTGACATGGTGTTGCGCAGGTCAGGCCAGAATATTTCCAGAGTGATCACCCATCGCCCTCGATGAATCCGATGCGACGCTTTGGCGGATCGGGCGGCGGATCGAGTAGTGGCAGAAGCTTGCGGTAGACGTCGCGAAGCGCGGCGTCGTGCTCAAGGAGCGTGCTGTCGATCTCTGTGAGTCGTCTAAGGATAACGTTGTTTGCGGCGATCTGTTCGCGCATGCGCACGAACGCCCGGATCACGAACACGCTCATATGAATCGCGTGGTCGCTGCGCAGGATCGACGCGGCCATCAGTGCGCCGTGCTCGGTGAACACCCAGGGAAGATAGCGTCTTCCGCCTCTTGATCCGGTAGGTGTAGTGCGAGTGTTTGAGGTCGCAATTTGCGACCTCAAATCGGTTTCTACATAACCTCTGAACGTCCGATCGGAAAAGGCGGTTGACGTTGGATGACTCATAGATGCGCCGACAGCGGCCGCGGCCGCCGCCAGAAGTGGCGCAGGTCGTTGCGCGTCGCCTCGAATGAGCGCAGTTCGCGCGCGTCGGGCACGCACAGGGTGAGCATGCCGATCCGGCCGGATTTGAGCGCGGCCATCAGCGGCGCGCACCAGCGCTCTTCGAGTTCGACCACGCGCGCGCGCCAGGTTTCAAAATCGCCGAGCGCAAAAGGCATGCGCAGCGTGTCGAGCAGCGCGAGCTGGCGCCCGTCCTCGGGAAGCCGGTCAAGCCAGGCGCCGGCGTTGGCCGGCAGAGGGCGGTGGCGCAGCCCGGCAAGCTGCGCGTAGCCGCAGGCCAGCGGGTCGTCGGCCGTGACCGATTGCCAGTGAGCGGAACCGCCCGCGGGCAGGCGTCCCGCGCCCCACAGCCAGACGCTGTTGATGGGCGGATCGCCACGCGCTTCGCGCGCCTCGTTGACCGGGTGCTCGTGCAGCGCCATCTGGATTTCATTCAGCACCTTGTGCCAGCGTTGCGCCCCGGCGCCGGTCGGCAGGCTGCGATGGATGTCCTTGCCGGTGACTGCGGCCAGCGTCAGCGTGTGCAACGCTTCCAGAGGCGGGGCGTCAATCCGCACGCACCAGCGTTCGGCCTGCAGCGCAAGGAAGCTGAGTTCCCCGGTGAAATGCCGGTTCAGCGTTTCGACCAGCGCCTCGGCCTCCGCCTGCTGTGCTCCGAAAGCGGCGGCGGGCACGAGCGCCATCTGGTTGCGGCCGAGTTTCAGGTGAACGGGATCCGCGCGCAGCCACCCGGCCTCGCCGGCCTGGCTGCCCAGCGCCGCGACGGTCAGCGCGCCGGCCGGGGCCTCGGCATCGGGGTCGCCATCGAAGGACTCGGCGAGCCAGGCTTCCAGCGTCATCGCCGTGTCGCTCGTTTGGCGGCCGCGTGCAAGCAGCAGTTCGAGCGCGGGCAGTTGCAGCTCCGCGAGGATCGCCGCGGCCTCGGGCGGTGGCAGCAGGCCCGGCACGCTCAGCTCGCAGTGCATGCGGACTCCAGTGCGTCCCGCCGGTTGAATGGCGGCAGCTGGACGATCCGCGTACCTGAGTGCGTAGCGGCTTTTGCCCGCGCCTTGCCGGAAAGGAAGCGGACGAGGATCTTGTACTGGTCGAGGTCGAAGCGTCCGGGCGCGCGGGTGAGTACGTCCTCGAGTTCGTCCTCCGCGCGCGCAGTGCCCAGATAACACCAGTTGCTCACCACGTGGATGTCGGTTGTCTCTTGCTCAGCATCTTTTTCGATCAATCCGATCGGCCCCGGATAGGGCCAGGCAAGGACTTTGAGGCGGGCAAGCGCAGCGCACAGGCGGGTGTAATGCGCGAGCGCGGTTTCCTTGCCCGCGCAGAGGCCCGCGCATTTTCCGACCTGGTGGCGAAAGCAGGGGTGCGCGGATTTCGCGGCACGCTGCGACTTCTCGAAGCCCAGGCTCTGCAGGCACAGGCCGTGCTCGTCGGCGAGTTCGCGCAGCGCTTCCGTTGCGGCGCGCTTCGAGCGGAACAGGCCGTGCATGTGCGCAAGGCTGTCGCCGCCGATCTCCTCGCCACCAGCGAGCCGCAGTCCGGCGCCTGGTCCACGCAGTCCGGCCTCCGGTCCAACGTGAGGATCCAGCACGAAGGTCGACAGGCCGCTCACCCGGCGCAACTGGCGGTTGAACACCGGCAGGAGCGTTTTTACGAGTTCAGCTTCCTTCAGCAGTGCGCCGAGTTCGCCACAGGTGCGGATGGTCTCGATCGTGCGCACTTCGCGCGCCATCTGCATTTCCCTGGCGGAGCGCACGTCGTCGGAAAAGTGCGACAGGATGCGCGTGCGCAGGGTCACGCTTTTTCCGGCGTACAGTGGCGTGCCGTTCTCGCCGTAGAACACGTAGACGCCCGGCGCGTCCTCGATCGCATCGATGACGCTGCGCTCGATCTGCGCCGGCAGGGAAGGCTGCTTCGCGATCGCGCGCGCCGCGGTCGCGACCGCCTCGCGGCCGCGTTCTCGCTCGGCGATCGCGAGGAACTCCCAGAGAACCTGCGCGTCGCCAAGCGCGCGGTGGCGCGCCCGGCAGACGATACCGTGCCGGCCGATGAGCGCGTCCAGGCTGTGCCGCGCATGTTCGGGATAGAGTTTGCGCGACAGGCGCACCGTGCACAGCGTGCGCGCGTTGTAGCGCAGGCCCTGGCGCTCGAATTCCTGCTTGAGGAATCCGTAGTCGAAGCGCGCGTTGTGGGCCACCACGATTCGGCCCTCAAGCCGCTCGTAGAGGTCGGCGGCGAGCGAGGCGAAGGTCGGCGCTCCGGCGACCATCGAGTTGGTGATGCCGGTCAGCGCCTGGATCGCCGCGGGGATGCTGGTCTGCGGGTCGACCAGCGTGTTCCACTCGGAGCGCACCGCGCCGTTCTCGACTTCGATCACCGCGATCTCGGTAATCCGGTCGTGGACTGGGTGCGCACCGGTTGTTTCAAGGTCGATGATGGCGAGCGGCGCGTCGAGGATGCCGCCAGGGTTTTTCATTCGGCGCCGACTATACCGCGAGCGATGCGAGCTGGACAACGCCGAAGGCGAGGATCGATACGCCGGCGACGATATTGATCCCGCGCAACAGGCGTGGGCCGCCCGTCCTTCCCAGCCAGCTGGCGCCCAGGGCCAGCAGCACCCACCAGAGTGCCGAGCCGAGCATCACGCCGATGACCACCAGCGCGGCCTGGCCGTAGTCCGCGCTGGCCCCAAGGCCGAGGCCCGCGAAGATCGCGGCGAAGGCGAGGATGGTCGCGGGGTTGGCAAGCGTCAGTGCAAACGTCGAGGTGTAGGCGACCAGGTAACTCGTTGCGGGCGCGACGGCCGCGCGGTCTGCGGGCCTGGCCAGCAGCGTCTTCGCGCCCAGCCAGCACAGGAATACGCCGCCCGCGAGAGAGAGCCAGAACCTCTGCGCCAGCAGAAACCCGGCGACCGCCGTGAGGCCGAACGCCGCGACAAAGCCGTACACGGCATCCGCCGTGGCCACGCCCATGCCCGAGATGAAACCGAACAGGCGTCCATGCGCGAGCGTGCGGCGAAAGCACAGGATCCACAGCGGCCCGACGCTGCCGGCAAGCAGGAAACCGAATACGAGTCCCTTGAGGAAGTTCATCCAGGTGAGCGAACAGATACTGACATTTTTTTACGAAAGCCCCCTCCTGGCCTGGGTTTCAAGGCAACTTGCTGACATCGGCCAGATTGGCGGCCGAAAGGTTGTGGATGCGTCCGAAGCCCGCAACGAAGCGCGCGTCGCGCACGGCGATGCGAAAGAAACTGAAATCCGCGAGCGCGAAGCTGATCGCTGATTCCGGAAAGCGCGCGAGCCACGCCGCCTTGAGCGACGCATGCCCGGGCGCGCCGTTCGGCAGCGCGACCGCCTCCCCGCGCAGGCTCACGCGCTCCAGCCTCTGCGGATCGCACAGGCCGTCGTCGCCCGCGGTGATGGAGAGCGACACCCGTGGGTCGGCGAGCATGTCC
>JBBQVP010000151.1:0-10382 GCA_038211455.1 Burkholderiales bacterium
GGCCTGGTGAACCTGCCGCTGGTGCTGCCGCCGGTGGTGATCGGCTACTTCCTGCTGCTCGCCTTCGGTCGTCGCGGCGTGATCGGCGAGTTTCTGGAGGAGCAGTTCGGCATCGTGTTCGCGTTCCGCTGGACGGGCGCGGCGCTTGCCTGCGCGGTCATGGGCCTGCCGCTCGCGGTACGCGCGATGCGCCAGGCGGTGGAAGCAGTGGACGAGCGCCTCGAGGCCGCCGCGATGACGCTGGGCGCCAGCCGCCTGTGGGTGTTCGCGAGTGTGACGCTTCCTCTGGTCGCTCCGGGCATCGTCAACGGCGCCCTGCTTTCGTTCGCGCGCAGCCTGGGCGAGTTCGGCGCAACGATCACCTTCGTGTCCAACATTCCCGGCGAGACCCGCACCATGCCGCTGGCGATCTACGGCTTCACGCAGACGGCCGGAGGCGACGCGCAGGCACTGCGCCTGTGCCTGATTTCGGTGGCCCTGTCGCTTGGCGCGCTGGTCGCCTCTGAACTGCTGCTGCGCGTAGCGCGGCGGAGGATTTCCGGATGAAAGTGCGCGGATGAAAATCGAGGCCGAAGTTGCGCTCACGCGCGGCGCATTCAGCCTAGCTGCGCGCTTCGAGAGCGAAGCCGGCGTGACCGTGCTGTTCGGCCGCTCGGGCTCGGGCAAGACCACACTGCTGAACGCGATCGCCGGGCTGGTGCGACCGGACAGCGGCCGGATCGTCGTTGGAGGCGAGGTCTTCTACGACTCGCGCGCCGGCATCTCGGTGCCGGTGCAGAAGCGCCGTATCGGCTACGTGTTCCAGGAGGGCCGGCTGCTGCCGCACCTGAGCGTGCGGCGCAACCTCGGGTATGGCCGGTTCTTCACGCCGCCGGCGGATCGCTATGTCGATTTCGAGCGCGTGGTGGCGCTGCTCGACCTAGCCGCGCTGCTCGAGCGCAGGCCGCACCACCTTTCCGGCGGCGAGAAGCAGCGCGTCGCGATCGGCCGCGCCCTGCTCGCAAGCCCGCGCGTGCTGCTGCTCGATGAGCCGCTCGCCTCGCTGGATGCCGCGCGCAAAGGCGAGATCCTGCACTACGTCGAGCGGCTGCGCGACGAGGTCGGGATCCCCATCGTCTACGTCAGCCACGCGATCGAAGAGGTCACCCGCCTGGCCGACACCCTGGTGCTGATCTCGGATGGCCGCGTCACCGGCGTGGGCAGCGTGCCGGCCCTCGCCGCGCGGCTGGACCTGCGCACCCAGATCGGCCGCTTCGAAGGTGGCGCGGTGATCGACGCGCGGGTCGCCGAGCAGGACCTCGGCTCCGGCCTCGCCCGCCTCGCGTTCGAGGGCGGCGAGTTGCTGACCACCGACCTGGATGCACTGATTGGCGAACGCGTGCGAGTGCGGATTCGCGCGCGCGATGTATCGATTGCGCTGGAGCGGCCACGCAGCATCAGCGTGCTCAACTGCCTTGCCGGGACGGTGGCCGAGATCGGCGAGGATGGCGGTTCCAGCGCAGATGTGCGCATCGCAGTCGGCCCGACCTCGATCATCGCGCGCGTGACGCGTTACTCAGTGCAGGCGCTCGGGCTCGCGCCGGGCGTGCCCGTCTACGCGCTGGTGAAGGCCGTGTCGCTCGACCGGCACAGCGTCGGCTACGCCTAGAGTGTATCTTTATCGATACACAAACTAACTTGTAGACCGCTCCAGGCATAGAGTTTTACTTCTTAAAGTTTACAATTTAGGTGCCACCGGAAACCCTTGACAGGCCGGCATCGCTGCGGCGATGATAGTTGCTGCGGGGAATGCAGACTCCCCCGGGTGGCGTACCCACCTCAAGACGACGGCGTCCAAGTTCTGCTTTGATCTCGAGGAGAGAACAATGGACGCCCGCATCCGCACCAGCTCGTCTTGCCCTGTCATCCGCCCGCTGTCGTTCGACCCTGCCACCCTGCGCGGCCTCTCGGAGCGCTTGCTTACCTCCCACTACCAGAACAACTACGGCGGGGCGGTAAAGCGCCTGGACGCCATTCGCGCCCAGCTCGCGGCGCTGGACTGGGCCGCCGCGCCCGGCTTCGTCGTCAACGGGCTCAAGCGTGAGGAATTGATCGCTGCAAATTCGATGAACCTGCACGAACTGTATTTTTCCTGCCTGGGCGGCGATGGCATCCTGCCGCCCGGCGGCCTGTCGGTCGGGCTGGCGCGCGATTTCGGCTCCGTCGAGGCCTGGCGGCGCGAATTCACCGCTCTGGCAGGTGCGATGGGCGGCGGATCGGGTTGGGCGCTGCTCGTGTGGTCATCGCGCGAGAATCGCCTGCTCAACCACTGGGCTGCGGACCACACGCACCTCCCCGCCTGGGCCACCCCGATCCTTGCGCTCGACATGTACGAGCATTCCTACCACCTCGACTTCGGTGCAAACGCAAAGGAATACGTTGCGGCGTTCATGGATAACATCCATTGGAGCCGCGTATCCGAGCAGCATGCCGCTGCGGTACACGCGTCCACGCATGCGCTGGCAGTCCCCGCAGACGCGGTAAGCCAGGAGTCGGGCATCGCGCTGATCGACGTGCGCCGCAAGGGCACCTACGAAGCAGCCGGCGAAATAATCAAAGGCACCAACTGGCGTGACCCGGAGCATGTTGACGAATGGGCCGGCGAGTTCACCGGCAAGGAGGTGGTGGTGTACTGCGTGTACGGCCACGAAGTCGGCCAGTCCGTCGCGGCGCGCCTGCGTGACGCAGGCGTTACGGCGCGCTTTCTCGAAGGCGGGATCGTTGACTGGAAAGCAGCAGGCAGGCCGCTGGCGCCTAAATGAACGATGACTCCGCCGCTCGCGTGAACGCGGATCCGCAAGAGGGCACCCCGCCGGGGGTGCGTTTCCGAGAAGCATTCTGGTTCTGGCTCAAGCTCGGGTTTGTTTCGTTCGGCGGCCCGGCCGGGCAGATTTCGATCATGCACCAGGAGTTGGTCGAGCGGCGGCGCTGGATCTCGGAACGGCGCTTCCTGCATGCGCTGAACTACTGCATGGTGCTCCCCGGCCCCGAGGCGCAGCAGCTCGCCACCTACATCGGCTGGCTGATGCACCGCACCTGGGGCGGCCTGATCGCGGGCGGGCTGTTCGTGCTGCCTTCCCTCTTCATCCTGATCGGCCTGTCCTGGATCTACATGGCCTGGGGCTCGGTGCCCGCCATCGCCGGCATGCTCTACGGCATCAAGCCTGCGGTGGTCGCGATCGTGCTGGCCGCGGCGTGGCGCATCGGGCAGCGCGCGCTGAAGCATCCCGCGCTCTGGGCGATCAGCGTCGCGGCGTTCGTCGCGATCTACGCGGCCCACCTGCCGTTCCCGCTGATCGTGATCGCCGCCGGCCTGATCGGCGCCCTCGGTGGCCGCTTCGCGCCCCAGGTGTTCACCACGGGGGGCGGTCATGACGCATCGAAAAAAGAGTACGGCCCCGCCGTGATCGACGACGACACGCCCACGCCGCCGCACGCGCGCTACCGCTTGTCGCGCGTGGCGGTTGTCGCGGCCACCGGCGTTGCGCTCTGGTGCGCAATGACGGGTGCACTCGTCACCGCGTACGGCTGGGACAGCGCGCTCGCGCAGATGGGCTGGTTCTTTACCAAGGCCGCCCTGCTCACCTTCGGCGGCGCCTACGCGGTGCTCCCCTATGTCTACCAGGGCGCTGTCGACCAATACCACTGGCTCACCGCAGTGCAGATGATTGACGGCCTCGCGCTGGGCGAGACCACGCCCGGCCCGCTGATCATGGTGGTGGCCTTCGTGGGATTCGTGGGCGGATGGGGAGCCGAACTGTACGGCCCGAACAACCTGCTCCTTGCGGGCGCGGCCGCAGCTACGGTGGTGACCTGCTACACCTTCCTGCCCTCGTTTATTTTCATCTTCGTCGGCGGTCCGCTGATCGAGAGCACACACGGCGACCTGAAATTCACCGCGCCGCTGACCGGCATTACTGCGGCCGTGGTCGGGGTGATCGTCAGCCTTGCACTGTTTTTCGCGACCCACGTGTTCTGGCCTGACGGGGCGCAGGGGCGAATGGACTGGATCTCATTGCTGGGCGCGGCGGCGGCACTCGTCGCGGCCGTCCGCTACAAGGTGGGGCTGATCGCGCTGATCGGTGCCGCAGCCGCCACCGGCCTCGTGCTCCGGCTGGCTGGACTCACGTAAAATCAACGCGAAGGAGATTGCCATGCCCGCCTACCTGATCGCAGAAGTCGACGTCACCGACAACGCCGCCTACGAGGAGTACCGCAAGTTGACGCCCGGCGCCATCGCCGCCCATGGCGGCCGTTTCATCGTGCGCGGCGGCAAGGTGGAATCGAAGGAAGGCGGCTGGACGCCGGCGCGGATTGTGGTGGTGGAATTCGATTCGATGGAACAGGCGCGCAAATTCTACGACTCGCCGGAATACGCGCCCGCGCTGGCCATCCGCAAGGCCGCCTCGAAGTCCCGCCTGATCCTGGTCGAGGGCGCTGCGTGATCGAGCGACCGGCACGGCGGGCGGCAGGATTGTTTATCGCCACCCTCCTCGCTGCTGACTTTTACCAACGCGACGCGCGCCGCCACGATCGAGATCTCGCCGGCCGGCGGCCTAGGCAGCGGCTCGGCGTTCAGCATCGTCGTTTCGCCACAGCTCACCGGCGCTCCAGCGCCCGCGAGGTAAACGAAAAGAGGGGCTGCGCCCCCCCCTCAAGACCTCCCCACGACCAGCAACAAAAAGGGCGCCCGCCGGGCGCCCTTCTCGTCACGATTGCGGCCGGCTACTTCTTCTTTGCCGGCATCGCGGCAACCTTGGGTGCTGTGGAGACCTTGGCCTCCGGCATGCCCTTTTCTTTTTTATAGTTTGCGGCCGCCTTGTCCTGCGCCTTGCCAAGCAGTTCGGCATCCTTCGCCTTTGCTGCAGCGTCCTTTTCAGCCTTGGCCGCCTTGTCCGCATCGCTCACCGGCGGTGCCGGCGGAAGTTTGGCGAATGCAGGGCTTGAAATCAGGCCCGCGGCAAGGCAGGCGATCAGTCGTTTCATCATGGTCTCCAACCCTCCTCAGTGCTGCAATTGCGGATTCGGGGCTGGTTCATCGCCCTCGATCTTGATCTTTCCGGACTTCACATCGTTGTACCAGGTCTCGTGGTGCTCCTTGACCCAGACTTCCTCCGAATACCCGGTCCGCATGCCGTCGTAGGCGCCTTGCATCCCGATCGTGCCGATGTAGATGTGGGCCAGCGACATCGCAACGAAGATCACAGAACCGATGCCGTGCACGACGTTCGCCTGCTGCATCGTGGAGCGCACCTGCTCGAAGTTCGGAAACAGCATGATCAGGCCGGTCACGCTCATCGCGGTGCCGAGCACCACGACACCCAGCCAGAACCAGCCTTTCTCGCCCGCATTGAAGCGCCCGGTGGGGATATGCTCGCCCGAAACCATCCCGCCGCCCTTCAGAATCCAGGTCAGGTCGCCCTTGGCCGGAAAGTTGTGACGCACGAAGACGATGAACGCAAGCAGCACGCTGAGCATGAACAGCGGCCCGATGAAGTTGTGCAGGTTCTTCGCCAGCATCGTGAGCCAGGCGAACAGTGTGTGGCCGATCACCGGCAGGATCACATGCTTGCCGAAGAACATCACCAGGCCCGAGATGCCGAGCACGCAGAAGCTGATCGCCATGCTCCAGTGGGCGGTGCGCTCGAGCACCGAGAAACGCTTCATCAGCTTGCCGTTCGAGGGTTCCTTCAGCTTGATCTCGCCCTTCCAGAAATAGAACAGCGCAATCATCCCTGCAAACGCGAGGATCAGGATCCCACCGTAGAAGGTGACCGGGCCGTTACGGTACTTGCGCCAGGCTTCCCCTGCGGTAGTCATCGTCTCCTGGCCGAAAAAGCGCGCCTGCGGCTGGATCAGGACACCGGTTTCCGGCCCCTTGACGCTGGTGTAGTTCGGTTCGCCGGACTGGACTTCACGCCAGACGGGCGCGTTGTTCCCCGGCTGCACGACCTGACGCTGGGCCTGCGTGTCCTGTGCGGCAGGCTGGCCCTGCGCGAACGCAGCACCCGGCATGGCCATTGCCAGCCACAAGCCCAAGCCGGCTAGCGCGGACATTGCGGAATTTGCAAAACGAATGCTCATCTGCTGTCTCCCGGGCTGTGGTGGGTCTAGTGCCCGATCCGCACGTATTCGTTCTGGCCGTTGTTGCGCGTCTTCAACTGGCCTTCCCAGCTCGCCTTGTCACCCTTGTTCCATTTGGCATCGCCGTAGGCAAGCGGCGCGTTGTCCCAGGACTTGCCGTCCGGCTTGCCCTGGTACTTGCCCTGCTTCTGCGCGGTCGCGGTCTGCTCGACTTCCATGCAGCCCGCCGCACCCAATGCCGCGGCTACAAGGGTAATAAGCAATGAGCGCTTCATGATTTCGCTCCCGCAGGCGCCGGCGCAGTTCCGCCCTTGCCCTGGCCGTAGGCCGTTCCCCAGCCCCAGACTTCGGACCCCTTCCCACGCACGGTCACCCGATCCCGGTAAATGTTGGCGATGACGTCACCGTCGCCGCCGAGCAGCGCCTTGGTCGAGCACATCTCGGCACAGGCCGGCAGCTTGCCCTCGGCCAGCCGATTTCGTCCGTATTTCTTGAACTCGGCTTCCGACTTGTCGGGCTCGGGGCCGCCGGCGCAGAAGGTGCACTTGTCCATCTTGCCGCGCAGGCCGAACGCGCCGGCCTGCGGAAACTGCGGGGCGCCGAACGGGCAGGCGTAAAAGCAATAGCCGCAGCCGATGCACAGGTCCTTGTCGTGCAGCACCACGCCGTCGTCGGTCCGGTAGAAGCAGTCCACCGGGCAGACCGCCATGCACGGCGCATCCGAGCAGTGCATGCAGGCCACCGAGATCGACTTCTCCGCGCCGATGATCCCGTCGTTCACGGTGACCACGCGGCGCCGGTTCACGCCCCAGGGAATGTCGTGCTCCTGCTTGCAGGCGGTAACGCAGCCATTGCACTCGATGCAGCGCTCGGCATCGCAGAGGAATTTCATTCTCGCCATCTCAACCTCCTAAAGAATCCTGTTGTGCTAGGGGGGTGCGGGGGGAGCGCGTCAGCGTCCCCCTGCGTCCCACTATGCCTTGGCCACTTGGCAAAGCGTGGTCTTGGTTTCCTGCATCATCGTCACTGCGTCGTATCCGTAGGTGGTCGCGGTATTCACCGCCTCACCGCGCACGATCGGCGCCGCCCCTTCCGGATAGAACTCCAGCATGTCCTTGCCCTGCCACCAGCCCGAGAAGTGGAAAGGGATGAAGCAGGTCTCGGCGTTCACGCGCTCGGTCACCATCGCCTTGACCTTGAGCTTCGCCCCCGACGGGGTGCTCACCCAGACGTATTCCCCGTTGCGGATGCCCCGGTCGGCCGCGGCCTTGGGGTTGATCTCAATGAAGTTGTCCTGCTGCAGTTCGGCCAGCCAGGGGTTCGAACGCGTCTCCTCCCCGCCGCCCTCGTACTCGGTCAGGCGGCCGCTGGTCAGCACCATCGGGAACTGCTTGCCGATGTCCTTGTTCTTCTGCTGCACCGACTTGAACAGCGTCGGCAGGCGCCAGAATGCTTTCTTGTCGTCGTGCGTCGGGTAGGCCTCGATGAGGTCGGGACGCGCGCTGAACAGCGGCTCGCGGTGCTTGGGGACCGCATCCGGGAAGTTCCACACCACGGCACGCGCCTTGGCATTCCCGAATGGATGACACCCGTGCTTCATCGACACGCGCTGGATGCCGCCTGACAGGTCGGTCTTCCAGTTCTTGCCCTCGGCCGCGGCTTTTTCCGCATCCGTGAGTTCGTCCCACCAGCCCAGCTTCTTCATGAGCACATGGTCGAATTCCGGATAGCCGGTGGTGATGTCCGCGCCCTTGGAATGCGAGCCGTCCTCGGCAAGCAGGTTGGCGCCGTCCTTTTCAACCCCGAAGTTGGCGCGGAAGTTTCCGCCGCCATCCATCACATGCCGGGTGGTGTCGTACAGGTTCGGCGAGCCAGGGTGCTTGATGGCCGCGGTCCCGAAACACGGCCATGGCAGGCCGAAATAGTCTCCGGTCAGGTCGTAGCCGGTCTCCTTGTCGACGCCACCCTTGGCGCGCAGCGTCTTCACGTCGAACACGTGCATGTTGCGCATGTGGGCCTTGAGGCGCTCGGGCGACTGGCCGGTGTAGCCAATGGTCCAGGTGCCGCGGTTGATCTCGCGCAGCGTGTCTTCCATCTCGGGCTCGTCCATGCCGCCCTTGCCCTTGACCAGCTTGATCGACTGCTTGCCATCGTGCTTGCCGATGAGTTGGTCGCCGAAGCCGAGCTTTTGCGCCAGCTGGTACATGATCATCTGGTCGGTGCGCGACTCGAACAGCGGCTCTATGACCTTCTCGCGCCACTGCAAAGAGCGGTTGGAAGCCGTCACGCTGCCCGAGGTCTCAAGCTGGGTGCAGGCCGGCAGCAGGTACACGCCGTCTTTCTTGACCATCGCGCTCATCGCCGCGGTCGCCGACGGGTAGGGGTCGACCACCACCGCGATGTCGAGCTTCTTCATGGCCTCTACCATCTCGAGGCCCCGGCTCTGGCTGTTGGGCGCGTGGCCCCAGAAGATCATCGCGCGCAGGTTGGAATCCTGGTCGATGTGCTCGTTCTTCTCTAGCACGCCGTCGATCCAGCGCGATACCGTCATGCCGGACTTGTTCATCATGCCCTTGGCGTACTGCGCTTCTAGCCACTTCAGGTCGACGTTCCAGACCTTGGCCCAGTGGGCGAACGATCCGGGCGCGAGCCCGTAGTAGCCGGGCAGCGAATCCGGGTTCGGGCCAAGGTCGGTCGCGCCCTGCACGTTGTCGTGGCCGCGGAAGATGTTCGCCCCGCCGCCGGACACGCCGATGTTGCCCAGTGCCAGTTGCAGGATGCACGAGGCGCGCACCATCGCGTTGCCAATCGTGTGCTGGGTCTGGCCCATGCACCAGACGATGGTCGAGGGCCGGTTCTTGGCGAACATCTCGGAGATCTTCTTCAGCTGGTCGGGCTTGACGCCCGACACGCGCTCGACCTCTTCGGGGGTCCACTTCTTGACCTCCTCGCGGATCTTCTCCATGCCGTAGACGCGGTCGTTGATGTACTTCTTGTCTTCCCAGCCGTTCTCGAACACCTGGTTCAGAATGCCGAACAGGATCGCGATGTCCGAGCCCGAGCGGATGCGCACGTACTCGTCGGCCTTTGCCGCCGTGCGCGTGTAGCGCGGATCGATCACGATCATCTTCGCGCCGTTTTCCTTCGCATGCAGCATATGCAGCACCGAGACCGGGTGCGCTTCGGCGGCGTTCGAGCCGATGTACAGCGCGCACTTGGTGTTCTGCATGTCGTTGTACGAGTTGGTCATCGCACCGTAGCCCCAGGTGTTCGCGACGCCTGCCACCGTGGTCGAGTGGCAGATGCGCGCCTGGTGGTCGGTGTTGTTGCTGCCCCATAGACGCACCCACTTGCACATCAGGTAGGCCTGCTCGTTGTTGTGCTTGCTCGACCCCACCACGAACAGCGCATCGGGGCCGGATTCCTTCTTGATCGCAAGCAGCTTGTCGCCGATTTCCTTGTACGCCTGGTCCCAGGAGATCTTCTTGTACTTGCCGCCCTCGAGCTTCATCGGGTACTTGAGGCGGTGCGAATCATGGGTGATGCCGTGCTCGCGGATCGCCGCGCCCTTGGCGCAGTGCGCGCCCATGTTGATCGGCGAATCGAACACCGGCTCGTGGCGCACCCAGACGCCGTTCTCGACTACGGCATCGAGCGAACAGCCTACCGAGCAGTGCGTGCAGACCGTACGCTTGATTTCCACCTTGCCGGCAGGCGCATCCGCGGCCTCGGCCTTGCCGATCATGTTGAACGGAAGCTGCGCGGCGAACGCGCCTGCGCCGACCGACAGCCCCGAGCGCTTGAGGAACGTGCGGCGGTCGATCGTCTTGCCGAGCGCGTTGGAAAGGCCACGCGACAGGCGGGACTGGGAAGAAGAGGACGCGTGCGCGCCTCCAGCGGATTTCCTGGTGAGCAGCATGGCGTGACTCCTCAGACCTTGGTTGTCTTGTAGTAGCTGTTGACGTGCTCCGACGCGACGTAGCCGCGTGTCGCGCGCTTGCCGGTCCCGCTGGTGGCGGCTTGTACCTGCGCAGCCGGCTTGACCGCGAGTGTGGCAGCCGTTGCGGCCCCTCCTGCACCCACGGCAACAAGGAAATTTCGCCTGCTAAGTTTCGTCGAGCTCTGAGCCATCTCCGTCTCCTGTTTGCATGCATCGCCTGATCGGATGCTGCACGTTGCTTTTTTGCACTTATGCACTGCCTTCCATATGCGCAAGATTCTAGAGTATTAACTACTTCGTGTAACCTATAAAGAAAGCC
>JBBQVP010000152.1:0-10322 GCA_038211455.1 Burkholderiales bacterium
GGCCCGCTGCTCGCAGGCGAAGAGCAGCTGCTCTCCATAGCCCGCGTCACGATACTCTGGCGCGACCGCAAGGCATGCGAACTCGGCGCTCTTCGCCTTAGGGAACGCATACAGGGCCGCACAACCGACGATCACGCCGTCGTGCTCGACCACGATGAAATTTCCGATCTCGCGCTCGAGCAGCTCGCGGTTGCGTTTGACCAGCGTGCCCTCGGCCTCGAGCGGCTCGATCAGGGCGATGATGCCGCGTACGTCATCGATCCGCGCGGTCCGCATTTTCTCCACCGGGTCGGCGGTAATCATCGTGCCGACGCCTGAATGGGTGAAGAGCTCGAGCGGCATCGACCCCAGCACCCGGCGCGAGAGCAGGTGCGCGCGCTCCACGCCGGCGGCAAGCGCGCGCAGGGCGCAGCGCAGCGTTCGCGCGCTGGCTGGCGCGAGGCCGCTCTTGCCAGCCATGGCTTCGGCCTGTTCTGCAGTAAGTTCCGCAAGCACCGCGCCCTTCTTGTCGGTCGGCAGCCAGTCGGAAAAGAGCAGCAGCTTGTCTGCCTTCAGCGCAATCGCGACACTTTCGGCCACATCCTCCCAGCCGAGATTGAAAACTTCCCCGGTCGTCGAATACCCGATGTGCGGCACAAGCACGATTTCCTCGGCCTCGAGCCGTCGCCGGATCGCGACCGTATCCACTTTGCGCACCACCCCTGTGAACTGGAGATCCACGCCGCCTACCACGCCGATTGGCTTTGCCGTGATGAAGTTGCCGGAGGCAACGCGTATGTCCGCGCCGGCCATCGGGGAGTTCGGCAGGCCCTGTGACAGCAGTGCCTCGATATCCACGCGCAATGCGCCGGCGGCATGCTTTACCGCAAGCAGCGCCGCCTCGTCGGTAACTCGCAACCCCTTCGAATATCGCGAGCGCACGCCGTTGGCCTTCAACTCGGCGTCGATCTGCGGCCGTGCGCCGTGCACGAGGACCAGCCGGATGCCGAGCGCCGCGAGGAGATTGATGTCCTGCACAAAGTGAATGAAGCGGGCGCGGTCTGTGACGAGTTCCCCGCCAAACGCGATGACGAACGTACGGCCGCCGAACGCGTGCAGATAGGGCGCGGTCTGCCGGAACCAACGGACAAAAGCTTCGGGCTGCGGGATCGTGGACATGCGGGGCTGTACCGGTGTTGTGGCGCGTCGCGTGAGAGGGGGGGTAACGTGCGCGAATATTATGCCATTTCATGGCGTTACGATTGCGCAACGAACGGATGGTCAACCCGGACCGTGCTGCGGCGTTAATATGGAATCCTTTAATGCTGGGAGAAGGCCATGCGTGCAATCAGAACAATCCTGCTCGGCGTGATGTTCGTCAGCGCGGGACAGGCCCTGGCTTCGGAGGGTGACGACGAAGACTGGGCCCTGATGGGGCGTGTTCTGTCGCTGGTACAGTCGGTCGTGCACGTTGCGGCGCAATCGAACGATCCGCGCGTAGTCGAAAAGCAGATCGACGGCATGCTCTCGGGCGGCAACCCCGAGGCGAACAGGCTCGCAGGTGACCTGATGAGCAATGTGTTTGAGGACATGCCGCCGCAATACCGGGGTACCGTCCGGGCACTGGCGAACGACTTTGCTACGATCGCGCGCAGGGAGCGTGCGCGCAACGGTGGCAGGAGTCTCTCCAGTCCGGACGCAGAACTCCAGGCACGCAAGGACCTCGCTTCGATGGGCTTGCGCTACTACGACCAGGTTCAGTTCCTCGACGCAATCAAGCGCGACGACGCGCTTGCTGTCGAACTCTATGTTGCCGCACGCGGCCTCGATCTGGGCGCGCGAGATGCTGGCGGCCTTACCGCACTCGATATCGCCCAGCGGCGAAACAATCGTCGCATCACCGAACTGCTGGCAAACGCGGAACGGTAGGCGGTTCGCGGCGCGCGCGGTGCGCCGCTTCGGCCGGTCTGCTTGACAAGCCGCGCCAATCCGACAAGCATTGGGCTGATGAACCGTTTGGTTCAATAAGGGTTACTTCAATGGCGCCCGGCCCAAGCGCTTGCCACACAGGCATGCCACACCGGGGCGCCTCAGCGGAGAGAGCGCATTGAGTACTTCAGGCATGGCTACGGCCGATCCGGTGCCGCTTCCCGGCGATGCCGTACGTGTCGGGTGCGATATCGGCGGGACATTCACGGATATCGTTCTGCAACGCGCGGATGGCAGGCTGCACATACGCAAGGCGTCGACCACACCGGATGACCCGGGTCGCGCCGTCGTCCAGGGAATAAGCAGCCTGCTTGCCGAACTGGGCGTGGCGCCAGGCGCGGTTATCGAGGTCGTGCACGGCACGACGGTTGCCTCCAATACGATCCTGCAAAAAACCGGCGCGCGCACCGGAGTACTGACCACACGCGGCTTTCGGGACGTGGTGGAGATCGGGAGGATCCGCACGCCGACCATGTTCGACCTGGCCTGGACCAAGCCCGAGCCGCTGGCGCTGCGCCGCTACCGGCTGGAAGTGGACGAGCGCCTGGCGGCAGACGGAAGCGTGGTGCGCGCGCTCGATCCTGCGGAAGTGCGCGCCGCTGGCGACTTTTTCCTGCGCGAGGGCGTCCAGACAGTGGCTGTCTGCTTCATCAACAGCTATGCGAACCCGGTTCACGAACTGGCCGCGAAGCGCATCCTGGAGGCCGAGTTTCCGGATCTGGTGGTCACGGCTTCGTGCGAGGTCCTTCCGGAAATGCGCGAATACGAGCGCACCAGCACCACGGTAGTCAATGCGTACATCCTGCCGGCCATGCGCGGCTATCTTTCCAGGCTGCGCCGCGACCTTGCCGCAATCGGCATCACGGCGCCCATCCAGGTGATGGCGTCCAACGGCGGGATGATGGGCGTCACGACGGCCAGCGAGAAGCCGGTGTTTGCGGTCGCTTCCGGCCCCGCAGGCGGCGTCACCGGGTCGGCCTGCCTGGGCCAGGTGACCGGCGATCGCGACGCCATCGTGTTCGACATGGGCGGCACCACGGCCAAGGCTGCGATCATCGACGGCGGCATGCCTGCAATCACCAACGAATACGAGTTCCGCGACGGCATTTCCTCGCCCAGCCGCTTCGTCAAGGGCGGCGGTTACATGCTCAAGGTGCCCGCGATCGACATCGCGGAAGTGGGTGCCGGCGGCGGCTCTGTCGCTCGTGTGGATTCCGGCGGATTGCTGCATGTCGGCCCGGAATCGATGGGCGCCACTCCCGGCCCGGCCTGCTATCGGCTCGGCAACGATCGCCCCACGGTGACGGACGCCAACATGGTCCTGGGTTTCCTGAACCCTGTCGCCCTGGCGGGGGGCAGCCTGCTGGTGGACCTGAAACTCGCGCACGAAGCGATTGCGCAGCATGTCGGTTTGCCGCTCGGCCTAGACCCGTATGCAGCCGCGCACGGCGTGCGCCAGATCGCCAACATCAACATGGCCAGGGCGATACGCGCGGTCACCGTCGAGCGTGGCCGCGACCCGCGCGACCTGACCCTGGTCGCTTTCGGTGGCGGCGGTCCCGTGCACGCGGTGGACGTCGCGCGCATCCTGGGAATCCGCCGCGTGGTGGCGCCGGTGATGGCGGGCGTTTTCTGCGCTGCGGGGATGCTGACGGCGGACGTGGAGCATGACCTGCTGCGCGCCGTGCTGAGGCGGCTGGATCGCGTTTCCCCGCAAGCACTGCAGCGCATCGCCGACGAACTGCGCTCTCACGGGCTGGTGACGCTCGCGGCGGAAGGGTACTCTGCCGAAGCCGCGAGCTTCGAGCTCAAGGCGGACCTGCGCTATGTCGGCCAGTCTTCGGAACTCTCGGTGCGGCTGCGCAGCGACACGCTCGATACGGCCGTGCTGGCCGCGCTGCGCGAGGATTTCCAGAGCGCCTACGAGAGCACGTTCGGCTATTCAAGCGACGAGCCGCTGGAACTCGTCAATCTGCGGCTCGCCGCGCGCGGCCATCGCCCGAACCGGCTGGCATTCGACAGTGTCCGGCTCGAGGATTCCGCCGTCGCGGGCCTGCACGGCGCGCGCCGGGTAAGCTTCGAGCGGGACGCACCTTTCGTCGAGACACCTGTCGTGGCGCGCGGCGAAGTGGGGCTGCAGTTTCGCGACGGCCCGCTGATCGTGGAATCCTACGACACCACGGTCGTGGTGCCCCCCGGCGCGCGCGCAAGAGCCGATGAGATCGGCAACCTGATCGTGGAGATAGACGCATGAATGCAGCCAACCCCGTGACCGAAACTCCGGCCATCGACCCGATCACGTTCTCCGTCATCAAGAACGGCCTGGACGCGATCGTCGACGAGGTCGCCTACACGGTGATCCGCACGGCGCGGTCAGAGATCGTCAAGGACGTGATGGACTATTCGGCTGCAATCTGCGATCGCCACGGACGCATGGTGGCCCAGGCAAAAACGATTGCGCTGCACCTGGGCGCGATCCCTGAGGCCATGAAGGCGCTGCTCGCCCGCTACGGAAACGATCTGCACCCGGGCGACGCCGTGATCGTGAACGACCCCTATGAAGGCGGCATGCATCTGCCGGATATCTTCATGTTCGTGCCGTTCTTCCATGCCGATACGCTCGAGGGATTCTGCGTGGTGATCTGCCACCATACGGACGTCGGCGGCCGGGTTCCCGGTTCGAACGCAAGCGACTCGACGGAGATTTTCCAGGAAGGCCTGCGCATCCCGCTGGTCAAGCTCTACGAGCGCGGGCGCGTCAACGAGATGCTCGAGCGCCTGATCGGGCTGAATGTGCGGGTCCCCGAGCTCGTCCTGGGCGACCTGCGGGCGCAGTATGCGGCGTGCCGGGTGGGCATGCGCGAGCTGGGAAAGCTGTTCGACCACTACGGACGAGACATGGCGCGCCGCTATTTCGAGGAGCTCCTGGACTACGCCGAACGCCTTACGCGCGAGCAGATCCGTGGCTGGCCGAAAGGAACGTTCACCTTCGTCGACCATATCGACGACGACGGCCTGTCACCTGACCCCGTGCCGATCAAGGTTGCGATCACGGTGCACGAAGACAGCGTGTCGGTGGATTTCACGGGTTCGGCGCCGCAGGTGAGGGCGGCGATCAATTCGACCGTTTCGTACACCAATTCCTGCGCCTACCTTTCGATACGTTGCGCGCTCAAGGGGGATGTGCCGAACAACGCCGGCGTGTTCCGTTGCATTCGCGTCAATGCGCCGCTGGGCACCGTGCTCAATCCGCGACCGCCTGCCGCAGTGGCTGCCCGCGCCCTTACTGGCTACCGTGTGTTTGACGCAATGCTCGGAGCGCTTGCGAAGATCGTTCCCGACCGGATCCCGGCGGCCGGCGAAGGCGGCAATACGGTCGTGTGCCTGTCCGGAAGCAGGCCGGACCACAGCCCGTTCATCATTGTTGACATGATCTGCGGTGCCTGGGGGGGCCGTCCGGGTGCGGACGGAATCGAAGCGATCACCAATGCCTCCCAGAACTTGTCCAATACGCCGGTCGAATCGCTCGAGGCGAACCATCCGGTGCGCATCGAAGCCTACGAACTGATCGCGGACTCCTGCGGCGCCGGCAAGTGGCGCGGGGGCCTCGGCATCCGGCGCAGCTACCGCGTGCTTGCCGATGACGCATTTCTCCAGCTACGCGCCGACCGGATGAAGTTCCTGCCCTATGGGCTGGATGGCGGAAGTTCCGCCGCGCCTGCGCGCAACCTGATGGAACGCGACGGAAGCGTCACATCCCTGCCCTCCAAGACCAGCGGCAACATGCGGCAGGGCAACCTGGTTGTCCATGAGCAGCCGGGCGGGGGCGGATTCGGAAACCCGTTTGAGCGCGATCCGCAGCGCGTGGCGTACGACGTGTGGAACGGCAAGATCAGTGCTGCCTACGCGAGGCAGCACCATGGGGTCGAAGTCGACCAGATAAGCGGCAGTCTCGACCTGTCGGCGACGCAGAAACTGCGCGCGAGCGCAGCGATCTAGGAGGCTGCGCCTTTCGCGGGCGAGGGGGCCGTGCGTGCTTTCGCTTCCTGCACCGCGCGCACCAGCAACTCGGGCCGGATCGGCGTGGCATTGATCTCGATTCCGTACTCGGACAGCGCGTCGCATACCGCATTGGCGATCGCCACCGGCGGCCCGATCGCGCCGCCCTCGCCGAGCCCCTTGACGCCAAGCGGATTGAGCGGCGACGGGGTTTCCATGTGGACGACCGTGATTTCGGGTACGCAGCTGGCGCTGGGCAGGAGGTAGTCCATCAGCGAGCCGGCGAGAAGCTGCCCCTCGGCGTCATAGCGCATTTCCTCGAGCAGCGCGCCGCCGATGCCTTGCACCGCGCCGCCGACGATCTGGCCTTCGGCAAGCATCGGGTTCACGACCACCCCGCAGTCGTGCGCAATCGCATAACGCTCGACCTTCACCTTGCCCAGCGCGATGTCCACGTCGACGATGGTCGCGTGCGTGGCATAGGACCATGTCACGGTAGGCGGTTCCCAGTAATATGTCTCTTCGAGTCCGGCATCGACATCCGTGGGCCGCTGGTTGTCCCACCCGGGCCTGGCGGCCTGCGCGATTTCCCCCAGGCTCAGCTTGACCCCGGGAATACCCACGATTCCAACCCCGCCTTCGCGTAGCTCCAGGTCGGCTGCGGCGCATTCGAGCATGTTTCCCGCGATCGCGAACACCTTGGCGCGCAATCTGTGGCTGGCGAAGTGCACCGCCGCGGAGACGTTGACCGTAGAGCGGCTTGCGATCGTGCCGAACCCCATCGGGATCGAGGCCGTGTCAGCGAGCGACACCACAACGTCCTCCGGCTTCACCTGCCAGAGATCCGCGGTGATCTGGGAAAAGATGGTTTCCATGCCCTGGCCCTGCGGGCAGGCGCCGGCAGCCATGTACACCTTGCCTGTCGGGTCGATGCGGACCATGGCGCCCTCGAATGGGCCGACGCCAGTGCCCTCTGTGTACGAGCACAGGCCCAGCCCGAGATAGCGGCCTTCCTTGCGCGCCTCGCGCTGGCGTACACGGAAGGCTTCCAATCCGCCAAGCGTGTCCAGCGCCTTTTCCAGTGCGAGTGGATAGTTGCCGCTGTCGTACACCACCGGCTCCCCGTCGCGATACGGGATGCCGGTCGCATACGGCATGTCCTCGGCGCGAACCAGGTTGCGCCTGCGCACTTCCGCCGGCTCCAGGCCGAGCTGGCGGGCAATCAGGTCCATCATGCGTTCCATCGCCTGCGCCGCCTCGGGGCGGCCTGCACCGCGATACGGGGCGTTCGGCACCTTGTTCGTCGCGACGACCCTGCCCCGCACGCTCAGGTGCCCGACCTTGTACGGGCCGGCAAGGTGGCTCGCCGTATTGAACGGGATACCCACGCCGACCGGGTTCCATGCGCCGCAGTCCATGACGAATTCATCGCGTATCGCGAGCAGGCGGCCGTTGGCATCAAAACCGATCTCGATGTCGTGCAGCTGGTCGCGGGAATGGCACGCGCTCTGCAGGTGCTCGCGCCGGTCTTCGATCCATTTCACCGGGCGACCGAGCTTGCGCGCGAGGTACGGCAAGAGAATGTCCTCCGGATAGACGTGCCCCTTGCCGCCGAATCCGCCGCCGACGTCCGGCGCGATGCAGCGCACCCTGGCTTCGGAGATCCCGAGCGTGGTTGCGACTTCGCGCCGTACCCAGTGGACCACCTGGGTCGAAGACCATACGTTCACCGAGTCGGTCCGCCGGTCATGCTGGGCCAGCACCCCGCGGCACTCCATCGGCATCGCCGCATAGCGATGGTGGGAGAAACGCCGCTTCAGCCGGTGCGGCGCCCCGGCAAGCGCGGCTGCCACGTCGCCCTTGGCGATCGAGAACTCGGCGAGCAGGTTGGTATTGTTGCGTTCGTGGAGTATCTCGGCCCCGTCTTCCAGGGCGGCGAGCGGATCGACGACGGCGGGCAGCGGCTCGAGGTCGACCTCCACCAGTTCGGCCGCGTCTTCCGCCAGGTAACGATTCTCGGCGACGATAACCGCAACGGCCTCTCCCACGTGGCGCACCTTGTCGTGCGCGAGCAGGGGCTGGCGGGGATCGAAGATCTTGTGCGGGACACTGGTTTTCCATTTTCCCGGCAAGCGCAACTGCTGGTCCTGGACCGGCGGCAGGTCACGCAGCAGGTCTGCGCCGCTGAGCACCAGCAATACTCCCGGCAGCGCCGCGGCGCGTGAAAGGTCCACGGAACGGATGCGCGCATGCGCGTATGAACTGCGGATGAACACCGCGTGACCCATCCCGGGGAGGACCATGTCGGCGATGTATTCGCCCTTCCCGGAAAGAAGCCGCGTATCTTCGCGTCGCAAAATCGCGCGTCCCACGTATCCCTGCGCTGCTGTTTGCGCCATCTGTTCCCCTTTGTGCCAGGATGTCCGCGGAGTCGCCGGCAGCGCCGCTTTTCGAGCCGGCCGGCTACTAGACTGAATGGTTCAATTATAGTACTTTGGCCTCGGCGCTTTGCCTGCGAAATCGCAGCGCGCCGGGATCGATTCCTCGCAGTCAAAAAAGTATTCAGCAGGAGATTTTCTCTGAAGCCCCCCAAGTTTGCCTACCATGCACCGGAAAGCCTCGATGCGGCCGTGGCGCTGCTGGATCGCTATGGCGGCGATGCGCGTCCGCTGGCGGGCGGCCAAAGTCTCGTGCCGATGCTGAATTTTCGCCTCCTCTCGCCAGCCGCGTTGATCGACCTCGGTCGCATCGGCGAGCTCGCGCAGATTCGCGAGGAGGCGAACAGCGTAGTGATCGGCGCGATGGCGCGCCAGCGCGCCGCAGAGGGCGCGGAGATCGTTGCGCGCAAATTGCCGCTGCTGCGCGAGGCGCTCGGCTGGGTGGGGCACCTGCCTACGCGCAGCCGCGGTACGCTCGGCGGCTCGATAGCGCATGCGGATCCGAGCGCCGAGATTCCGATGGCGCTGCTCGCGCTGGACGGTGAGGTGGTTGCCACCGGTCCGAAGGGCAGGCGCACCATCGCCGCGGAAGCCTTGTTCGAGTCGTTCTATACGACCACACTGGCGGCCGGCGAAATCCTGACGGAAATACGGATTCCACACATGGCGCCGGGTGCGGGATACGCGATCGAGGAGTATGCGCGGCGCAAGGGTGATTTCGCGATCGTCGGCATCGCTGCAATCGTCGAGCGCAAGGCAGACCGCTGTGCTGGCGCGCGCATCGTTGCGTCCGGAATCGGCGGCGCGCCGGTGCGCCTTCGCGGCGCAGAGAAAATTCTCGAGCGCGACGGGCTGGACCCGACGGCAATCGCGCAGGCGGCGGCGCGCGCCGCCGAGGAAGTCGATCCGCTTTCTGACCCGAACGCTTCCGCCGATTATCGGCGGCACCTGGTCTCGGTCCTCGTGGGTCGTGCGCTGGCGCGTTGTGCCGGCATGCCGGAGCGCGCACATTGAATCGACTCAAATGCCCGAGATATCTTTGGAGAGCCGCATGACGGACCTTGTCGATATTCGCCTGACCGTCAACGGCGTGCCGCGCGAGGGTCGCTGCGAGCCGCGCAAGCTGCTAGTCGATTTCCTGCGCGAAGACCTTTCCCTGACCGGAACGCACGCCGGATGCGAGCACGGCATCTGCGGAGCATGCACGATCCTGTTCAACGGAGAGGCGGCGCGCTCCTGCACGACGCTGGCGGTACAGGCCAACGGGGCCGAACTGGTCACGGTCGAGGGCCTCGCGAGCGGCGCCACGCTGCACCCGCTACAGGAGGCATTCCGCAAGTTCCATGGGCTGCAGTGCGGTTTCTGCACTCCGGGGATGCTGATTACCGCAATCGATTTCCTGAACGTCAACCCTTCCCCGACGGAAGAGGAGGTGCGCGACGCGATGTCTGCCGTGATCTGCCGCTGCACCGGCTACCAGGGGATCGTCGCAGCAGTTTTGTCAGTCTCGCGTTCCGGAGGTGCGGCGGCCCGCTAGCGCCGCCGCGCGCGTGCCGGCGGCTTCCCCGGCCTCGTGCACAGATAGGCCAGCACCATTTCCGGCACGTGCTCGACGCGCCGCGCGACGCGTCCGGGCTTCGACAGGTCGACCCCGAGCACGTACGAGAGGGTGTAGCGGTTCGACACGAAGTACGAGGCCATCCCCGAGATCGAAATGTAAAGGTCGACCCAGTCCACATCCGGACGGAACACGCCCTGGGCCTGGCCCTCGCGCAGCACCCTCTGCATGGTCGCCTTGAGCGGGTTGTACATGCCGCGGATGACCGCCGATTGGCGGATGTGACGTGCCTTGTGAATGTTCTCGGTTGCGAGCAGGGCGATGAATTCGGGTTGCTCGGCAAAATGCTCGACCATGTG
>JBBQVP010000153.1:0-10318 GCA_038211455.1 Burkholderiales bacterium
GAGATCAGGATCGCCACCGCGAGAGTGATCGCAAATTCGCGGAACAGCCGGCCGACCACGTCGCCCATGAAGAGCAGCGGGATCAGCACCGCAATCAGCGAGACCGTCAGCGAGATGATCGTGAACCCGATCTGCTCGGAGCCCTTCAGCGCCGCTTCGAGCGGCGAAAGCGGCGGCGAATCCTCGGTGCCCTCGATGTAGCGCGACACGTTCTCGATCATCACGATCGCGTCGTCGACCACGAACCCGGTGCCGATGGTCAGCGCCATCAGCGTGAGGTTGTTGATGCTGAAGCCGGCCAGGTACATCACGCCGAAAGTCCCGATCAGCGACACCGGGACCGCAATGCTCGGGATCGCGGTCGCCGGGCCGTTGCGCAGAAACAGGAAGATCACCAGCACCACCAGCGCGACCGCCAGCGCGAGTTCCATCTTGACATCGCGCACCGAGGCACGGATCGTCGTCGTGCGGTCGGTCAGCAGCGCGACATCCACCGAACCGGGCAGGGTCGAGCGCAGCTGGGGCAGCAGCTTCTTGATGCTGTCGACCACCTCGATCACGTTCGCGCCCGGCTGGCGCTGGATGTTCACCAGGACGGCCGAAGACTCGTTCGCCCAGGCCGCGAGGCGTACGTTCTCGGCATCGTCGACCGCCTCGGCCACATCCGACAGGCGCACCGGCCGGCCTCCCTTGTAGGACACGATCAGGTTGCGGTACTCGTCGGCCGAACGAAGCTGGTCGTTGGCATCGATCGTCGAGGCGCGCGTCGGGCCATCGAAGCTGCCCTTCGCCTGGTTGACGTTGGCGGCGGCGATCGCAGTGCGAAGGTCGTCCAGCGAAAGTCCGTAGGCCGCGAGCACCTTGGGGTTGGCCTGGATGCGCACCGCCGGCCGCTGCCCGCCGGCCAGGCTCACCAGTCCCACGCCGGAGAGCTGGGAGAGCTTCTGCGCCACCCGCGTGTCCACCAGGTTCTGCAGCTTGGGCAGCGACAGCGTCTTCGAGGTGACTGCGAGCGTGATGATCGGTGTGTCGGCCGGGTTGACCTTGGCGTAGATCGGCGGAACGGGCAGGTCGGAGGGCAGCAGGTTGCCCGAGGCATTGATCGCAGCCTGCACTTCCTGCTCGGCCACGTCCAGGCTCAGCGCGAGGCTGAACTGCAGCGTGATCACCGAGGCGCCGCCCGAACTGGTCGAGGACATCTGGTTGAGGCCCGCCATCTGGCCGAACTGGCGCTCCAGCGGCGCGGTGATCGACGAGGTCATCACGTCCGGGCTCGCCCCCGGATAGAGCGTCACCACCTGGATGGTCGGGTAGTCGACTTCGGGCAGGGCGGAAATCGGCATCACGCGGTAGGCGATGAGGCCGGCAAGCATGATCGCAACCATGAACAGCGAGGTCGCCACCGGCCGCAGGATGAAGATGCGCGAGGGGTTCACGCCGGATGCCTGATGTCAGCCGCCGCCGGCCTGGCGCTGGCGGCGCAACTCGAGCATGTACTTGATGCGGTCCTCCTGCGACATTTTCTTGACTTCCTCGCCGAACTCGCCGGCCTCGATGCGGGCGTTGATCGCCTCCCAGCGCTTGCGCCTCGCCTCGGGGGAGAGCTCCGGCCCGCCGCCCTGGGTCCTGGCGCCGGCCTCGGCCCCGCCTTTGCGCGGTGCAGTTACCGCCGCGCGCGCCTCGGCCGTGGTCGCCTCGATCTTCGCGCCTTCGCGCAGCTTGTCGGCGCCGTCGATCACCACCTGCTCGCCCGCCGCGAGCCCGGATTCGACCGCCACCAACTCGCCCTGCACCGGCCCAAGCTGCACCTTGCGCACGCTCACCGTGCTATCGGGTTTGACGACGTAGACATAGGTTCCAGGCGTCCCTCGCTGCACGGCAGCGCCCGGGACCAAAATCGAGTCGCGCTTCACGTCCACCAGCATGCGCACGTTGGCGAACTGGCTGGGGAACAGCGCGTTGTCCGCGTTCGCGAACTGCGCCTTGAGCTTGACCGTCCCCGTGGCCGGGTCGATCTGGTTGTCGGCGGTCAGCAGCATGCCGCTGGCGAGCTTGATCTTGTCGGCGCGGTCGTAGGCGTCCACCGACAGTTTCGCGCCGGCGCGCAGCTTGGCCATGACCGGCGGCAGGCTGTCCTCGGGAATCGCGAACACCACGGCGATCGGCTGCAACTGCGTGATCACGACCAGCCCGTTGGCGTCCCCCGCGCGCACCATGTTGCCGCCGTCGACCTGGCGCAGTCCGAGGCGCCCGCCGACGGGCGCTGTGATCCGGCAATAGGAAAGCTGCAGCCTGGCGGTATCGATGGCCGCCTGGTCGATCTTGACCGTCGCCTCGTGCTGACGAACCAGCGCCTCCTGGGTATCGACCTGCTGCTTGGCGATCGAATCCTGCTGCTGCAGGATGCGGTAGCGTTCCAGGTCGATGCGCGCGTTCTTCAGCAGCGCCTGGTCGCGCGCCATCTGCCCTTCAGCGGTGGCGAGCTGCACCTGGTAGGGACGCGAATCGATTTCCGCCAGCAGGTCACCCGCGCGCACCACCTGGCCTTCCTTGAAGGCGACGCGCATCAACTGCCCGTCGATCCGGCTTTTCACCACCACCGTGGAAATCGGCGTCACCGTGCCCAGGCCGGAGAGGATGACGTTGACCTCCCCTGTCTTCGCGGGCGCCGTGATCACCGGCATCGCCAGGCCGCCTGGACCGGATCCGCCCTTGCCCTTTCCTTTGCCTTTGCCCGGGCCGGGCTTTGCGGCATCACTTGCCGCAGGATTTGCGCCCTGTGGCAGACCATATTTGTAGTAAGCGGCCCCTGCGCCTGCGGCAACCAGAATGACCAGCACCGGCCAGATCCAGCGTCCCCTGCGGTTTTTACGGGTTCCTGCGGCTTGTGATTCAGGCATGTTCGGGACTTCCGGGTTTCGCGCCCGTGGCGCGGGACACTGATCCGGCTTTATAGCGGTTCACGCCATTGGCCGGCAATGATTCCGTGTAACACTTTGTAGCAGTCTTGAGACAACCGGCACCTTCGCACGCGCAGCAACACGCCGAATGGATAGAATGCGCGCAGCGTTTCCGGTCCAT
This sequence comes from Burkholderiales bacterium, assembly GCA_038211455.1. GTDB lineage: Bacteria > Pseudomonadota > Gammaproteobacteria > Burkholderiales > SG8-39 > SZAS-79. Next base: position 3,082 of record JBBQVP010000153.1, read on the forward strand.
GGCCACGGGCCTGCCGGGTGCGAATCACACCATCATCCAAGGAACCCCCATGAGATTCTTCCACTCCGGCCTGTCCGCCGTCCTGTGCGTTGGCCTTGCCGTTACCCCCGCATTCGCCGCGGACCCGGCCAACGACACGCAGAAAACCCTGTATGCACTCGGCGTCGCCATGAGCCAGTCGCTGGGCGATTTCTCGCTGACCGCGGCAGAGATCGAATTCGTCAAGGCAGGCCTTGCGGACGGCGTGCTCAAGCGCCCGCTCAAGGTTGAGATGCAGACCTGGGGTCCGAAAATCCAGCCCATGGCACAAGCGCGCGCCGAGACGATTTCCAAGAAGGAATCAGCACTGGGTGCGACCTTCCTGGCGAAAGCGGCGGCTGAAGCCGGGGCGAAGAAAACCGCTTCCGGCGCGATCGTCACGGTGATCAAGGAGGGCACGGGAAAAATGCCGTCTGCGGCCGACACGGTCAAGGTCCACTACCACGGCACACTGATCGACGGGACGGTGTTCGACAGTTCGGTGAAGCGCGGCGAGCCGGCCACGTTTCCGCTGGGCGGCGTGATCAAGTGCTGGACCGAAGGCGTGCAGCAGATCAAGGTCGGCGGCAAGAGCCGGCTGGTCTGCCCGGCTGCCCTGGCCTATGGCGACCGCGGCTCGCCGCCGGTGATCAAGCCCGGCGCGACGCTGGTGTTCGAGGTCGAACTGCTGGAGATCACCAAGTGACAAAGTGACAAAAGAGGGGGGCTGTCGCCCCCCTCCTTTAACCTCCCCCTCTTTTGACCTCCCCGCGATTCTGGTCCTAGGTTTTCGGGATCGTGATGCCGTTGTAAAGCCAGGCCATGGCCTGGCCGGGCGGGCCGGCGGAGGGTTCGGCCAGCCACTGGTTGCGCAGTTCGCGCACCACGCCGGCGGCGTGGTAGATGTCGCCATAGTAGCGCGCCGTCATCTGCACGCGTCCCGTGCGCAGGTACCTCGCTTCCTGGTATCTGAGGAATGCGGAAGCGAAATCCCCGCCCGTGATTTCCGCGTAGGCCGCAAGCACCACCGCGTCTTCGATCGCCATGTTGGCGCCCTGCGCAAGGTACTGCAGCATCGGGTGCGCGGCATCGCCCAGCAGCGTCACCCGACCCTTGGACCATTCGCGGATCGGTTCCCGGTCGCACAGCACCCACATCTTCCAGGCGTTGATCTTGTCGAGCAGCCGCTTCACCTCGGGCTGCTCGTCGGCAAACTTGCGCTTGAGCTCGTCGGTATCGCCGAACACGTCCCAGCCTTCCTCGTAGCGGTCGCTGTGGAACACCGCGACCAGGTTGTACAACTCGCCGCGACGCAGCGGGTAGTGCACCAGGTGGGTCTTCGGGCCGGCCCACAGCACGACGTTGTTCTGCCACAGGTCGTCCGGCACCTCTGCGCGCGGCAGCACCGCGCGATAGGCGATATGTCCGGACACGCGGGGCGCGCCGTCGCCGAGCATCTGCTGGCGGACCGCCGACCAGAGGCCGTCGCAGCCGATCAGCGCGCAACCCTCGATCGCATCGCCGCCGGCAAGCTGCAGCACCACGCGCGTGCCGTGGTCCTCGTAGCGCAGCACTTTCCTCGCGACGTGCAGTTCGACGTTCGGCTCGGCCGCGCAGGCATCCAGGAACACCTGGTGCAGGTCGCCGCGATGGATCACGCCGTACATGTAGCCACCGAAGCGCTGCCGGTAGGCGTCACCGCCCACGGGCAGGCTGGCAACCTTTTCCCCGGTGAGCGCGTCCATCATCACGAGGTTTTCCGGGTGCGCGGACCAGCGCTCGATCGACTCGGTCAGTCCGAGTGCCTCGAACATGCGGTAGACGTTCGGCCCGAGCTGGATCCCGGCGCCGATCTCCCGGAATTCGGCGCCCTGCTCGAAGACCTCGACCTTGAATCCCTTGCGCGCGAGCGCGAGCGCGGCGGCCAGACCGCCGATGCCTCCACCTGAAACGAGGACGGGCAGATCCTTGCTCATCGTGCTGGGCCGGCAATCAGTTCGTGGCCGATCTCGTCGATCGTGCGCGTGCCACACAACTGCATGTTGCGCTCGAGCTCGTCTGCGAGGATGGCAAGCGCGCGCATCGCACCCGCTTCGCCGCCCGCGGAGGCGCCATACAGCGTCGGGCGTCCGACGCACGCCGCCTGCGCGCCCAGCGCGCGCGCCTTGATGAGGTCGACGCCGCGGCGCACCCCGCCATCAAGCAGCACCGGCACCTTCGCGCCGACGGCGGCGAGCACCGCCGGCAGTGAATCGAGCGTGGCGCGGGAGGCATCCAGCTGCCGCCCGCCGTGGTTCGAGATCCAGATGCAATCCGCGCCCATGCTGACGATGCGCGCCGCATCGTCAGCGCGCGACACGCCTTTGACGATCAGCTTGCCTTTCCAGAGGTCGCGCAGGCGCCGCAGACCGGTATCGTCGAACGAGGCGTCCAGGTTCTGCCCGACCGCGGAGGAGATCGACACCAGCGTCTCGGTCTTCTTCGCGGTGAAGCCGCGCAGGTTCTCGAGCATCGGCAGGCCGCCGTTGGCCATCACCCGCAGCGCCCAGTCCGGCTTGGTGAGCGCCTCCAGCATCTGCCACGCGCGCGGGCGGAACGGCTGCGTGAAACGGTTGTAGGAATCGCGCTCGCGTTTGCCCCCCACCGGAAGGTCGACCGTGACGACCAGTGCCTCGTAGCCGGCGGCCCAGGCGCGCTGCACCAGCGTGTCGGTGAACGCCTGGTCGTAGAGCACGTACAGCTGGAACCAGCGGCGGCCGTCGCCATTCGCCTGGGCCACTGCTTCGATGCTCGCGGTGGCCGTGGTCGACAGCGTGTAGGGAACACCGTAGCGTGCCGCTGCGCGGGCGATCGCCAGGTCGGCACCCGGCCAGGCGATGCCGATGCCGCCGGTGGGCGCGATCACCAGCGGCAGCTTGGAGGGGCCGCCAAGGATCTCGCAGGAGGTGTCGATCTTCGACACGTTGCGCAGGACCCGGGGGGCGATGCGCACCCGCTCCCAGGCCGCGCGGTTGTCGCGCAGCGCGACTTCGTCTTCCGCTCCACCGTCGAAGAAATCGAAAATTGCGCGCGGCAGGCGGCGCTTCGCGCAGTCGCGCAGATCGCCGATGTTTATCGCGCTGGAAAAGTGGGGCATACAGGCTTCCGTGGCAGGGAGGGGAACGTGCGTTGCGGAGTTTACCCCGCGGCGAAACGGATATTGCCAGCCAGCCCCCTGCGCGCATAATTGCGCCTTCGTTCCCGAAGGAAAACCGACTTCCATGGCCGCAACCCAGCGCATCAACGGCGTGCTCTCGCCGGTCGTCACCCCGTTTCGCAAGGACCTCTCCCCCGACACCGACCGTTTCGTGCGCCACTGCAAGTGGCTGCTGAAGAACGGCTGCTCGGGCCTGGCGGTGTTCGGCACCAACAGCGAGGCGAACTCGATGTCGGTGGACGAAAAACTCGAGCTGCTCGACGCGCTGGTGAAGGGCGGCGTGCCGGCCGCGGCGCTGATGCCCGGAACCGGCGCCTGCGCGCTGACCGATTCGGTAAAGCTCACCGCGGCCGCGGTCAAGCTCGGCTGCGGCGGCGTGCTGATGCTGCCGCCGTTCTACTACAAGGGCGTGTCCGACGAGGGGCTCTACAGGAATTTCGCGGAAGTGATCGAGCGCGTCGGCGACGATCGCCTGCGCCTGTACCTGTACCACATTCCCCCGGTGTCGAATGTGCCGATCACGATGGGCCTGATCGAGCGACTGCTTTCCAGGTACCCCGGCATCGTCGCGGGCGCGAAGGACTCCTCGGGCGACTGGTCGAACACCAAGGCGATGCTGGACAACTTCGCAAAATCCGGCTTCGACGTCTTCGCCGGCAGCGAGGTGTTCCTGCTGGACAACCTGCGCAACGGCGGCAAGGGCTGCATCACCGCCACCGGCAATGTGAACCCCGGCCCGATCGACAATGTCTACCGCAACTGGCGCGGCCCGGATGCCGACAAGCTTCAGGCCGGCATCACCGCGACACGCAACATCGTGCAGAAGGTACCGATGATCCCCGCGCTCAAGGCGATCATCGCCCACTACGGCAACGACCCGCAGTGGAAGACCGTGCGCCCGCCGCTCACGGAGCTTTCCGCCGAGCACGAAGGCCAGGTGATCACCGGCCTGAAAGCGGCCGGGTTCTCGATGCCCGGCCTCTGAGCATACGCAAGTGCGCACCGCACTGATCACGGGTGCCGGGCGCGGCATCGGCCTGGCGACCACGCGCGCGTTCCTCGGTGCGGGCTGGCGGGTGATCGCGCTCGACCGCGACTTCTCGAAATTCGACGCGACCGGTGAAGTGACGCGCGTCGAATACGACCTCACCGGCATCGCCGGGATCGCAGCGATGGCAGCGACGCTGGGCGCGACGTTCGGCGACGTGCACACCCTGGTGAACAATGCGGGCGTGCTGTATTGCGAGGCCTACGATGCGATTCCCGAAGCGCACAAGCGCGAGATCATCGCCGTCAACCTCGAAGCCCCCGTGGCGCTGATCACCGCGCTTTCGCCCGGGATGGTGGAACGCAAGCAGGGACGGATCGTCAACGTCGGCTCGGTGGCGGCCTTCACCGGCCATCCGGACCTCTGGTACGGGATCACCAAGGCGGGCCTGCTCAATCTCACCAAGAGCTGGGCCGCGCAACTCGGGCGCCACGGCGTGCTGGTGAATGCGGTCGCGCCTGGCCCGACCCATACCGACATGTACGAGCAGCTTCCGCAGTCGCGAAAGGACATGGTGACCCGCAGCGTGTATTCGGCCCGCGCGGCGCGGCCTGCGGAAGTAGCCGAAGCGATCCTGTGGCTGGGCTCGGCCTCGCCCGAGTACGTGAACGGCACCACGCTCGACTGCAACAACGGCTCCTATCCACGCTGAGACGTCGCGCGCCGACAGGATCTTCCGCATCAACACAGGGGAGAGGTTCCATGAACACCATCAGTAGATGGCGCAGCCGATGAACAGCCTGCGCAGCATGCTCGCCGCGGGGGAATTCATCACCGCGCCCGGCGTATTCGAGATGTTCTCGGCGCGCATCGCCGACCGCATGGACTTCAAGGCGCTCTACATGACCGGCTACGGGGTCTCGGTCTCGCACCTTGGCCTCGCGGACGCGGGCCTGGTGACCTACCGCGACATGGTCGAGCGCGCGCGCACGATTGCGGGCGGCGTCTCCCGGCCCCTGATTGCGGATGCCGACACCGGGTTCGGCGGGCTGATCAACATCCGCGAGACCGTGCGTGGCTACGAAGCCGCAGGCGTGCAGGCCATCCAGATCGAAGACCAGGAAATGCCGAAGAAATGCGGGCACACGCCGAATCGCCGCGTGGTGCCGCTGAAGGACATGCTGAAACGCATCGAGGTCGCGGTCGAGTCGCGCCGCAGCAAGGACTTTCTCGTGATTGCGCGCACCGACGCGCGCACCGCGCACGGCATCGACGCGGCGATCGCGCGCGGCAAGGCCTTCGCCGACGCGGGCGCCGACATCGTCTTCGTCGAGTCGCCGGAAACGGAGCAGGAGTTCGCGCAGGTGGGCGCCGAGCTCGCGGGCAGCGTCTGGCTGCTGGCCAACATGGTGCCGAGCGGGCGCTCGCCCGAAATCGCGCGCGACAAGCTGATCGCATCCGGCTTTTCGATCGCGATCTACCCGAGCGTCGGGATGGCGGCCGCGTGCGCGGCCCTGTCATCCGCGTACCAGTACCTCGCAGAGCACGGCAGCACGCTCGGCAGCCCGGTGCCGACATGGGAGATGAACCGGATGCACGACATCGCGGGATTCCCGGACATCTGGGCGTTCGAGAAAAAACACGTGGAGGGCTGAGCATGGGCCGCACATTGCTGGACAAGATCTGGGAAGAGCACGTGGTCGCGGACCTCGGTGGCGGCGTGTCGCTGCTGCACGTCGATCGGCACTACCTGCACGAGCTGTGCGTGAGCCGCGGATTCCCGACGCTGCATGCGCGCGGTTTGCCGGTGCGCACCCCCTCGCTCAACTTCGCCACTGCGGACCACGTCATCTCGACTGCGCCCGGGCGCACCGGAGGCGCGTTCCCGTGGTCGATCAAGGTCATGGACACCCTGCGCATCGAAACCGCGAAAGCGGGCATCCGCATGTTCGACATCGGCGAGGACGGCCAGGGCATCCTGCACGTGATCGGCCCGGAACTCGGCCTCACGCTGCCGGGAACGACGGTGGTCTGCGCCGACAGCCACACCTGCACCAATGGGGCGCTCGGCGCGCTGGCGTTCGGTATCGGGATCAGCGAGGTGGTGCACATCCTTGCCACCCAGACCATCGTGCAGAAAAAGCCCCGGACCCTGCGCGCCAGCCTCGAAGGGGCGATCCCACGCGGCGTCTACGCGAAGGACCTGATCCTCGCGCTGATCGGCAAGATCGGCGCGGCAGGCGGCGCGGGCTACGCGGTCGAGTACGCTGGCAGCGCAGTGCGCGCGCTCGAGATCGAAGCGCGCATGACGCTGTGCAACCTGTCGATCGAGCTGGGCGCGAAGATCGGCATCGTGGCGCCGGATGAAAAGACGTATGAGTACGTGAAGGGTCGCCGGTTCGCCCCGACAGGTGCGCAGTACGACGCGGCTGTCGCGCACTGGAAAACGCTCGCTACGGACGTAGACGCGCGGTTCGACGCCGAGGTCTCGCTTGAGGTATCAACCCTTCCCCCACAGATCACCTGGGGCACCAGCCCCGAGGACGTGATCGGTATCGACGCCCGCATACCCGAGCCCGGCCACGTGTCGAAATCCGACGCGCTCGCCTACATGGGCCTGTCGGCGGGCGACCGGATTGCCGGAACCAAAGTCGACCGCGTCTTCGTCGGCTCGTGCACAAACTCGCGCATGTCGGACCTGCGCATTGCGGCTGGGATCGCGCGCGGCCGTAAGGTTGCCAAGCACGTCGAAGCCTGGATCGTTCCCGGTTCCGAGGGCGTCAAGCGCAAAGCCGAAGCCGAGGGGCTGCACGAAGTGTTCCTCGCGGCGGGTTTCCAGTGGCGCGAACCCGGCTGTTCGATGTGCGTGGGCCTGAATGAGGAATGGGCCGCGCCCAAGGCGCGCTGCGTGTCCACCTCGAACCGGAATTTCGTCGGGCGGCAGGGCCCCGAGGTACGGACGCACCTTGCGAGCCCGGCGATGGCTGCGGCCGCTGCGATCGCCGGCGAGATCACCGATGTGCGCGCGTTTCTGG
>JBBQVP010000154.1:0-10258 GCA_038211455.1 Burkholderiales bacterium
CGTCGCGGAAACCGCCAAGGCCATGGGTTGCTCGGAAGGTAGCGTTAAAACGCACTGTTCCCGAGCGACGCATGCTTTGGCGGAAGCATTGCGCAAAAAGGGCATAACCCTCTGAATAAGTTAAATTTATCGAGGCAACAATGAACGAGCCACAGTTCGGGAACAAAGTCAGGCAGATCCTGAATCAGGGAGCGCAACTCGACGAGAAATCGCTTGCGCGCCTGCGTTCGGCGCGTGAGCACGCGCTGAAGCGTCAGAGGCTGTCCGCACCGGCTGAAGCAAGTGCATGGACCGACACGCTCGTGGGCGGTTTCGGCGGGTTCACGGGACTCTCTTTGCGCCTGATCCTGCCGGTAGCCGTGCTCGTTGGGGGGTTACTGGCAATCAGCGGCTGGCAGCAGAACCTGCGCGCAGCGGAGGTTGCTGAACTCGACGCGATGCTGCTGACGGACGAGCTTCCCCTGGATGCGTTTCTCGACAAGGGCTTCGAGACCTGGTTGAAGAAGCAGAAGCGCCCGACGCTCTGAAAGCGCCCATGCTTTTCGTGTCGCCCGGGCTTTTGCGCCGCAGCCTCCTGAAGGCGGGCATGGCGCTGCTCGCGGTCATGTTTGCGTATTCCGCGCTGGCTGCGACACCGGCAAAGAAGAATGCTCCCTGGTCCGAACTCACGCCACAGCAACAGCAGATTCTCAATCCGCTTGCCGGCGAGTGGGATAGCCTCGACGCAACCCGCCGCGCCAAATGGCTGGACATCGCGAAGCGCTATCCGAAAATGACGCCCACAGGCCAGAAACGGGTTCAGAACCGCATGGCCGCGTGGGTGAAACTCACGCCCGAAGAACGGCGCAAAGCGCGCGAACAGTACTGCAAGATCGGCCAGTTGCCGCCCGAAAAGCGCGACACGGTAAGCCAGCAGTGGACGGAATACCAGAAGCTTCCCGATGACGTCAAAAAACGGCTGGCCGCCGAGCAGCACAAGAAGGCCGATAAAATAGAGCCGCGCAAGCGCAAGCGGGAGGCCAAGGCCGCGACGCCCGCCCTCGCAGCCTCGCCACATCCCGGAGAGGCGGAGGGCGCCGCCGTCACCGCCCCTGCGAGATGAGCGGCGAAACGAACCGCCGGTGAGCGGCGCTCCAAGCATCACACGACGCGTTTTCAGCATGCTCTACGAGAGCACGCTGCTATTCGCGGTCGCCTTCATCGCCACCTGGCTTTTCCAGTTCGCGGCCGGAGGTGCTGTCGTCGAGGGCTGGCAGCGGACCGCGCTGCAGCTTTACCTTGCAGCCGTGTTCGCGGCCTATTTCCTCTGGTGCTGGCTGCGCGGCGGGCAGACGCTCGCAATGAAGACCTGGGGAATCCGGCTGGTTGTACCGGACCGGCCGCGCATCCCGGCCCGGGTCGCGCTGGTCAGACTGCTGCTCGCAAGCATCCTGGTTGGGTCGTTCTGGGCGGCCGTCATCGGGGCGTTCATCCATCGGAGCCCGCTGCTCGCATTTGCCACGCTCGCCCTGTCAGGCGTAGGTCTGGGCTGGGCGCTCATCGATCCCGAACGGCAGTTCCTGCATGACAGGCTCGCTGGAACCCGGCTGGTGATGTCCGAAGGAATACGCGTAGCCCAGGCTAGCGTCGCTCGACCCACCACATCATCGACAGTGCCGCCGCGAGGAACGCCACGCTAGGAATCACCGCCGACGTGAACGGCGCCCAGTTCTGCAGCAGGCCGATATGTGAAAACAGGCTGTTCAGCATGTGGAACAGGATTCCCAGCATGATCCCGAGAAAGACTTTCACGCCAAGCAGCCCGGCGCGCGCGTGCATGTAGGCAAACGGCAGGGCCAGCGCCATCATCACGAGGGTTGCGATTGGATAAACGAGCTTCTTCCACATCGCGATTTCGTAGCGCTCCGTCTTCTGCCTGTTACCCGTGAGGTGCTGGGTGTATTTGTACAGCCGCCATGCGGACATCCGCTCCGGCGCCACGATCAGCACGTTAAGAAGGTCCGGTGTAAGCGCGGTGCGCCAGTCGGCCTGGGCGATCCGCGCCACCTGCGGCCCTTCCGGGGTCAGCGCCGTCTGCGCCACATCGAACAGCCGCCACACGCCGCCTCCACGGTACTCGCCGCGCGCGGCCGCACGCACGAGGACCAGCCGGTAGGACGGGTCGAATTCGTAAATCCGCACGCCGGACAGCGCATTGTCCTGCCTTGCCTCGCGCACGTTGATGAACGAGCGATCGTCCTTGAACCACAGGCCTGAGCGCATCTCCTGACCGATCAGCGAGCTTTTCGCGCGCAGCTTCAGCGTCTGCGCTGCCTGCTCCGCGGCCGGCGCCACCCACTCACCCAGCACAAAGGTGACGACGACGAATGCGAGCCCGATCTTGATCAGGATACGGCCGGCATCGAACGGGGAAAAGCCTGCCGCGCGCATCACCGTGTACTCGGAGTTGCTGGCCAGGTAGGCGAGAACATAGAGCGTGCCGATCAGGACGACTACCGGAAAGAGCTCATAGGCGTGCGCCGGCACCGACAGCGCCACGAAGGTCAGGACCTCACGCAGGTGGTAGTCCCCCACGCCAAGGTCACCGAGCTCGTTCACGAGGTCAAAAAACGCGAACAGCGCGAGGAAGCCCGCCAGTACGAACGCCACGGCGGCATAGATCTGGCGCGCAAAATACCGCTCGAGGGTTTTCACTGGCGCTCCCTCACCGCCACAGCCGGAACCCACCCATTCTGCGCGCGAAAAGCAGCGCAAGAATCAGGATCATCACGCCGTGCACCAGCCACGAACCCGTTCCGAATGAAAGTTGCCCCTGGACCACGCGCGCCTGGGAAAGCGACAGCAGGTTCGAGTAGATCATATAGGTGAGCAACGCAAAGAGCAGGTTCACCGAACGCCCGGCACGCGGATTGACGAAGCTCATCGGGATTGCCAGCAACGCAAGGACAACTGCGGAAATAGGAACTCCGATGCGCCAGACAAGCTCACCCAGGTTAGTCGGCGTCGGCGCCTGGATCAACGCCAGAGTCGAAAGGCTCTTCTGGGTCACCAGCGGCGCCGCACCTTCCTTTGCTTCGATCCGCGTCGCATAGCGCTCGAACTCCATTACCCTGAAATCGGCCTCTCCGGGATTGCCTTCGTAACGCTGGCCGTTGAGAAGCACGAGGAAGCGGTCACCGGACGGCGATACCTCAACATGGCCGCGCCTGCTCATCATGATTCCCGGCCGCCGGTGCTGCATGGAATTGACGAAGACGTTCTGCACGCTGAGCGCGTCGCCGGAAACCGATTCGACGAAATACACCCGGTCTTTGCCGGTCGATTCGCCGAATACGCCCGGGCTCACCCTCGACACCTCGTCACGGCTGTCGATGCTGACGCGGTACTCCTCGCTCTTGTTCGCGGCCCACGGAGAGATCACCAGCGAGAGTGCCGTAATCACCACGACTACCGGACCGGAAAACATCATCACCGGCTTTATCCAGGCAGCAACGGAAAGCCCCGAACTGAACCAGATCACCATTTCCGAATCCCGGTAGCTTCGCGTCAGCGTGAGCAGGATCGTGATGAAAAGCGTCAGGGACAGCAGGATCGGGAGCGCATTCAGCGCAAAGAATCCGAGCAGCGCTATGACCGCATCCGAGGGCAGTTTACCCCCCGCGGCCTGTCCAAGCAGGCGGATAAGGCGAACGGTGAGCGAGATCAGGAACAGCGTCATGAACACCGCACCGGCAAGGTTCGCAAACTCGCGCAGCAGGGCACGGTGAAAAATCATCGTTCAGGGCGGTTCACGCCGGCGCGCACGCAACTGGGTTCAGGACGGGCGCCTGTATCCGGCATTGAGGGAATCGTGCGAAGATCGGAGCTACGATTCACATGCACAGGCGATCAAGGAATCTTCGATGGAATTTAGCATAAAAGCACTCAGCCCCGAGAAGAAAAAGACGGGCTGCCTCGTCCTTGGCGTCTGGCAGGACTGCCTCCTCACACGCGCGGCCCAGTCGGTAGACAAGGCGGCCGGCGGCCGGATTTCGACGGTGCTGCGGCACGGAGACCTCTCCGGCCGCACAGGATCCACGCTGCTCCTGCATTTAGTTGCCGGCGTCCCCGCCAAGCGGATCCTGCTGGTCGGCCTGGGAGAACAGAAGGAATTCACGGAAACCGCATTTCGGGCCGCGATCCGTGCGGCGGCCAGCGCGCTCAAAAACCTGGGCGCCGAAGACGCCGTGCTCGCCCTGGCCGACCTGAAGGTCGCGCGCCGGGCGCTCGCCTGGAACGTGCGCCAGGCGGTGGCAGGATTCCATGAAACGTTTTACACCTTCGATTCACTGAAGACCCAGAAAAAAGCAAACCCGCCCGCACTGCACAGCGTAACGCTCGCCGTGATCGGCGCACCCGTCGCTCTCCCGGCCCAGCACGCATTGGCGGAGGCCGTGGCCACGGCCGAAGGCAGCACGATGGCAAGAAACCTCGGCAACCTGCCGCCGAACATCTGTACACCCTCCTACCTCGCCGAGGAGGCAAAGAAGCTGGCGCGAGAGTTCAAGCTAGAACTGGAGATTCTCGAACAGCGCGACATGGAAAAACTCGGCATGGGCGCGCTGCTTTCGGTCACGCGCGGCTCGCGCCAGCCGCCCAAGCTCATCGTCCTCAGGTACCAGGGCGGCGCAAAGAAGCAAAAACCCATCGTCTACGTCGGCAAGGGGATCACGTTCGATACCGGTGGAATCTCGCTCAAGCCCGGGTCCGAGATGGACGAGATGAAGTACGACATGTCCGGCGCGGGCAGCGTGTTCGGCACTATGCGGGCACTGGCGGGAATGCGCGCTCCGCTGAACGCCATCGGCCTCATCCCTACCTGCGAGAACATGCCTGGCGGCAACGCCACCCGGCCGGGCGACATCGTGACCACCATGTCCGGCCAGACCGTGGAGATCCTCAATACCGACGCCGAAGGGCGGTTGATACTGTGCGACGCGCTGACCTACGCGGAGCGCTTCGAGCCCGATGTCGTTGTCGACATCGCCACGCTGACGGGGGCCTGCGTGATAGCGCTCGGCCATGTGGCGAGTGGCCTTTTCGCCAACGACGAGAAACTCGCCGCCGAGATCGAATCGGCCGGGGATGACGCGTGGGACCGCGTGTGGCGGATGCCAGTCTGGGAGGACTACCAGGAGCAGTTGCGCTCGAACTTTGCCGACATGGCGAACATTGGAGGGCGACCGGCAGGCAGCGTCACAGCGGCCTGCTATCTCGCGCGCTTCGCCAAGAAACTGCGCTGGGCGCACCTCGACATCGCAGGAACCGCCTGGAAGAGCGGGCGCGAGAAGGGATCCACTGGACGCCCGGTGCCGCTGCTCACGCGCTTCGCGTTGCGCCACGCAGGAGTGAAGGGTTGACGGCGCGCCTAAAGGAACGTGGGGAACGGGAACGTGGGGAACGCGACGGCAGACGCCCGCGCGCCGGGCTTTGACCTCGATCGATTTCTATTTTAATGCCGACGACCGGCTTGCCGTGGCCTGCAGGTTGGCAGGCAAAGCGTACGCGCAACGGAAGAAACTCCTGATATTCACTCCTGACCGCGACACAGCCAGCCGTGTGGACCGCATGCTCTGGAGCTGGCAGCACCTGTCTTTCGTTCCGCACTGCCTCGCCGAGGACCCGCTGGCCGCGCAGACCCCGGTGCTGATTACGGCGCGCCCTACCGAGCCGCCCGAATGCGACGTTCTGCTGAACCTGTCCGGGGAATGCCCGCCGTTCTTCGAACGCTACGCGCGCCTGCTGGAAATCGTCGGCGCGGGAAACCAGGAGCGCGAGCAGGGCCGCGGCCGCTACCGGTTCTACAAGGAGCGCGGTTACCAGATCGGGCATCACGACCTCGGGACACGCAACTGAGATGAGCGAGTTCAATCCCCTGGTGCAGCGTGTCGATGCACTGCTGAAGCGCCACCAGCAACAGGCCGCCGCCGCGGATCCGCTGCCTGGCGTTCCTCACGACACCACCTTGCCCCCGATCGAGCCGGGACAGGGATTTCCGGATGTGGACCCGCCCATCGCAACTGCAGCCGCCACCCCGGTGGCAGAGGCTGACGAAGCGGATATCCCTGTGCTGACGGAGGTCATCGATACCGATCTGGTCCAAGCTGCAGAGATCCTGGACCAGGATGCGCTTGTCGCCCGGATCGAATCCTCAGTGCTGGAAAAAATGCTGGCCGAACTTGACCGGTCGCTCGATCAGCGACTGGGTCGCGCGATCGGCGATCTGCTCGAGCAAACCGTGCAAGGCCTGCGCGTCGAATTGTCGGTACGCGTCCGCGAGATGGTGCGCGAGGCAGTGGCAACGTCAATCGCCAAGGTACTCGACGAGCGCGCACGCGACCTGTAGTAATTTCCGCCACATTGCGCCGGGCCGCCCGCGCCGCCGGTTGCTATAATCTGCAGCTTCCGTTTTCCTTTCCGCGACAAGCCCTTAATGTCCCTCGACAAGAGTTTCGAGCCGCACGCGATCGAGCAACGCTGGTACGCAGAGTGGGAGTCGAAAGGTTATTTCGCCGCTGACGACGCGCCCGGCCGGCCGGCCTACTGCGTGCAGCTGCCCCCGCCCAACGTCACCGGAACGCTGCACATGGGGCACGCGTTCCAGCAGACCCTGATGGATTCGCTGGTCCGTTACCACCGGATGCGCGGCTTCAATACCAACTGGGTCGTCGGCACCGACCACGCGGGCATCGCAACCCAGATCGTGGTGGAGCGCCAGCTGGAGGCGCAGGGCAAGACCCGCCACGACCTGGGACGCGAAAAATTCGTCGAGCGCGTCTGGGAGTGGAAGCAGGAATCGGGGTCCACCATTACGCGCCAGATGCGCCGACTGGGTGCCGCTGCCAACTGGCCCTACGCCGATGCAGACGGACAGAAAGCCGGGTATTTCACGATGGACGGCAGGATGTCGCACGCGGTGGTCGAGGTGTTCGTGCGCCTGTTCGAGGAGGGCCTGATCTACCGCGGCAAGCGCCTGGTCAACTGGGACCCCGTGCTCGGCACGGCCGTGTCCGACCTTGAGGTCGACAGCGAAGAAACCATCGGGACGATGTGGCAGATCCTGTATCCGTTTGTCGACGGGCCGCAGGCGTCCACCGACCAGGATGGCAATCCGGTCACCCTGCGCGGCATGACGATCGCAACCACCCGGCCCGAAACCATGCTTGCCGACGGTGCGGTCGCCGTGCACTCCGAAGACCCGCGCTACCGGCACCTCATCGGTAAGCACGTCATCCTGCCGCTGTGCGAGCGCACCATCCCGATCATCGCCGACGATTTCGTCGAGCGCGATTTCGGCACCGGCTGCGTCAAGGTGACCGGCGCGCATGACTTCAACGACTACGGCGCGGCAATGCGCCACAACCTGCCGCTGATCGTGATCTTCACGCTGGATGCGAAGATCAACGACAACGGTCCGGCGGCCTTCCGCGGCATGGACCGCTATGCGGCGCGCAAGGCCGTGGTCGCGCAACTCGAGCGCGACGCGTTCCTCGTCAAGGCCGAGCCGCACAAGATGATGGTGCCGAAATCCGGGCGCACCGGTGTGGTGGTCGAACCCATGCTCACCGACCAGTGGTTTGTCAAGACCGAGGGGCTCGCCGCGCGCGGGCTCGAAGCCGTCGCGAAGGGAGAGGTCAGGTTCTATCCTGAGCACTGGACTAGCACCTACAACCACTGGCTCGAGAACATCCAGGACTGGTGCATATCTCGCCAGCTGTGGTGGGGGCACCAGATCCCGGCGTGGTACGACGAAGCCGGCAATATCTACGTTGCGCGCAGCGAGGCCGAAGCGCTCCAGCAGGCAGCTGCGAAGGGCTACGGCGGGAAGCTGAGCCGCGATAGCGACGTGCTGGACACCTGGTTTTCCTCTGCGCTGGTGCCGTTTTCCTCGCTCGGCTGGCCGGAGAAGTCGCGGGACCTCGAAACCTTCCTGCCTTCGTCGGTGCTTGTGACAGGCTTTGACATCATTTTCTTCTGGGTCGCCCGGATGATCATGATGACGCTGCACTTTACCGGCAAGGTGCCGTTCCGCGACGTCTACATCAATGCCCTGGTGCGCGATGCAGAAGGGCAAAAGATGTCCAAATCCAAGGGCAACACCCTGGACCCGCTCGACCTGATCGACGGCATACAACTCCCGGATTTGCTCGCCAAGTCGACGGTCGGGCTGCTGCGCGCGGAGCACCGGGAGAAGATCGAAAAGTATGTCCGGAAGAACTACCCCGAAGGCATTCCTTCGTTCGGCGCAGACGCGCTGCGCTTCACCTTCGCTTCTCTCGCGAGCTTCGCGCGCACGCTCAACTTCGACCTGAACCGCTGCGAAGGCTACCGGAATTTCTGCAACAAGCTATGGAACGCGACCCGATTCGTCCTTATGAACGTCGAGGGGCAGGACTGCGGCGCGGACGATGCCGCGCCCGTCGAACTCTCGTTCGCCGACCGCTGGATCGTCAGCCAGTTGCAGCGTACCGAGGCCGAAGTCGCGAAGGGGTTTGAGGAATACCGCTTCGACAACCTTGCCGGCGCGATCTATCGCTTTGTATGGGACGAGTACTGCGACTGGTACCTCGAACTCGCCAAGGTCCAGTTGCAGAACGGCAGCCCCGCGCAGCAGCGCGGCACCCGCAGGACGCTGTTGCGCGTACTCGAGGCGGTGCTGCGGCTTGCACACCCGGTGATCCCGTTTATCACGGAGGAACTCTGGCAGACCGTGGCGCCGCTGGCCGGAAGAAAGAACACTGCGTCGATTTCGCTTGCGCCCTACCCCGTGTCAGACCCGGACAACATAGATACGGCGGCCGACCGCGAGTTGGCGCTGCTCAAGAGCCTGGTTGACGCGGTGCGCAACCTGCGCGGCGAGATGAACGTTTCGCCGGCGCTGCGCGTCCCGTTGTTCGTCACCGGGGACGCGGCCACGATAACGAAGTTCGCGCCCTACCTGAAGGTACTTGCACGGCTGTCCGAGCTCGAGGCGGTCGCCGAGCTCCCGCGGGCCGAGGCGCCGGTTGCGGTCGCGGGCGACTTCCGTGTGATGCTGCACGTCGAGATTGACGTCGCTGCCGAGCGCGAGCGCCTCGGCAAGGAGATCGCGCGGCTGGAAGGCGAACTGGTCAAGGCGCGCGCCAAGCTCGCCAACGAAGCCTTTGTCGCGCGCGCTCCGACTACCGTGGTGGCGCAGGAGAAAGCGCGCCTCGCGGGATTCGAGGCGACGCTGGAAAAACTGATACCCCAACTCGAAAAGCTGGCGCCAAATACGTGATCCACTCCCTGCGCGCGTTCAGGCACCGCAGTTTCCGCCTGTTCATGCTCGGGCAGGGAATCTCCCAGATCGGCACCTGGCTCCAGCTGATCGCCACCAGCTGGCTGATCTACAAGCTATCGGGCTCGGCGTTTCTCCTCGGGCTGGCAACGTTTTCACTGCAGATCCCCTTTCTGGTTCTCTCCCCAATCGCCGCGGTCTGGATCGACCGGCTGCCCAAACGCAAGGTCCTGTTCTGCACCCAGTCAGTCGCCCTGCTGCAATCAACGACGATGTTCATTCTGGTCGCCTCCGGCCATATCGAAGCCTGGCACCTGGTTGCGGGCAACCTGATACTCGGCCTGGTCAACTCGTTTGACGGCCCCAGCCGGCAGTCCTTCCTGATCGAAATGGTGGAGGGCAAGGCTGACCTGCCCAATGCGATCGCGATGCAGTCGACGATCATGAACGGCGCGCGGTTCGTAGGCCCCATGATCGGCGGCACCGTGATTGCTGCGCTCGGCGAGACCTGGGGGTTCGGTCTGAACGCGATCTCCTACCTGGCCGTGCTCGGCGCGCTCGCCGCTGTAAAAGTGAATTCGCGCGCTTCCGAGCGCCGCAACGAAGCCTGGCTCACCCAGTTCACGGCCGGATTCCGCTGGGCGCTGGGGTTCCTGCCGACCCGCGCGGCGTTGCTGCTTCTCGCCACCGCCAGTTTTGCGACCCAGCCGTACCAGTCCCTGATGCCCTACTTTGCCAAGGCGGTGTACGGAGGCGATTCGCGCACCCTGGGCATCCTGCTCAGTTCAGCCGGCTTTGGCGCCGTCAGCGGCATGGTCTACCTCGCCGTGCGTCCCAGCGTACGCGGACTGTTCACCCTGTTGCCCGTCGCCGTTGCCGTGGCGGGCGCGGCCCTCATCGCGTTTTCGTTCTGCACCCGGCTGTGGATCGCGATCCCGCTCGTGTACCTGATCGGTGCAG